>JBEEFT010000212.1:0-14370 GCA_041166225.1 Actinomycetota bacterium | reverse complement strand
CCGCGGCGCGCTTGTTGGGCCCGCTCGCCGTCCGTGACGCGCAACTGGGCGCCCGCACGACATATCGCGTCGGCGGTACCGCTGCGCTGCTGGTGGTCGCGGGCGACGTTCCTGAGTTGCGACGCGTGCGCACGGCCGTGATGGAGACGAATCTCGACGTGCTCGTGGTGGGGCGCGGCTCGAACATGCTGGTCGCCGACGCTGGCTTCCGGGGGATCGCAGTGGTTCTGGGCGAGGGGTTCGCGCACATCACGCCCGATGTCGCCTGTCGCACCATTACCGCAGGAGGTGCGGCTCCGTTTCCGCTCGTCGCCCGCGCCGCGGCCGCCGCTGGCCTCGGCGGCCTGGAATGGGCGGTTGGCATTCCGGGTTCGGTCGGCGGTGCGGTGCGGATGAACGCGGGCGGGCACGGCTCGGATGTCGCGCAATGTTTGCGCGACTGGGCATTCGTCGATTTGCGAGGCGGCCCCGACGGCGAACGGTCCATCGACGAACTGCGCGCGTCGTACCGTCACACTGCGGTCGGAGCGAGTTACGTGGTCACGTCGGCGACGTTCAAGGTGGAGCCCACCGACGCCGGTGAAGCAGAAGCGAAGATCGCGGAAATCGTGCGGTGGCGCCGCGCCAACCAACCCGGTGGGCAGAACGCCGGGTCGGTGTTTACCAATCCGAGTGGCGACAGCGCCGGGCGCATCATCGAGGCCGCGGGCTGCAAAGGTCTGCGCATCGGCAGCGCGGAAGTGTCGAGCAAACATGCGAACTTCATCCAGGCCGACGCAAACGGGTCGGCCGACGACGTTCGCGCCTTAATGAACGAGGTGCAGCGCCGGGTGCGCGAGCACGCCGGCCTTGAATTGAAAACCGAAGTGCGCCTGATCGGGTTCGGAGCAGGGGCGACGCCGTGACGGGTCGCGACGCTCCGAAGAAGACTGCGAAAATCGACCCGCGCGTCGCCCGCCGCCGCCAGGCGGTTGCCCGCGCACAGGGACGCCGGCGGTTGCGGATGTTGGTCGTCGGCGTGGCGGTCGTCGCGGTCGTGCTCGGTCTTGTCGGGCTCTTCCGGTCGCCGTTGCTCGACGTCGACAAAGTCGAGGTTGTAGGCGTGCACGAGACATCGGCCGAGGCGGTGCTACGCGTTACCGGTCTGTCGAGCCAGGGCCACCCCATGATCGCCGTAGACCGATTCGCGCTGGCCCACAAGGTCGAGCGTCTGCCGTGGGTCGACACCGCCGAGGTCACGCGCAAGTGGCCGAACATCGTGCGCATCCAAATCAAAGAGCGCGTCGCGATCGGCGCAATCGCCGTGCGCGGGGGAGTGGCGGTGCTCGACGGCACCGGCCGCGTCCTTGGCGTCGTCAAGTCGGCACCGGCGGGCACGATCGCCATCACCGCACCCGACAAGGTGCCCGGTCCGGGACGACAGGTAGGCCCCGCCCTGCAGTCCGCACTAGCGGTCTTGCGCGGGGTGTCGGCCGAATTCCTCCCGAAGATTCAGGCGATTCGCCGCCTCGACGGGAAAACGCCGACGTACGAACTGACGGTGTCGACCAACGTGCGTGTCGAACTTGGTGACGCCTCCCGGATCGCCGAAAAGTTGGCTGCGGCCGAAGCTGTTCTCGCCGTGCAGCACGCTCCGGGGACCGTGATTGACGTGCGCGTACCGCAGTCACCGGCCGTCACACACTGAACACGCGAAACACAGGTGCGATCGAACCTTGACGTTGAGACATCCCGCCGTTATTGTCTCGACCGCCACGAGAGCTTGACATAACACTTACTCTCACCTTGAGGTTGAGTGTTGCGGGGATATTCGGGGCGACTTCCCACACTTTTTGGAGGAACCGGACCGATGCCCGGAGCTACGCAGAACTACATCGCCGTCATCAAAGTTGTCGGCATTGGTGGCGGCGGCGTGAACGCCGTCAACCGCATGATCGACGCCGGCTTGAAAGGCGTCGAGTTCATCGCTATCAACACCGACGCGCAGGCCCTGCTGATGAGCGACGCTGATGTGAAGCTCGACATCGGCCGTCAACTCACGCGGGGCCTCGGAGCGGGCTCCGATCCCGAGATCGGTCGCCAAGCCGCCGAAGAGCACCGCGACGAGATCGAAGAGATGCTCAAAGGCGCCGACATGGTGTTCATCACCGCAGGCAAGGGCGGCGGCACCGGCACCGGCGGCGCGCCCGTCGTGGCCGAGATCGCCAAAGCGATCGGCGCGCTGACGATTGGCGTGGTCACCCGCCCCTTCGGTTTCGAGGGCCGTCAACGCGCTGTGCGCGCCGAGACCGGCATTCAGAAGTTGCGCGAGAAGGTCGACACGCTGATCACGATTCCGAACGACCGCCTCCTCACCGTGTCGAACGACAAGACCTCGATGGTCAACGCGTTCAAAGTCGCCGACGAGGTACTGCTTCAGGGCGTGCAAGGAATCACCGACCTCATCACCACCCCCGGCCTGATCAACACCGACTTCGCCGACGTCAAAGCCGTTATGAGCAGCGCCGGTACCGCGATCATGGGCATCGGCACAGCATCGGGTGACGACCGCGCCACCGTCGCCGCTCGCGCGGCGATCACCAGCCCGCTCCTCGAGGCGTCGATCGAAGGCGCCCGCGGCATCCTGCTCAACATCAAGGGTGGCAGCGATCTGGGTCTGTTCGAAGTGCAGTCGGCCGCCGGGATCGTGCACGAGCACGCACACCCCGACGCCAACATCATCTTCGGCACGGTTGTCGACGACTCGATGGGCGACGAGGTTCAGGTCACCGTCATTGCCGCAGGGTTCGAACGCTGGGACGACAAAGGCGGCCGCTCGCCCGAGCGCGGCGGTCTTGGTCTGAGCACGCGTGACGACTTCGACGACGGTGACGACGAGTTCGACGTCCCCAGCTTCCTGAAGTAGCGGAGGCCTTCGGCTGGTGCGGCTTGGTGCCGCCGAGATCCGTTTCACCACAACAGCCGACGGCGATTTCGCGCCGCCGTCGTCTTGCGACGACGACGACCTAGCGAAGCGCCGTCGCATCATCGCCGACTCCCCCTGGACCTGGCTCAGGCAGGTCCACGGCGTTGATGCGGTTGTGGTGACAACGCCTGGCGAGCACCAAGGCGCGCCAGTCGACGCCGCGATCGCAGCGGTGCCGAACGCTCCGGTCGCGGTTGTCACCGCAGACTGCGCGCCGATCGTGCTCGTCGCCGACGACGCGGTCGGTGTTGTCCACGCCGGTTGGCGCGGGCTCGCGGCCGGTGTGCTCGGTAATGCCGTCGACGCCTTGCGCGCCAACGGCGGACGGAACATCACCGCCGCGCTCGGTCCGTGCATTCACGCCGAGTGCTACGAGTTCGTCGGGCCTGACCTCGACAGCGTGGTGGCGCGCTTCGGCGCCGATGTGCGCGGCGTCACGAAGGCGGGCACCCCCGCGTTGGACATGCCTGCCGCCGTGCGGGCGGCACTCGGCGAGTTGAACGTCGAACTCGTTCACGACGAAGACGCTTGCACCGCGTGCACTCTCGGCTATTGGTCGCACCGGGCCCGCGCCGACAAACAGCGGCAGGCCACCGTCGCGTGGCTGGCGTGAGCGCGATGTCGTCAGGCGATCCGTACCTCGAGCAGGTGCAGTTCAACCTCGCGCGCATCCACGACCGCATCGCGATTGCCGGCGCCGACCCCGATGCGATCACGATCGTGGCTGTCACAAAGCAACAGCCCGCCGAAGCGGTCGACGCCGCATTGAGCTTGGGATTGATCGACGTTGGCGAAAACCGCGCCGACGCGTTGATCGACCGTGCCGCATCGCACGCGTCGCGTGACACGCGCTGGCACTACCTCGGACAGGTCCAGCGCAACAAGGTGCGGCGCGTGGCGCCGTTCGTGGCGCTGTGGCAATCGGTCGACCGCGCCGAAGTCGGCGCCGCTATTGCCGCGCGCGCCCCGGGCGCCGAGGTCCTCGTGCAGGTGAACTTGACCGATGACCCCGACCGCGGCGGCGCCGCGCCCGACGCAGTGCCGGCGCTCGTGCGCGATCTGCAGAGCGACGGTCTGAACGTGCGCGGGCTCATGGCGGTTGGTCCGCTCGGCGGCGCCGACGCGGCGCGCCCCGGTTTTTCCGCCGTCGTCCGCCAAGCTGACGAACTCGGGTTGCCCGTGCGCTCGCTCGGCATGTCCGACGACTTGGAAGTCGCAATCGCGTGTGGCTCGACGATGGTCAGGGTCGGTGCCGCGTTGTTCGGCGCGCGTCCCCAGTCCACGCGGCCGCGCCACCTAAACTGAAGTTTCTGAGGAGGATCAGATGGGCCGCCTACAAAAAGCGATGTCGTTTCTCGGGTTAGCCGACGAGGACTACGACGACTTCGAACCCTATGAAGAACCGATCCCGAGCGGGCCGGTGCGCGTTGGACGCACCGCCGAGCCGGATCCGACCGCGTCGTTGCGCGCCATTGGCACTCGCGACGAAGGGGTTACACCGCTGCCTCAGGGCGTAGTGCCGCGTCCGGTCGTACGTCCAGTAGCCGCGCCGAAGTCCTCGAACAAGGTCCACGTTGTGATCATCAACGAGTTCAAGGATTGCGAAGAGGTCGGGGTGCACGCGCGTGAAGGCGACTTTGTGATCGTCAACATGCAATCGGTGCCGAACGAGTTGGCCCGGCGCGTCACGGACTTCATCGCTGGTCTGTCTTTCGGCCTCGGCGGCAAGATGGAAAAGACTGCCGCCAAGGTTTTCCTTCTCCGTCCGACCGATTCCGACATGTCTGACGACGAGAAGGCGCGTTTGGCCGAGCGCGGCCTTTACAGCTAGACCGCTCCCTTCGTGTCCGCCATCGCGAGCCTGATCAGGCTCTACACGTACGTGATAATTGCGCGCGTACTCCTAAGCTGGTTCCCGATCTCACGCGGCGGGGCTATGGAGTCGATTTACAACGCGATCTACACGGTCACCGAGCCCGTGCTCGGCCCCGTCCGGCGCACGCTGCCGGCCTTCGGCGGCCTCGATTTCTCGCCCATCGTGGTCATCCTCGCGTTGCAACTGCTCAGTTCGGCGCTCGGCGGGCGATAACGTCGGGGTCCGATGGACCTGACGCCGGAAACACTTCGCTCAGCCACCTTTCGCGACAAGCTGCGCGGCTACCACCCCGACGACGTCGACGAGTTCCTCGAGTCGGTCGCCCGTGGTCTCGAGGTGTTGTTGGCCCGGCTTCGCGACGCGTCCGAACGGGCGCGCTCGGCAGCGGTGGCCGAGCCGACGCCTGACGCCGACGAGGCGGTGCGCACGCTGTCCTTGGCGCAACGCACGGCCGACCTTGCGATCCACGAGGCGAAGACGGAAGCGGAGCGCCTGCTGAAGGCGGCCGAGCAGCGGGCCCGCAAGGTAGTGACCGAGGCCGAGGAATCTGCGGTGCAGCTCGCCGAGGCCGCGCAAGCAGAACTGCGGTCCGATCTCGAAAAACTCCAGGCCGCGCGCGACCAGCTTTTCGGTGAGGTCAACAACCTCGGCTCGTGGCTCCAGGGTGAACGTTCGCGCATTCGTCGCGCGCTCATCGAGGTCGCCGATCGCGTCGAGAATGTGCGTGAGAAGAGCGACGCGCCGCCGCTGCGATCGACAAGCGTCCCCGCGCCGCCGCGCCAGAGGCTCGATGCGGTGCGCGAGCGCGCAGCCGCCACGCCGCCTCCTGTCGTGGAGCGGCCGCGCGCGAACCCGCTTCCGCCACCGCCGCCCGCAGCCCCAACCGCCAATCCGCGGGCTACGCCCCCCGCGGGACAGCCTGCGGTCGCGAGCCGCCCGGCGCCTCCCGAACCCTTCGCGCCACAGCAGCCCATGCCGCCGGCCGCGCCTGAGCCTTCGGACGAGGCGGTGTTGCAACGCGCGCAATTCGGTATGACCGAGCCCCGCGAGGAGCCGGTCCGGATGGACGACGACCCGTACTTCGCCGAGCTGCGCGCTGCAATGTCTGACGACACACCGCTCGGACCGCGCGACGACGACTGGGAGCCCAGCGACACCGGCTCGAACCCCCCGCCGGGGGGCCGCGGGTAACACCCGCAAAACATCGCTTTCTATAACCGGCGACTAGAGTCTCGCCGACTCGCGCCTACTTCGGAGGATGCTCTCGTGGTGCTCTTGGTAACAATCGGACTCGTCATCGTCAGCGCGTTGACACTTGCCTTGGGCTTCATCAAGGACAGTGTCGGCCTGATCTACGCGTCCATCGGCTGCAGCATCGCTGCCGCTGTGATCTTGATCATCGCGGGGCGCAACAGCGGCGCCAGCCGGGTTACCAGTTCCTCGGGCCCCGCGCCGCTCGACCTGCCCGAAACCGCCTCCGACGGTGCGTTCCCGATTGCCGACTACGACGAACTCCTCGTCACCGAAGTGGTGCCGCTGCTCGGTTCGTTGTCCGTGTCGGAACTCAACGCGGTGCGAGCGCGCGAAGAGTCGGGCAAGGCGCGCGCCAGTGTGTTGCGCCGGATCGACAGCGAAATCGACGCACGCCAAGGAGCGTCGGAGCCTGAGCTCGACGCCACTGAAGAGCCCACGCGCGCCGTACCGGTTGCCGCCGCAATCGCGCCGCCCGAAGACGACGACCAGGCCGACGAGGAACCGTTCCCGATCGAGGACTACGACGACCTGCGGGCCAGCGAGATCATGCCGCTGCTGCCGCAGTTGTACGCCGACGAACTCGATCTGGTCGCCGACCGTGAGCGCAGCGGTGCCAACCGCGGTGCCATTCTCGACCGCATCGAAGAACTCTTGAACGCGTCCGACGAGTCGTCGGAATCCACACAAAAGGTTGCGGCGAAGAAGGCCCCTGCGAAGAAGGTTGCGGCCAAGAAAGCGCCGGCGAAGAAGACCGCTCCTACGGCGAAGATTCCCGCGAAGAAGGCTGCGTCCCCGGCGAAGAAAGCCGCGCCTGCGACGAAGGCGGCGCCCGTAAAGAAGGCGGCGCCCGCGAAGAAGGCTGCACCGGTGAAGAAAGCGGCACCGGTGAAAAAGGCTGCACCGGTGACGAAGGCTGCTCCCGCAAAGAAGGCGGCGGCCAAGAAGGCGCCCGCGAAGAAAGCTGCGCGCTAAGTCGAGGCTTTTTCGAGCCGCATCTCGCCGTCGCCCACTTCGACGGTAACGGCGAGCGTTTCGTTGCCGATGCGTTCGGCGTAGCGCATCAAGTCGGCGTCGTCAGCCGCGAGCCACAGCTGGATCCGGTCGACGATCTCGAGGCCGGTTTCTTTCCGCAAGTTGTTCACCGCGTGGACGAGGTCGTTGACGCGGCCCTCGCGCGCGAGCTCGTCGTCGATTTCGGTGTCGAGGGCGACCGACACGCCTTCGTTCGCGGCGATCACCCATCCCTCTTTCACTGTGGCCTCGACCAGTACTTCGTCGGGTTCGAGGTCGTAGCCCGCGACGCGGAAGCGACCGCCGTCGAGTGCTTCGAACTCGCCCTTGTTGAGTGCGGCGCGGATCGTGCCCAACGCCGCGCCCAAGCGCGGACCGAGGACGGGCAGGTTGGGGCGCACCCGCAGGGTCGTGGCTTCGATCGGACCGAACGTGATGTCCTTGATGCGCAGTTCGTCGGCGATCTCGTCGGCGTGGCGCTGGGCGCGCGGCGCCCCGTCGACCACGAGGCGGGGCAGCGGCTGCCGGTTGCGCAGACGCGACTGGGCTCGGGCCTGCCGCCCGAGCTCCACTACCTGGCGCATCTCGACGACCTCATCAAGTAACGCTTGATCGGGTCGGCGATTCGGCGGCCACCCCGCGAGGAAGATCGAATCGGGAGCGCCGTCGAGGCCGGCGGCGAGGTTCAGCCAGAGGTGCTCGGTGATGAAGGGCATCACCGGGGCCACGACGCGCAGCGCGTTCACCAATGAAAACCACAAGGTGCGCAACGCCGCGTTGTCACCGGCCCAGAAACGACGGCGCGAGCGGCGCACGTACCAGTTCGACATGTCGCCTACGAAGTCGTCGAACGCGCGCAGGACGTTCGTCGACAGGTACGACTCATAAGCGTCGGTGGCCTCGGTGATCAGCTGAAGCGTGCGCTCGACCATCCACTCGTCCAGCGGTTCGACGTCGATGCCCGGGCCGTCGTCGAGCAATGGGTAATCGGGTGTGAAGCCCGCGATGTTGGCGTACTGAACGAAGAACGCCACGCTGTTCCACAGCGTGAGCAACTTGCGTTGGATCTCGTACGCGGGAGCGAAACCGAACAGCAGGTTCTGGTTCGGCGGTTGGGCACTGAACTGCCATCGCATCACGTCGGCGCCCATGCGCGCGAACGCGTCGGGCGCTTCGATCATGTTGCCCCACGAGCCGTGCATCTCGCGGCCCGTCTCGTCGAGCATCTTCTCGTAGCCGAGCACCTTTTTATACGGCGCGCGACCCGTGAGGGCGACCGACATGAACAGCTGGCTGTAGAACCAGAGCCGGATCTGTTCGCGCATCTCCGACACCCAGTCGGCCGGGAACCACTCCTCCCAGTACCCGTGATTGGGCAGGTCGGCGTCGGTCAGACCCGCCGCCGCGCCCGTTGCGTAGCCACCCTCGACGTAGAGCGGGCTCTCCCAGCCGAGCGTCGAGAACGGCACGATGCCGGCGTCGAGCCATACGTCGCCCACCTCGGTGATGCGTTGCACCACCTCACCGCACTGTGGACATTCGATGGGCACACGATCGATCCACGGACGGCGCAGTTCCTTCACGTCGTCGAGCGAGGTCGTCGCCAGTTCAGCCAGCTCGGCTTTGGAGCCGACGACGGTGAGGTGACCACATGTGCACGGGTAGAAGGGGAGAGGTAGGCCGTAATAACGACGACGGGAAATGTTCCAGTCGGCCATGTTGAAGAGCCAGTCGTCCATGCGCTTGCCCATGTAGTCGGGCGTCCACTCGACGTCAGCGTTGGCGTCGCGCATCGGCTGGCGGATCTCGTCGACCTTGATGAACCAGTCGTCGGAGATGCGAAAGATCAGCGCGGTGTGGCAGCGCCAACACTCGGGGTACCGGTGACTGATCGTGCCCGCTTTCACGAGCAGGTCGCGCGCCCGCAGGTCGTTGATGATGTCGTCGGCCGCGTCGTGTGCGAGCCGTCCCGCCAGCCAGCCGAAGTCGGGGTAGAAGTGGCCCGACTCGTCGACGGGCATCACGATGTCGAGGTTGTTCGGCTTGGCGAGTTCGAAGTCGTCGGTACCGCAACCGGGCGCGATGTGCACGACGCCGGTGCCTTCTTCGAGGCTCACCTCGTCCCAGGCGATAACGCGGTGCTCGACCGGGTTCGGCCGCAGGCCGTCGAAGGGCCCGGTGTAAGTCCAGCCGACCAGTTCTTCGCCGCGCTTGGTGTCGACCACTTCCGCGTCGCCGACGCGCGCCGCGGCCATCCAGTCGCCATTGGGCAGCCGGGCGTACTCCGCGTCGGGGCGCACGGCTGCGGCCACGTTGGCCGGCAGCGTCCAAGGAGTCGTGGTCCAGATGACGATGGCTTCGCCCGGCCGGTCGATGAGTGGAAAGCGCACGGAAAGCGACGGGTCTTCGCGGTCGACGTAACTGCCGGCGAGTTCGTGGGCGCTGATCGACGTGCCGCACCGCGGGCACCACTCGGTGGCGCGGTGCCCGCGATAGATCCAGTCGCGCTCGTGGACGATCTTGAGGAATCGCCAGATGTATTCGATGTTGGTGTCGGAGAACGTGAAGTAGTCCTTGCCCCAGTCCATCCATTGGCCGAGGCGGATCGAGCCCTTGGTGAGCTCGTCGCTCGACCACTTCACGACGTCGCGGCATTTCTCTGCGAACTTCTCGAGGCCGTATTCCTCGATCTCGCGCTTGGAGTTGAGGCCGAGCTCTTTTTCGACGCCGACTTCGATCCAAAGCCCTTGGCAATCGAAGCCGTTCTGGTAGCGCTGGTGAAAGCCGTTGAGCGCCTTGTACCGCTGGAACACGTCTTTGAGTGTGCGGCCCCACGCTGTGTGTACGGCCAGCGTCTTGTTCGCGGTTACCGGTCCGTCGATGAAGCGAAACTTGGGACCGTCTGCGTTCTTGGCTCGAACACGGTCGAACGTCGACGCGCGTTCCCACAACTCGAGGATCTCGAGCTCGAGTGCGTTGTGGTCAGGCTTGTCGGGCAACGGCGAAAACATGAGGCGCACATGTTACGGGTGCGTAGGGTTGTTCCTTCATGTTTGAAGAACTGTTCGACTACACCGCGGGCGCCAACGACGACGACGGCAGCGCCGTGCTGCGCCTGCATGTGCAACCCGGGGCCGGCAAGACCGCAATCGTCGGGCGTCACGGCGACGCAATGAAGATTCGCGTCGCTGCGCCACCCGAAGGCGGACGGGCGAACGACGCGGTGGTCGCGCTCATCGCGCAGACCTTCGACGTGAAGCTGGCGTCGGTGAGCCTCATCAGCGGCGAGTCGAGTCGGGCCAAGCGGGTCCAAATCGACGGTGTCGCCCAGGTCGAGGTCGAGCGCCTGCTCGAGTTGGCCATGGCCCACGCCCGCGAGGGTGGCAAGCGCTAACGCCCGCGGCGGGAATGATTCAAGGGTCGGGTCTGTTACAGTCCGCCGCTCCCTAGCCCAGGGAACTGTAGAAGGAGGGGCCCGTGGCTACGGCAAAGAAGGCGGCGCCAGCAAAGAAAGCGCCTGCGAAGGCGGCAGCAAAGAAGGCTCCGGCCGCCAAGGCTCCGGCCAAGGCAGCACCCACGAAGAAGACGGCACCAGCTGCGAAGAAGGCCGCGCCGCCCGCCAAGAAGGCCGCTCCGGCGGCGAAGAAGGCCGCGCCGCCCGCCAAGAAGGTCGAACCGGTGAAGAAGGCCGCAGAACCAGCGAAGAAGGTCGCGCCCGTTGCTCCTAAAGCGCAAGTCGCCAAAGCCGTTCCGAAGCCTGTGGTGAAGCGCGGCAAGGTCGTGTTGGACAAGTGGCAGCTGAAGCAGAAGGAACTGCTGCTGGCGGAAAAGGCCGAATACCTCGAGCAAGCGAACTTGCTGCGCGAGGAGGCCGACGAGTTGATGCGTGACGCCGAGCCCGGCGACGTGCAGTTCGACGACGAGTCCGGTGAAGGCGGTTCGTTGGCCATCGAGCGCGAGCGTGACCTTGCGCTCGCGTTGCAGGCCGTCGGGATCACCGAAGAGATCGACGATGCGCTCCGCAAGCTCGAGCGCGGTACGTACGGCGCGTGCGAGACGTGCGGCAACAACATCTTGAAGGCACGGCTCGAAGCGCTGCCGTATGCCCGTCAGTGCATCGCGTGCAAGACCGGCGGCTTGTCGCGCCGGTAAGCCTCCCGGCGCGACGCATCACCGCCGCGATCGTCGTAGCGGTTGCTGCGACGTCGGTGCTCGTCGATCAACTCGCCAAAACCCTCGCCGAACACGCGCTGCGTGACCGTACGGTCGAATTAATTCTCGGTATGCGCCTGGTGCTTACGTATAACTCGGGGGCCGCGTTCAGTGTCGGCTCCGGGCGCAGCGGGTTCTTCACCGTGCTCGCTTCGATCACCGTGACCGCATTGCTTGCGTACGCGTTGTGGACGCGTCACACGCGCCTGCGCGCCGTGATGTTCGGGCTGATCGTGGGCGGCGCCGCCGGCAACCTTGTCGACCGCCTCGCCCGTCCGAATCACGGTCGAGTGATCGACTTCATCGAGATCGCTCACTGGTGGCCGGTCTTCAACGTCGCAGACATGTCCTTGTTCTTCGGCATCGCGCTGATGGTGTTGATCTCATTGCGCGAACCAAAGGAGTCGACGTGAACGTCGAGGTGCCCGACGCGCTCGCAGGCGAGCGCCTCGACCGCATCGTCGCGCTCGAAGCAGGTGTGTCTCGCCACGAGGCGGCGTCGAGCATCAGCGCCGGCGGTGTCACCGTGAACGGGCGCGTCGTTGCGAAAGGCAGCACGCGCGTCGAGGCCGGTGACGTGATCGAGGCCGACGTCGCACCGGCGGCCGTGGTGTCGGTCTCGGCAGATCCGTCGGTGAGATTCGCCGTGGTGTACGAGGACGACGATGTGATCGTGATCGACAAGCCGGCGGGGCTTGTGGTGCACCCCGGCGCCGGCCACGCCGAGGGCACCCTCGTGCACGGCCTGCTGTCGCGCTACCCCGAGATCGCGGGTGTCGGAGAGTCCGAGCGGCCCGGCATTGTGCACCGTCTCGACAGCGGCACGTCGGGCTTGATGGTGGTCGCGCGCACCGAAGCCGCGCGCGAGGCACTCGTCGATGCTCTGTCGACGCGCGAGGTTACGCGGCAATACCGCGCCCTCACCTGGGGCGAGGTCGACGGGCTCGACGGCGTGATCGACGCACCGCTGGGCCGTTCGACGCGCGAGCGCACGAAGATGGCGGTCGTCGCAGACGGTCGTGAGGCGCGCACGCGCTACGAGGTGGTCGACCGCTTCACGATGCCGGCCAAGCTGACGCTGCTCGAGTGCACGCTCGAAACCGGGCGCACGCATCAGATTCGGGTTCACCTCGCAGCAATCGGGCACCCCGTGGTCGGCGACACCCGCTACGGACGAGCCCGTCCCGCGTTGCGCTGCGACCGACCGTTTCTGCACGCCGAACGCCTGGCGTTCGCGCATCCGGTGACCGGCGAAGCGATGGAGTTCGAGTCGGCGTTGCCGGTCGAACTCGAAACGCTGCTGGCGCGGCTCAACTAGACGAGACCGGCACTGCGGTTTTGCCGCGTGCGGCGTCGACCATCTGCGCCAGCGTGAAACTGTCGAGCAGCCCGCGCATGTGACGACCGACGTCGGACCACACTTCGAGCAGGATGCACTGGCCCTCGTGGTCACAGGCGCCATTCGTGTGCGGCTCGCCGAAGTCGCCCGCGACTATTGGCCCGTCGACGGCGGCGACAATCTCGCCCAGCGTGATGTCTTGGGGTTCGCGAGCCAAGACGTAGCCGCCGCCCACGCCGCGCTTCGAACGCACCAGCCCAGCACCTTTGAGCGCGAGGAGGATCTGTTCGAGGTAGGGCTGGGGGAGCCCGGTGCGTTCGGCGATGTCGCGCACCGACGTCGGACCGACGTCGTCGTGCAGCGCGAGGCTGAGCAGCGCCCGGCTCGCGTAATCGCCTCGCGTCGACACCTTCACACGATGAATCGTAGGGCCAGCGAGTGGGAACTACGTTTGCTAACCCCATGAGTACCCCTGAAGACGGCGCGTCCGCACCCCCACTCGAAGTCGTCGACGGCGCTCCGAGCGAGGACGTCGAGCCCACCGAAACCGTCAACCAACCCGCGAAGTTGATGCGGATTGGTTCGATGCTCAAGCAGCTGCTCGACGAAGCCCGCGCCGCGCCGCTCGACGAGCAAGCGCGCCTGCGCCTGCGCGAGATCTACGAGACGTCGGTGCGCGAACTCGCCGAGGGCATGTCACCCGACCTCCAAAAAGAAATGGCGAGCCTCGCACTGCCCTTCGCCGAGAGCGCTCCGTCCGAGGCCGAACTGCGCGTCGCGCAGGCCCAACTCGTCGGCTGGCTCGAAGGTCTCTTCCACGGGATCCAAGCCACCCTGTTCGCGCAGCAAATGGCGGCGCGCAACCAACTCGAAGACATGCGCCGGCCCGCCATCGGTCAAGCCGGTGACGGCGAACGCCCCGGCACCTACCTGTAGCGCACGACGGACCCGTGACGCGGCGGCGCGGGGTTCGCTTGCCGCTTGTTGTTGCGGGCGGTCCGAAAGCAACGAACTATCACAAGCGCGCCGGGGCATGGTTGTGGCGGTTTGGCGGCCAAAGCAGACGGGGCAATCTCATCGGCTCGCTTGAATTCACTTCCGTTGACGTGTTGTTCGCACCCGCGCCCGCAGCGGAGCGGGGCTACGAAATCGAAGCCGGCGTGTTGTTCGTGTGGTCTGACGTCGCGGAGATCGACGCCACATCGCTGTCGAAGCTTCGCTTCGGCGTCGCAGACTTCACTGTTGTGCTTTCTGAAGGCGGTGAGATTCCGATCGTCGCGAATCGGTCCGGTGACGTGCGGCGAGTGTTCGGCCTTGTCGGCTATGAAGCCAAGGCGAGCCCGGCGTGGCCGGGACGTTCTCGGTGGGTTCGGCACGGACACGCGGTCGACTGGAGTACGCGCCGGTCGCCTTGACGGCAGCGTGCACTTTTGCCGGTGATCGGCGCGGGATCACCGGCAAAACTGCACGCTCCGATGCAAGATCCGTTTGTGGAAGACGTTTCGGAAGCGGATCGGCGGCGGGTGACGATCGCTGCACTGATCGGCGTCGCGATCATGGTTGCGTACTGGACGGCTTGGTATGCGGACCGGTCGCTCGTGGCGAGTGAGAGCACGAAGGCGTATTACGACTTCGAGAACGCGTTCCCGGCGGCGGACGGGTGGATCGCCGTCTGTCTGGTCGGCGGCATTGTCGGGTTGCGGGGTCGGTCTC
>JBEEFT010000211.1:0-4290 GCA_041166225.1 Actinomycetota bacterium | reverse complement strand
GGAAGTCGCTCGTGGCTTGCGCATATCGCCACGACAACAGGACGACGGTGCCCACGCCCGCCTCGTCGACCGCGTCGACCAACCGTTGCGCTTCGTCGACAGACAACCCGATGGGCTTTTCGAGCAGTAACGCCTTGCCGGCACGCGCTGCCGTAACCGCCATGGACGCTTGGACATCGGGCGGCACGCAGAACGCGACGGCGTCGCAGCCGTCTAGCAACTCGTCGAACGACGCGGCCACCGCGCACCGGTTCCGGGCTGCCGTTTCCTGCGCGGCCTCGACCCGTCGCGCCCACACAGCCGTCAACGTGGTGTGGGCGCTGTGGGCGAGCACCCGCGCGTGCACCCTGTTCGCCCACGGCCCCGCGCCGACCAAGCCCACCTTGAGCGGATCGGTCACGCGGTCATCATGCGTCTTATTCGTCGTGGATGTGCCGGAAGGTGACGCTGATGCGCGGCCCGGCATCGGCCACTTTCGGCACTGTGTGCTCCCACTGCCGCTGCATCAGCCCGCCGGTGACCATCAGATCGCCCGGCGCCGGATCAAAGCGAACGGAAGGCCCGCCGCCGTGAGGGCGCACAAGGAACCGGCGCTGCGAGCCGAGCGTGAGAATCCCCACGTAGGGATACGGGTTCGAACGCGGGATCTTGTCGCGATGCCATGCCACCGAGTCGCGTCCGTCGCGATACAGGTTGAGCCATCCCGAGTTGAACTTCACGCCGTATCGCGCCGTGAGCGCCGTGCGTGCCTCCATGAGGACGGGCGCAACCGCCTTGATTTTCGCCTCGCTCCACCCCGAGGTCAGCCGAGGCTCGGGCACCTTGTTGCCCCACATGATGCGGTCGCGCTGTTTCCACGGCGCCTGGTCGGCGAGAGCGGCAAAGAGGTCGTCGGCGCCAGTGAGCCAACCCGGCACGACGTCGATCCACGAGTCGTCGTCGAGTTGCACACGTTCGGCGCGCGCGAACGACGCGTCGATAGACGGGGCGGCCGCACCGAGCAACGACGTCTGCCACGCAAGGTCCACACCGCCATTTTACCCGAACGTACGTTTGCTATGTCACGCGCCGACGACGTCGAGTACGCGCGCGAACCGCGCGACCTCCGCCGGGTTGAACGCGAGCCCGGTGGTGAGGGCCTGAAAACCGCACAGCAAGCGGAACGCGCACGCACGCGCCGCGTCGGCGGGCGCCACATCGTCGAGCAGCGCCTCGTCGGCGCCGAACCATGCGACCGCTTCGACCGCGATCTGCGCGTCGACCGACTCGAGCGTGCGCCACCCGGGCGACACGTCGATGAGGACGAGCGCGCCGGAGGAACGATCGGCCAGCACGTTTCCCGCAACGTCACCGTGCACGACGCGACAGCGCCGTTCTTCGTCGACGGTCAACGGCGGGCCGAGCGCGCGTGCGCGTTCCCATAGCGCCCACTCCGGAACGTCGTACATCGCGCGCTCGGGCAACGGCGCGTCGTGCCAAACGGTGCGCTCGGCCTGCGCCCAGCGGTGCGAACGCGGTTCGAGCCACGGCGGGCCGGTGTCGAGACTGGCGCGCGTCACTGCCGCGTCGAGTTCGCGGTGAAACGCCCGCGCCGCGTGCGCAACGTCGGGCCATCTGTCGCGACAGTGGTCACCGTCGACCCAGTGCCACGCGGTCCAACCGTTGTACAGCCAGGCGCCGTTCGTCGCGCGTAGGGGTTTGGCAACGCGGAAGCCGCGCTCGTCGATCGCGTCGAGCGCGGTCGCGACCCACTCGGCCTCGCCAGGGTTCGGCTCCTGCACCGGCTTGAGCACCACGTCGCCGACGCGCCAAACGGTCTGGCTAATGCCACCCGTTTGATGCTGCAGCGCGCCCTCGAGCGCGAAGGCAGCGAGCACCTCCTCGGGCGGCGGCGCGGGCTTGCTCACACGCGGAAGTTGTTGGCTGCCAGTCCCTCGAGCACTGCGGCCAGAGTCTGGTCCTCGGTGTGCATCGAGTTGTCCAACACGTGGCGTTCGTACACACCCAGTGCGGCGAACTCGTCGTACATCTTCGAGATGGGGATGGGGTTGCTCATGTCGGGATCAGGACGCGCCGTCCCACGCGCAAACGCGGCCTCGCGCGACGGACGGATGACCACGTAGTGCGTGGGCGCCTCGAAGGCCGAACGAAATCGGTCGAGGAACCACGGACCGACGATGCCGTCGACGACCACCATATATCCACCGCGGGCGTACGCGCCCGCCGCGGCGCCGAGCGCTTCGATCACCGTGTCGTTCTGTTTGGCCGACGGCGGCTCCCAAGGCGGGATCCAGCCGCTCTTGACGAACTGGAAGAACGCGTCGCCATCGATCAGCACCGCGAGGGTCGACGTCTGCACGAACCGCGCCGCAGTGCTGGATTTGCCGGCGCCCGGTGGCCCGGTAACGACGATGACGTGGCCCGCGAACGCGTCGAGTGTCGTCATCCCAAGAACCTACGGCCAGCGGGTGCCGCCCCTGCACTCATTTCTGCGCCAAGCCGCGACCGCTATTTGTCTTCGATCTTGTTGACGTGGGCCTCGTGCGTGCGGATCTCGTGATTGTTCTTCCCTAGCGCGACCGTCAACTCGTCACCGATGACGTCTTTGTCGACGATTACGCCCCACTCACCTTTGAAGTCGCCCTCGTTGATGAGCACCTTGTCGCCCTTTTTGAATCGACTCATGAGCCGAAGCGTGCATCAAGATGGGCACTGTGGCAACAGACGTGCAGTCGATCGTGATCGTGGGCACCGGCGCCGCGGGCTACGCCGTGGCCGAAGGCCTCCACACGGAAGGATTCACGGGCGCGGTGACGCTTGTCGGTGAAGAACAAGGTGAGCCCTACGACCGGCCGCCGCTGTCGAAAGAGGTGTTGTCGGGCGCGTGGGAACCGAGCCGAGCGGCATTGATCGCGGCGCGGCGCGTCGAACCGCTGCACCCTACGATCCTGACCGGTGTGCGCGCCGTCGCGCTCGAAGTGACCGATCAGCGCGTCGAGCTGAGCGACGGGCGGTCGCTGCCTTACGACGCAGTTGTGATCGCGACCGGGGTTGCGCCCCGCCGACTCGAACACCCCGACGTGCCGAACATCCGCGTGCTGCGCACCATGGACGACGCGCTCGCGCTGCGCGCGTTGCTCGTCGACGGTGGACGGCGCTTGCTGGTGGTCGGCGGCGGATTCCTCGGCCTTGAAGCGGCCGCCACCGCGCGCGGCCTCGGCGCGACGGTCACCGTTGTCGAGCCCATTCCGGGGCCCCCGCTCGCGTCGCGCATCGGCAACGAGGCGGCGACGAAACTGTTGGCGACGCACCGCGCGCACGGCGTCGAGGTGTTCACGGGAATCGGCGTCGCGTCCCTTGATGTCGCCGCCGACGGCACGGTGCGTGCCACGTTGAGCGACGGAACCACGATCGAAGCCGACGTCGTGCTCGTCGCAGTAGGCAGCGTTCCCAACACGCGGTGGCTGGAAGGCAGCGGGTTGGAAATCGTCAACGGCGTCGTTTGCGACGCGTACTGCTCGGCCGCGCCGGGCGTGTGGGCCGCGGGCGACGTGGCCTCGTGGCAACACGTGGGCTACGAGCGCCGCCTCCGTCTCGAACACCGCACCAACGCGCAAGAGCAGGGCCTTGCGGTCGCTCGCAACATCGTCGGCGACCCAAGGCCGTTCACACCCGTCCCCTACTTCTGGACGTATCAGTACGACGTCCGCATCCAGGTGCACGGCCAGATCGTCGACGTCGACCGCAACGACATCGTCGAAGGAGCGCCGGGCGACGACACGTTCGTCCAGACCTTCTCCTTCGACGGCAAGGTCACCGCTGCGCTGGGGTGGAACGCGGCTCGACGCATGGCGGAGTTCCGCAGACAACTTCTCGACGCAATGCCCGCCTGATCGGTTGGGTGTCGCCGACCGCTAGCTAGTTGCCGTTGACGCTCCAGTGCCACGCCTCGCTCGGCAGGTTGTAGAAGCCGTAGCTCGCGGCGTTGCGGCTGAGCCATTGGTACCCGGCGTTGCTGTGGCCTTGGATGAGGCTGCCGTTGTAGGTGAAGTCGATCGCCAATCCACGCTCGTGCATCGACGTGCCCGGCCGTGCCGTCGGCGGATGGCAACTGCTGGGTGATTTTTCGTAGACGTCGTAGCTGCTCGAACCACAGTTCTTGCGCCGCGCCGCCACCTGACCACTCGAGCTGCGATAGCCCGTGCCGCCGAAATGCGCGCCCGCCGCGTCGGCCGCGTTGAGCATCCGGTCGAGCTGCCCGACGATCGAGGCTGCGACGGTGATGCCGTG
>JBEEFT010000210.1:0-44377 GCA_041166225.1 Actinomycetota bacterium | reverse complement strand
GTCGGTGCGCCACGCCGGGTTGTCATACCTGCTCGTGCCGATGGACCAACCGGGCATCGAGATTCGTCCGATCGTGCAAGTGACGGGGACCTCGGAGTTCAACGAAGTGTTCTTCGACGGCGCCCGTTCCGCGGCCGACAACGTTGTCGGCGCGGTGGGTGACGGGTGGCGCGTCGCGATGGCCACACTCGGGTTCGAGCGCGGCGTGGCCACGCTCGGTCAGCAGGTTGGGTTCCAACGCGAGTTCGACGAGATCGTGGCGTTGGCCCGGACACGCGGCGTCGCCGGTCAGCCGGTGATGCGCCAACGCTTGGCCGACGCATTCATCGGCTTGCGCCTGTTGCGTTACAACGCGCTGCGTACGCTGCACTCGATGGCCGACGGCGAGCCCGGTCCCGAAGCATCGATCTCGAAGCTCGCATGGGCCACGTGGCACCGGGCGTTAGGGGAGTTGGCGATGGATGTGTCGGGCGTGCACGCAACGTTGGCCGACGGGTTCCCGTACGACCTGTCGTCGTTGCAGCGACTGTTCCTGTTCACACGGGCCGACACGATCTACGGCGGATCGAACGAGATCCAACGCAACATCATTGGTGAGCGCGCCCTCGGGTTGCCGCGGGAGCCGCGATGAGCACGGTGCCGCCCTACGTCGAGGGCCACGAGCTTTTGCGCGGCCGCGTCGTGTTGGTAACCGCGGCCGCCGGCACCGGCATCGGATTCGCCACGGCAAAGCGGTGCGCGGAAGAAGGTGCGACCGTCGTCATAAGTGACAGGCACGAACGCCGGCTGGGCGAAGCGGCCGACGCGCTGGAACCGATCATGGGAGCTCGTCCGTTGGCCATCCCGTGTGACGTGACCAACGAGCCACAGGTACAGGCGATGTTCGACGGCGTGATCGCGCATCACGCCGTACTCGACGTGGTGGTGAACAACGCGGGGCTTGGGGGCACGGCCAATCTCGCCGAGATGACCGACGAGCAGTGGAACCCCGTGCTCGACGTCACGCTCAACGGCACCATGCGTTGCACGCGCGCCGCGCTGCGCGTGATGGGCCCGCAGGGTTCGGGTTCGATCGTCAACAACGCGTCGGTGGTCGGTTGGCGCGCCCAAGCCGGCCAGGCGCACTACGCCGCGGCCAAAGCGGGAGTGATGGCGCTCACGCGGTCGGCCGCGATCGAGGCCGCGCCCTTCGGCGTTCGCGTGAACGCGGTCGCCCCGTCGCTGGCCATGCACGAGTTCCTGTCGAAAGTAACTACCGACGAACTGTTGGACGAACTCACCAAGCGCGAAGCGTTCGGCCGCGCCGCCGAGCCCTGGGAAGTCGCCAACGTCATCGTTTTCCTCGCGTCGGACTACGCGTCGTACATGACCGGCGAGGTCCTCTCGGTCAGCTCACAGCACCCCTGACCACCGTTACGTGTCGAGGTAGCGCGGGGGTTCGCCGCCGCCGTGGACTACGAGGTTGGCGCCGCTGATGTAGCTGGCGAGCGGCGACGCGAGGAAGAGGCAGGCGTTGGCGATGTCGGCGGGGGCGCCGAAGCGTCCGGCGGGAATCGTTTTAGCGATCGCGGCTTGGCGCAACTCGTCGCCGTAGAACAACTCGCTCTGTTCGGTTGCGATGATCCCGCCGGTGACGAGGTTCACCCGCACCTTCGGCGCCCACTCCACCGCGAGGGTGGTGGTGAGGCTGATGAGCCCGCCCTTCGCCGCCGCATACGCCGCGGTACCGGGTGACGGGCGCAGCGCACTGACGCTGCCGATGTTCACGATCGCGCCGCCGTCGGCCTGAGCCTGCATGAAGCGGTTGGCCGCCTGCGATACGTGCATGGCGCCGAGCAGGTTCAACGCGATGATCGACGACGAAAAGCGCGGCGACGCCGTGGCTGCTTCGGCGGCGGGAGATCCGCCTGCGTTGTTCACGACGACGTCGATGCCGCCGTGCCCGTCGACAATTGACGTCAACATCGCGTCGACCTGCTCGGGTTCGCGCACGTCGCAGGCGACGAACTCGTGAGCGGTCTCGCCGGGCGTGCGCCCGCAGATCACCACGGTGGCCCCGGCCGCCGCGAACGCGTCGCTGATGCCGCGGCCGACGCCGCGGCCACCGCCTGTCACGAGCACGACACGGCCACTGAAGTCGAGCTCTACCGCCACGCGTTTCCGTCCTCCGCTAGTTTCTGACGCTGCATCAGAAACTAACAACAAGGAACGCATGGGCATCTCCACCACGATCACCGATCACGTCGCCGAGATCGTCATGGACAACCCACCCGTCAACGCGCTCACCGTCGCCGGTTGGTACGACGTGGCCGATCAACTGATTGTCGCGGGTCGAAACCCAGACGTACACGTCGTGGTGCTGCGGGCCGCGGGACGCGGATTCAACGCCGGCGTCGACATCAAAGAGATGCAGAACACCGAGGGGTTCACCGCACTGATCGGTGCGAACAAGGGGTGCTTCGCCGCTTTCGCGGCCGTGTACGACTGCGAGGTGCCGGTGATTGCGGCGGTCAACGGGTTCTGCCTGGGTGGTGGTATCGGACTGGTCGGTAATGCAGACGTGATCGTGGCGGCCGACGACGCGACCTTTGGCCTGCCCGAAGTCGACCGCGGCGCGCTGGGCGCGGCCACGCACCTCGCTCGGCTGGTGCCCCAGCACAAGATGCGAGCGATGGTCTACACGTCGGCGACCGCGACGGCGCAGGAACTCCACGAATTCGGTTCCGTGCTCACGGTGGTGCCCCAGTCGGAGTTGCGTGCGACAGCAATGGACGTCGCGGCGCAGATCGCGGCCAAGAGCCCCACGGTGATCCGCGCCGCCAAGGCGTCGCTCAACGGGATCGATCCGGTCGACGTGAAGCGCAGCTACCGCTATGAGCAGGGCTTCACGTTCGAGTTGAACCTGTCGGGCGTAGCCGACGAGGCACGCGACGCGTTCGTCGAAAAGCGCGATGCAAAGTTCACCAAGTAGATGACCGACAAGCGCACCACAGAAGACGAGGTTGTCGCGTCGCTCGCCGACGGGATGACGGTCGCGGTCGGCGGCTGGGGATCGCGGCGCAAGCCGATGTCGATGGTGCGGGCGATCGCGCGGTCGAGCCTCAAAGACCTCACGATCGTGTCGTACGGCGGGCCCGACGTGGGCATGTTGTGCGCCGCGGGCAAGGTGAAGCGCGTCGTGTACGCCTTCGTATCGCTCGACACGATCCCGCTCGAGCCGCACTTCCGCGCCGCGCGCCAAACCGGTGCGATCGAAGACGAACCGCTCGACGAAGGCATGTTCCTGCTCGCGCTACAAGCCGCTGCGTGGCGGGTCCCGTTCCTACCCACCCGCGTGGGTCTCGGCAGCGACCTGTTTCGCGACAACCCGACGTTGAAGACGATCACGTACGAGGGTGAGGAGTTGGTCGCCGTACCCGCGCTGGAACTCGACGCTGCGCTCATCCACCAGAACCGCGGCGACGGGCGCGGCAACGGCCAGTTCCTCGGCCCCGACATCTACTTCGACGACCTGATGGTGCAGGCGGCACCGACCGGCCGGCGCTTTATGAGCGTTGAACGCATCGTCGACACAACCGATATGGCGAAGGAAGGCTCGCATCACACGCAGCGCATCAGCCGCATGTCGATTGACGGGGTGATCGAGGCGCCAAACGGCGCGCACTTCACCTCGTGCGCGCCGGACTACGAGCGCGACGAGGCGTTCCAGAAGGAGTACGCGGCGGCGGCCAAGACGCCCGACGCGTGGGCCGACTTCAAGACGAAGTGGATCGACGTGAGCGAGGCCGATTACCAGTCGCGTCTGCGGGCGCGGTCGTGAGCGCGACCGCAACCCGCGCCGACGTGTGCGCCGTCGCAGTGGCCGACACGTTCCGAGGCGACGGCGAGATTCTGGCCAACCCGATCGGCACCATCCCGATGATCGGCGGCCGCCTCGCACGCGCCACGTTGGAACCCGACCTCTGTATGACCGACGGCGAGGCCGCGCTCATCGCCAACGACTCCGCGTACGAGCTGAGCGACGACGAGAAGATCTACGAGTACTCGAACCCGTACCGGTCGATGTTCGACTGGGTGTGGTCGGGCCGGCGCCACGTGATGATGGGCGCCACGCAGGTTGACCAGTACGGGAACCAGAACATCGCTGCGATCGGCGACTACGCCAAGCCGCGCACGCAGTTGCTGGGTTACCGCGGCGCGCCCGGCAACACGATCAACGACACGACGTCGTACTGGGTGCCCAACCACTCGCCGCAGGTTGTGTGCGCGCGCGTCGACACCGTGTGCGGCATTGGCTACGACCGCGCCGCCACGCTTGGCCCGCACGCGGCGCGCTTCCACGAGATCCGGCGCGTCGTCACCAACTTGTGCGTGATCGATTTCGAGACCGACGACCACCGCGCCCGTCTCCGGTCCGTGCACCCGGGCGTCACCGTCGACGAGGTGACCGCGGCCACAGGCTTCGAGCTGGTGATCGCGGACGACGTCGCGGAGTCGCGGTCGCCTGACGACGACGAACTGCGTTTGCTGTACACCGTGATCGACCCGGAGGGCCGGCGCGAAACCGAAGTCCCGTCGTAATGCACGCCGCCTTGCACACGCGGCTGTGCGACTTGCTCGGCGTGCAGTACCCAATCGTTCAGACAGGCATGGGCTGGGTCGCTGGCGCCCGCCTCACTGCGGCGACGTCGAGCGCGGGCGCGTTCGGCATCCTCGCCTCGGCGACGATGAGCTTCGACGAGCTTGCAAAAGCCGTCGGCGAAGTGAAGGACCGCACCGACAAGCCGTTCGGCGTGAACCTGCGGGCCGACCAGGCCGACGCGGCCGACCGCATCGACCTGATGATCAAACAGGGTGTGCGGGTGGCGTCCTTCGCGCAGGCGCCGAGCGAAACGTTGATCAAGCGGTGCAAAGACGGCGGACTCGTGGTGATCCCGTCGATCGGCGCGAAGCGTCACGCCGAAAAGGTCGCGGGCTGGGGTGTCGATGCGGTGATCGTGCAGGGCGGCGAAGGCGGCGGCCACACCGGTTCGGTGCCGACGTCGCTGCTGCTGCCGCAGGTGGTCGACACCGTTGACATTCCGGTAATCGCGGCGGGCGGGTACTTCGACGGGCGTGGTCTCGTCGCCGCCCTCGCGTACGGCGCGTCGGGCATTGCGATGGGCACGCGTTTTCTCCTCACGAGCGACTCGACCGTGCCCGACGCCGTGAAGCAGGAGTACCTGTCGAAGGCGGTGACCGACACGCTGGTGACCACGCAAGTCGACGGTGTGCCCCACCGTGTGCTGCGCACGGACTTCACAAACGAACTCGACGGGACGAACGCGGTCACGTCGCTGCCGCGCGCGCTCCGGAACGCGCTCGCGTTCAAGAAGTTGAGTGGCGACTCGTGGGCCACGATCGCGCGCGAGGGCCTCGCCATGAAGCGCAACCAAGACCTCAATTGGAGTCAGGTTGTGATGCAGGCGAACACGCCGATGCTGCTGCGCAAAGCGATGGTCGAGGGGCGGCCCGACTTGGGTGTGATGGCGAGCGGTCAAGTAGTCGGCGTGATCGACGACCTGCCGACGTGCGAAGAAGTTGTCGAGCGCGTAATGCGTGAAGCGAACGAAACATTGGAGCGGCTCCATGGCTGAACTGACGAAGCAGACGATCGACTGGATCAACAAGGCGCCGATGCGTGTCGAGGCGAAGGCGGAGTCGACCGCGGCACCCGACAAAGTGTTCGCAGTCCTGGCCGATCACGAGCGTTGGCCCGAGTGGTTCCCGTCGGTCAAGAAGGTCACCGTGCTCGGCCCGGCGGAGGGGGTCGGTGCGCGCCGCCGTGTCGCCATTCCTGGATCGACCGTCGACGAGGAATTCATCATCTGGGAGCCCGGGGCGCGCTGGTCCTTCACCGGCTACGACGCCAAGCCGCGTTTCACCCGTTCGCTCGTCGAGGATTGTGTCCTCACGCCGCTGGCGAACGGCGGCACCGCGATCAGCTACACGATGCATCTCGAGCCGTCGGGCCCCGTCGGTTTCCTCATGAAGTTGGCCAACGGGCGCCTCGTGAAGAACAACACGAGGCCATGCAGAATCTGGCGAAGCGAGCCGCGGGTAGTTAGAGGCGTTCGATGATGGTGACGTTGGCTTGGCCGCCGCCTTCACACATCGTTTGCAGGCCGTAGCGGCCGCCCGTCCGCTCGAGTTCGCACAGCAGCGTGGTCATCAACCGCACGCCGGTGGCACCCAGCGGATGACCGAGCGCGATGGCGCCTCCGTTCACGTTGACCTTGTCGAGGTCGGCGCCGGTTTCCTTCTGCCACGCGAGGACGACAGACGCGAACGCTTCGTTGATCTCGACCAGGTCGATATCGTCCATCGTCATGCCGGTCTTCTTGAAGGCGTATGCCGTCGCCGGAATCGGGGCCGACAGCATGCGGATCGGGTCTTCACCCCGCACTGAGATGTGATGGATACGCGCCCGCGGCGTCAACCCGTGATCCTTCACGGCCTGTTCTGATGCGATCAGCATCGCGGTCGACGCGTCGGAGATCTGTGACGACACGGCGGCGGTCAGCCGGCCGCCCTCGATCAAGGTGGGCAGCGTCGCCATCTTCTCGAGCGACGTCTCCCGCGGACCTTCGTCGACCTTCACATCACCGAACGCAGTGATCTGCGAGTCGAAGCGACCTTCGGCGATCGCGCGCTTGGCCCGGTGGTGCGACGCCAGCGCGAACTCCTCCATGTCTTGGCGCGAGATGTTCCAGTTCTCGGCGATCATCTCGGCCCCGCGGAACTGCGACACCTCTTGGGTGCCGTAACGCTTGACCCAGCCTTCGGAACCGCTGAACGGATCGGTGAAGCCGAGCGGCTCGGCCATCGTCATCGCCGAGCTGATCGGGATCATCGACATGTTCTGCACGCCGCCCGCCACCACCAAGTCGTTGGTGCCGCTCATCACGGCCTGCGCGGCGAAGTGCACCGCCTGTTGCGACGAGCCGCACTGGCGATCGATCGTGGTGCCCGGCACCGACTCGGGCAAGCCCGCGGCGAGCCAGCACGTGCGCGCGATGTCGCCCGCCTGCGGGCCGACCGCGTCGACACAACCGAACAGCACGTCGTCGACGCCGGAGGGGTCGACGCCGGTCCGGTCGACAAGCTCGTTCAGCACGTGCGCGCCGAGGTCGGCCGGATGCACTCGCGACAATCCGCCGCCCCGCTTGCCGACCGGCGTGCGGACGGCGTCGACGATGTAGGCCTCAGGCATTGCTGCTCTTTCCGACGGGCGTGAACGAGACGGGCAGGTGTTTCAGGCCGTTGATGAAATTCGACCGCAGCCGGGCGGGCTCGCCCGCGAGTTCCATGTCGGGGATGCGACCGAGCAGTTCCTGAAAGATCACCTTCATCTCGGCTCGAGCCAGGTTGGCGCCGAGGCAAAAGTGCGGTCCGCCGCCGCCGAACGCGCTGTGCAGCGTGTGCAGGTTCGGGTCACGTTTCAAGTCGAACCTGAACGGATCTTCGAACACCTCCTCGTCGCGGTTGGCCGACGAGTACCACATCATCACGCGGTCGCCTTCTTTGATCGTCTGGCCCCGCATCTCGACGTCGCGCATCGCGGTGCGTTTGAAGTGCATCACCGGCGTGGCCCAGCGCAGGAACTCCTCAATCGCGCTGTCGATCAACGCGGGATCGTCAAGCAGGAGTTGGCGCTGATCGGGGTGCTGCATCAGCGCGAGCATCGAGTGCGAAATCGCGTTGCGTGTGGTTTCGTTTCCGGCGACGGCCAGCAACATGAAGAACGAGTTGAACTCCATGTCGTCGAGCGTTTCGCCGTCGACCTCGGCGTTGAGCAGGTCGGTGACGATGTCGTCGCGCGGGTTCTTGCGGCGTTCGTTGGCCAGGTCCTGCGCGTACATGAACAGTTCGATCGCTGCGCCCTGTGCCTCCCCGGCCGTCTCGGCGAACTCGTCGTCGGCGGCGCCGACGAGGCGATTGCTCCAGTCGAACACTTTGTGCCGGTCTTCTTGCGGAATGCCGACGAGGTCGGCGATTGCTTGCAGCGGCAACTCGCACGCGACCTCGGTGACAAAGTCACACGCGCCGGTTTCGGCGATGTTGTCGACGATGTCGCGCGAGCGATCAACGAGGCTCTGTTGCAGTTCCTTGATGCGGCGCGGAGTGAAGCCCCGGTTGACGATCTTGCGCAGCTTCGTGTGATCGGGCGGGTCGAGGTTCAGCATCATCAGGCGGACCTGGTTGAGCGACTCCTCGTCTTCCACGTTGTACAGCGCACTGCGCGCATAGGACGAAAACGTCTTCGCGTCGCGGTTGGCGTGCACGACGTCTTCGTGCTTCGTGAGCGCCCAAAAACCGCCGAGCGCGTCTTCGTGCCAGAACACGGGAGCTTCCTTGCGCAGCAGCGTGAACTGCTCGTGGGGGACGCCCTGAACGAACACGTCCGGGTCGACGAGGTTTATGTCGCTCAGCTGCATTTGGCGCTGTCCTTCTTCTCAACGGCGGCGGCCGTTTCTAGAACAGATTCTAGTTCTGAGCGTTAGCGTAGCGGCCATGAGTGAGCCCAAGGCGAACGAATCAATGAGACAGCGAGCATGCTCACTGGCACCATCGAAGATGGTGCTGAAGTGAGCGAACCGCATCTCCTCGTCGAACGCGAGGGCCACGTCGTCACGGTCACCATGAACCGGCCCGAGCGCAAGAACGCTTTCAGCACCGAGATGCTCGTCCGGGCGTACGACGCGTGGAAGATGATCGACGAGGACCCGGAGGTGCGCGTTGCGATTCTCACCGGTGCCGGTGGCGACTTCTGCTCGGGTGCGGACTTGAAAGAGATGGCGGGCGGCTACGGCACCGATACCAACGAATGGCGCGAGCGGATGCAGGGCGATTCCGATCTGCACTGGAAAGCGCTGCTGCGCCACTTTCGTCCGATGAAGCCGATCATCGCGGCGGTCGAGGGCTACGCCGTGGCCGGCGGCACCGAGATCCTGCAGGCCACCGACATCCGCATCGCCGGCGAGTCGCCCACGTTCGGCGTCACCGAAGTGCGGCGCGGGCTGTTCCCGTTGGGCGGCTCCACCATCCGTCTGCGTCGGCAGATCCCGTACACGATCGCGGCCGAGATCCTGTTGACCGGTCGCCACGTCCCCGCCCGCGAAGCGTTGTCGATCGGTCTGATCGGCGAGGTCGTGCCCGACGGTCAGGCGCTGGCCCGCTCCCGCGAGGTGGCCGAGATAATCGCGGCGAACGGTCCGCTGTCCGTGCAAGCGGTGCTTCGCTCGTTGCGAGAGACCGAAGGCATGACCGAGGAAGAAGGCCTCGCCCACGAACTCACGCTGGGATGGCCGGTATTCGCGTCCGAAGACGCGAAGGAGGGCCCGAAGGCGTTCAGCGAAAAGCGCGCCCCGAACTTCCAAGGAAAGTAAGACGCCGCCGCGCGGAACTGAAGTAGCCAAACCCACACGAATTCGGTCTCGAGCGCCCGAATCGTGTGGGTTTCGTGGCTTCAGTTCGCGTGGGCCGCGCTAACGGCGGCGGGCGACGGCGTAGCGCGTGGTGGTTTCGAGTTCGGTGACGTGGTTCGCCGCGATGTACTCGTCGCAGCGAGCGTGCACGTGTTCCACCGCGTCGGGCGGTGACGCGTCGACGGTTCGGCGCAACCCCGATCCCATCACGATCGCCCACCACGCAGCCGCCGTCGGCAACGGGTGGCGGTCGTGGTCTGTGGTGACCGCCAGGTCGACGTCGCAACCGTCGAACAGGGTGCGCACCGTCGTCTCGTCTTCGGTGCGTCGCCACGGCTCGATCACGACCAGATCAGGCGAAACCTCGGCGACGGCGGACTTGAAGAAGCTGCGCATCGGTTCGAAGAACTGTTCGCCGAAAACGCCGATGGACACTCGTCCACGGTGCGGTTGGACGAGGTCCACGAACGACCGCGTTAGCGCGGCCATGTCGTCGACGAAGAACACGCCCAGCGCGCACACCAGCGCGTCCAACGGCTGGTCGAGCGCGTCGAGTTCCAACATGTCGCCGACTCGCACCGTGATGTTGTCGAACGCAGTGGCCGCCACGCGCTCGCGCGCGATCTCGACCATGCTCGGAGCCACGTCGAGGCCGACGACCGCGCCATCCCGACCAACCGCTTCGGCCGCAAGAGCCAGCGCGGGACCCGGCCCGCACGGAATGTCGACGACGCGCTCGCCCGGTTGCAACGCCAGTCGCTCGACGGAACGCACCGCGACGTAGGACCAGTACGAGTCAGAAACCGCTGCGTATTCGCGGGCGCCGTTGTCGTACGTCTCAAGCGGATCGAACCCGTCGACGATGTCCGGCATGACGCTTACGGAGCGACCGAGTCCCAGTCGGTGAAGCCCGACGGACGATGGGCGCCGAACGTGCCGTGTTCGAAGATGCCCCAGCCTTCGGCGCCGTCGAGCGTCGCCCGGGCGACGTGGTCGATCACGCCGAAGGGGATGCGACCGGTGACCATCGGATCGTTCATGTCATAGACGGTCGATTCGACCCACGCGCGTCCCTTCCACATGCCGTGGTTCCAGTCGGGATCGCCGCCGTATCCCGCGCCTACGTTCAGGGGGACCGACGTGAGCGTCTCGACCTCGAGCGTGAGCGGCTTGCGATCGCGGCCGACGAGGCCGATCGATGCGCCCACGGGGTCACGGCTGCCGGGCTTGTAACGGATGTCGAATTCCGGCCAACCCAACTGCTCGACCCGGCCGTCGTTCCACACGCGCACGGCCTCGTTCAGGATGCGATGACCGTCGCCGTCTTCCTGTGCGATCACCATCAGCGCGAAGTCGTCGAAGCGCAGCGGCGTCCAGTTCCACCAGAAGCCGGTCATGGTGGACTCGGCGGCCGTGCGTCCGGGCGGTTCGGCTTCGCCGACGGGACGGATCCCCCACGACCGGTCGCGGGTTGCGGTCCAGTCGCTCACGGTGAGGTCCTCGTCGCCGACGCGCAGTGAACCGTCCCACGACCCCACTTGGCAGAAGCGCGACGCGTCCAACAAGATCTTCGGGCCCATGCGGTGGACGTGGTGCGGTTCGTCCATCGCCGCGAACGCGTTTCGAAAGGTGAGGTCGAACTCGATACCGAGGTCGGCGCCCGCGCACGTCAGGTGCAACTCGCGCAACGGGTCCACGACTTCTATCGACAGCGGCCCGACCCGCTGGTCAAGTCGGTTCGCCGGCAACGCGTCGGACGTCCGCACGCAGAACTGCTTGTCGCCCCGACGAACCACCGCGAACGCGTCGATCACACCCAGGTTCGGGTAGACGCCCATCCCGGTTATGAGCAGGATCTCGCCGGTGCGATCGTGGGCTTGGTAGATGCAGCGGTCGTAGAAGTTGCGGTCGCTGCTGCCGACGTATTCGAGCGACAGGGGGACCTGGTGGACCGGGTACTCGTCGAGCGGCGAGGCCACGACGCGGCCTAGTTGACCTGGCGCGCGCTGTCGCCCCAGTACTGCGCCCGCAGCGCCTTCTTGTCGGGCTTGCCCAACCCGCTGACCGGGATCGCGTCGACGAAGTCGACCGACTTCGGCGCGTGCGCGGAACCCTTTCGGTCCTTCACCATCGCCATGAGTTCCTCGGGCTCGACGGACATGTCGGGCCGCAACACCACCACGGCCTTTACCGCCTCACCCCAGCGCTCGTCGGGCACGCCGATCACGGCGACCGCGCCGACGGCGGGATGCGACGAGATCACGTCTTCGATCTCGCGCGGGTACAGGTTGAAGCCGCCGGAGACGATCATGTCCTTCTTGCGATCGACGATCGTCATGAACCCGTCCTTGTCGGCGCGGGCGACGTCGCCGGTGTGGAGCCAACCGCCGTCGAACGCGGCGGCTGTCTCTTCGGGCTTGTTCCAGTAGCCCTCCATCACGAGCGGACCTTGTACGCAGATCTCACCGGGCTCGCCCGGCGCGACTTCGTTGTTGTCGTCGTCGAGCAGCTTCACGTGCACCCAGGGCACGGGTCGCCCGCACGTGGCCAGTCGTTCGAGGTTGTTCACGTCGTGCTCGCTCTTGCGCAGCACGCTGATCGTCATCGGGCACTCGCTCTGGCCGAAGAACTGGAAGAAGATCGGGCCGAGCTTTTCGATCGCTTCTTTCAGCCGCGTGGGCGACGCCGCCGCCGCGCCGTAATAGACGGTCTGCAATGACGACAGGTCGGCCTTGTCGAAGTCCGGGTGGTCCATGAGCATGTAGAGCATCGTCGGCACGAGCATCGTCGCGGTGATCTTGTACTTCTCGATGAGCTGGAACAGCTTCGCCGGGTCGAAGCCGGCGCTCACCACGATCGAGCCACCCCGCAACAATGTGGGGATGATGAACGCGGCCCCCGCGTGCGACAGCGGCGTCATGATCAAGAACCGCAGTTCCTCGGGCCACTCCCACTCCGACATTTGGATCTGCGTCATCGTGGCCGAGCTGCGGTAGCTCGACATCACACCCTTGGGCTTGCCGGTGGTGCCACCGGTGTAGATCAAGCCGGACACGTCGGTCGGTTGTACCTCGGCCGCGACCAATTTCTGCGGCGTGTGCTTGCTGGCCAGCTTGAGGTAATTCATGCCGAGGTCGTCGTCACCGAACGCCAGCAGGTTCTTGAGGCCCGGCACTTTCTCCTTCAGTTCAGCGGCGCGGCCGCCGAAGACCGTCGGGTCGTAGACGAGCGTCTCGATGCCCGCGTCGTTCATCACGTACGCGTGATCTTCGAGCGAGCCCAACGGGTGAAGGGGCGTGGTGCGGCAACCCGTCACCATCGTCGCGCCCATGTTGAAGATCACCTCGGGGCGGTTCGCCGACAGCACCGACACGGTGCTGCCCTTCGTAACGCCCAGCTCGGCCAGCGCTTGCGCGTACTTGCTGATCTCGTCGCGCATCTGCGCGCCGGTCAGCACCTCGTCGCCGATGTGGACGGCGGGCTTGTCGAGGTTGGCGTCGAGCGCCGCAATCAAGAGATCGGCGAGGTACACGCCGCGATGCAGATCGGTCACAGGTCCCTCCCACTGAAGATCTGACACTGTGTCAGGTCCAGTACGTGCCTGCCACCATCGACTCCAGCGTGCTCCGGTGCATGATCAAGTCGTCGATGTCGTCGGGCATCACCGCTTCGCCGAAGCGGATCGCCCGGCGCTGCACCCGGCTCATCACGATCGCGTGGCGCAGCGCGGCGTACAGCGTGAACCAGTCGAGATCGCGCGGCGCGTAACCGGTGAGTCGCTCGTAGGTGGCGGCGACGCGGTCGCGCTCGATGAAATGCGGCATGCCCGGCAACCCGTAACCCGCCGCGATGTCCTCGAAGAAGCGGTGCAGGAAAATGAACCACGCCACGTCGATTTCGGGCGGCCCGAAACCCGCCATCTCCCAGTCGAGCACGGCAACCGGTTCGAAGTTGCGGAAGATCATGTTGCCGATCCGGGCGTCGCCCCACGACAACACGGTCGGGCCCTCGTCGCCGGGCCAGCGGTCGCGGAGCCACTCGAAGGAGCGCTCGATCAAGGGAGACGGGGTGCCGTCGGCCACCCATTGGTAGTAGTCCCACGTGGCGCCAACGTGACGCTGCAGGGCAGTTCGCTCGGGCCGGGCGGACGCAAGAAAAGGGAATGTTTGCTGGGCATCGGCGATGCCGTGCAGCGCGGCGAGCGTGGCGATCGAGGAATCCTCGAGGCGCCGTTGCTCTTCGGCCGACGCGTCGAACAGCCAGTTGTCGCCGAAGTTGTACGGCATCACGTCGGGCGGTACCACGCCGTCCACGCGGCCCATCACGATGAACGGCGTGCCCAACGGTTCGGGCGACGGCTCGCTCCAGAACACCGGGGGGACGGGTGCCGCGCCCAACTCGCCGACGGTCTGCATCACCTTGAACTGGTTGTCGAGTTCGTAGGTGGGGAACACGGGCAGGTTCGCGGGGTCGGGCGCGAGCCGCGCGACCAGCGCCTCGGTGCGCACTCCGTCGCCCGATGTCCACGACGCGTCGAACAACACGGTTTCGCTCGACATGCCGTTGGACCCCGGCGTCGACAACTCCGACACCGTGGGATCCGCGTCGGCTGCGAGCTTCGTGGTGAGCCACGCGACCAGGCGATCGTGCAACTCGCCGAGGTCGCGCGTCGACACCTGCGGCGGCGTGGCGTTTGGTTCCGGCTGGGTGTCGGTCACGGAAGCGCAGTCTGACGCGACGTCAGGTTTCGCGCTCGGCCAAACGTGCTGTAGTTGCGCCATGAGCGACGTCGAGCGCATACGCGACTGGTTGCGGATGACCGATAACGCGGTGGTACTCACCGGCGCCGGCATCTCGACCGACTCCGGCATCGCCGACTTCCGCGGCCCCAACGGTCTGTGGACGAAAAACCCGGAGGCCGAGAAGTCCGCCCATATCGACAACTACATGGCGAATGCGGACGTGCGCGTGCGCGGCTGGCAAACGCGCGTCGACTCGCCGATGTTCAGCGCGCAGCCGAACGCCGCGCACCGCGCTGTCGCCGAATTACAAACCGCCGGCTCGGTGTCGTGGATCGTCACGCAGAACATCGACGGCTTGCATCAGGCCGCGGGGTCCCCACCTGAATCGGTGCTCGAACTGCACGGAACCATCTGGCGGTCGCGCTGCATGCAATGTGGTGACGAGCGACCGATCGAGGAAGCGCTCGAGAGGGTACGCGCCGGCGAGCCCGATCCGCCGTGCCTTGTGTGCGGTGGGATCTTGAAGTCCGCCACGATCAGCTTCGGCCAGTCCCTCGACCCCGACGTGCTCGACCGCGCCGCGAAAGTGAGCGCAGCAACGCCGCTGATGATCGTTATCGGCTCGACGCTCGGCGTGTACCCGGCGGCCGGCGTCGTGCCGCTCGCCGTGCGCAATGGAGCGACGCTCGTGATCGTCAACAACCAGGAGACGCCGTTCGACGACATAGCCGACATCGTGATCCGCGATCCGATCGGCGACGTCGTGCCGGCGCTAGCGCCGAGTTACCAGCGGCCGTAGTGCACCACTTCGTCGCGCGGTTTGTGGCCTCGCTGCAACGACGGTGAAGCTCTGTCGGCCGGGGCCGGGTGGCCGATCGCGATCGCGCCGATCGGTGTGAACTCGTTGGGGATGGCGAACTCGGCCCGCACCACGTCGAGGTGTGCTGTGAAGATGCCGAAGAACAACGCGCCGAGGCCTTCGTTGACGACGGCGAGTTGCAATTGCATCGCCGCGAAACCGGTGTCGATGTGCCAGAACGGGACCGGCCACCGGTTTGGGTCGCGGTCGGTCCAGCCCTTGTCGGCTTCGGCGTATCGATCGAGGTAGGCGCTCTCGTTCGAGCACGGGATCACGAGCACTGCCGCATTGAACAATTGCGGCCAGCTGAAGCCGGCCCGCGTCGGTGCGTCGAATGTCTTGGCCCAGAAGCGCTCGGTTTGTTCCGGCCCGACGAGAACCAAGAACCCCCAGCCCTGGGTGAACCCCGCAGACGGTGCCCGGCGCGCGGCGTCGAGGATGCGGTCGAGGGCGGCGCGGTCGACCGGATCGGTGGTGAAGGCGCGCACCATCTTGCGCTTCGCGATCACGTCGTAAAACTCCACGGATGCAACCTACGCGTGACCGTTGTCACGGGCGGCGCCGTTTGCCGTGAGGCACACTCACCGCATGTACAAGCGCATTGTCGTAGGAACCGACGGCTCACCCACCGCAGCCGATGCCGTAGCAGCGGCAGCGCAGCTCGCCGCGCAGTGCGGCGCGGCGTTGCACGTCGTTTCGGCGTTCAAGCCGATTTCCGCCCTGATCACCAACCCGGAGTTCGCGTCGATCTCCGCCGCGATGTACGACGAAATCGATCCGGAGGCCGGCGCCCGAGATGCCACCGCGCGTGCGTGCGAAACGATCTCCGGATGTTCGGTGACCGAGCACCACGTGGCGGGTTCGGCCGCCGACGCGCTGTGCGATATCGCTTCGGAAGTCGACGCCGACCTGATCGTCGTAGGCAGCCGGGGGATGACCGGGGCGCGGCGGGTGCTCGGATCGGTCCCCAATTCGGTGGCGCACCACGCGCCGTGCTCGGTGCTCATCGTCGACACAAAGAAGTAGCGGTCGCGAAGTAACCGCTTGTCGGGAATCTTGACCTAGCCGGTAGGGTTTAACCCCACTATGGCAAGTGCACGTGACCTTTTAGCCGCCGCCAAGGCCGCGATCTCCGAGATCGACGGTGCCGGTGCGCAAGAGCGGCTCGACACCGGGGCGTTGTTCCTCGACGTCCGCGAACCCGACGAGTGGGAACAGGGCGCCATCGTCGGCGCCGTACACATCCCGCGCGGTCGACTCGAGACGAACATCGAGGGCCAGGTGCCCGACCATGGCACCGAGATCATCGTGAACTGCGCCAGTGGCGTGCGCTCGGCGTACGCGGCCAAGACGCTCGGGGAGCTCGGCTACACGAACGTCGTCTCGCTCGCCGGCGGGTTCAACAAGTGGAAGGACGAGGGCCGTCCGTGGAAGGTCCCGGCCACGCTGAACCCCGAGCAGCGCAACCGTTACCAGCGCCACCTGCTGCTGCCCGAAGTCGGGGAGAAGGGCCAGCAAAAGCTGCTCGACTCGAAGGTGTTGCTGCTCGGCGCCGGCGGCCTCGGCTCACCCGCCGCGCTCTACCTCGGTGCCGCGGGCGTCGGCACGATCGGGATCATCGACATGGACGTGGTCGACGCGTCGAACCTGCAGCGCCAGATCTTGCACAACATGGACCGCATCGGTGACCGCAAGGTCGACTCCGCGAAAAAGACGATCGCGTTGCTCAACCCCGACGTGAACGTCGTCACCCACGACGTGCGCCTCGGTGCCGACAACGTGCTCGACATCATCGACGGCTACGACGTCATCGTCGACGGCACCGACAACTTCCCGACGCGGTACTTGGTCAACGATGCGTCGCTATTGAAGAAGATCCCTGTCGTCTACGGCGCGATCTTCCGCTTCGAAGGCCAGGTTTCGGTCTTCAAGCCCTACGACGGACCGTGCTACCGGTGCATGCTGCCGGTGCCGCCGCCTGCGGATCAGGCACCGTCGTGCGCCGAGGCCGGGGTGCTCGGCGTGCTGCCCGGCATCATTGGTTCGCTCCAGGCGATGGAAGCGATCAAGTTGCTGCTCGACCTGGGCGACCCGCTTGTCGGCCGGCTCATGGCCTACGACGCGCTCGACGAGTCGTTCCGCAACTACAAGCTGCGCCGCGACCCCGAGTGCCCTGCGTGCGGCGAGAACGCCCCGCCGATCCAGATCGCCGAGTACGACGACCTTTGCATGCCCCACGCGGTGGCCCCTCCCTCCGCGTAACCGGTCCGAGATCGGTGATGGTTGGTTCGCTATAGCGAACGAACCATCACAAAAAACCCGTGAGCATCCGCTCTGCGCGATCGGCGGTACGGTGAGTGAACACGCAATGTCGCGTGGAGCAACCGCAATGGTGCGGGGGGTAACAGACAAATGACCGATACTGCGTCCAAAGATGTCACCGAGCTTGATCACGTAGTGATCCGCTTCGCCGGCGACTCCGGCGACGGCATGCAGCTCACGGGCGACCGGTTCACGAGTGCCTCGGCGCTTTTCGGCAATGACCTGTCGACGCTGCCCGACTTCCCCGCAGAGATCCGGGCGCCCGCCGGCACGTTGGCGGGCGTTTCTGCGTTCCAGGTCAACATCTCGGACCACGACATCCTCACGCCGGGCGACTTCCCGTCGGTGCTCGTCGCGATGAACCCCGCTGCGCTGCGGGCGAACCTTGCCGATGTGCCCCGCGGCGGCACGGTCATCGTCAACAGCGACGCGTTCGAAGAACGAAATCTGAAGAAGGCGGGCTACACCACGAACCCGCTCACCGACGGGGCGCTCGACGGCTTCGACGTGTACGAGGTTCCGATGACGACCCTCACCGTTGAGGCGACGAAGGAACTCGGCGTGAAGCCCCGCGACGCTGAACGGTCGAAGAACTGCTTCGCGTTGGGCGTGGTGAGTTGGATGTACACGCGGCCGATCGATGCGACGGTCGACTGGATTGAGACGCGCTTCGCCAAGACGCCGCTCGTGATGCAGTCGAACCTGGCGGCGTTCCGCGCCGGTTACAACTTCGGCGAGACGGCTGAATTGTTCGCCAGCTCCTACGAGATCAAGCCGACGACCTTCGACCCGGGCGAATACACCAACGTCAGCGGCAACACCGCGTTGGCGTGGGGCCTCATTGCCGCCGCGCAGCTTGCGCGGCTGCCCTTGTTCCTCGGCAGCTACCCGATCACGCCCGCGTCCGACATCCTTCACGAGCTGAGCAAGCACAAGAACTTCGGCGTGCGCACGATGCAGGCCGAAGACGAGATCGCCGGAATAAGCGCGGCGATCGGCGCTGCATTTGGCGGGCACCTCGCGATCACCACCACGAGCGGACCCGGCGTCGACCTCAAGGCCGAGGCGATGGGCCTCGCGGTGAGCCTCGAACTGCCCTTGATCATCGTGGACATCCAGCGGGGCGGACCCTCGACGGGCCTGCCGACGAAGACCGAGCAGAGCGACTTGATGCTCGCGATGTACGGACGGCACGGCGAGTCGCCCATGCCGATCGTGGCCGCAAAAACGCCGTCGCACTGTTTCGACGCCGCGATCGAGGCGGCGCGTATTGCAGTGAAGTACCGCACGCCGGTGCTGCTACTCAGTGATGGTTACATCGCGAACGGATCGGAGCCCTGGCGCCTGCCCGACATCGAGTCGCTGCCCGACATCAGCGTCGACTTCGCCACGGAAACCAATCACACGTCGGACAAGGGCGAGCCCGAGTTCTGGCCCTACCTGCGCGACACCGAAACGCTGGCCCGGCCGTGGGCGGTTCCGGGCACGCCGGGCCTCGAGCACCGCATTGGCGGTCTCGAAAAGGAAGACGGCACCGGCAACGTTAACTACGACGGCATCAACCACGAACGCATGACCCGGCTGCGCGCCGCCAAGGTCGCGGGCATCGCCAAAGACATCGCCGGTGTCGAAGTCGACGACGACGGCGCGACGGACCTTCTCGTGGTCGGTTGGGGTTCGACCTACGGGTCGATCGGCGCGGCGATTCGGCGTATTCGTGCCCGCGGCATGAAGGCGAGCCAGGCCCACCTCACCCACCTGTTCCCGTTCCCGACCGACTTGGGCGACGTGTTGCGCCGCTACAAACGCGTGCTCGTGCCTGAGATGAACATGGGTCAACTGAGCCGTCTGCTGCGGGCCGAGTATCTCGTCGACGTCCAGTCGCTCACGAAGATTCAAGGAGCGCCGTTCAAGGCTTCCGAGATCGAAGCCGCGATGTTGGCGCTACTCGACAACCCCACCCCGGAGGTGTCTTGATGACCACCGTCGACGTACCGCTTACCAGTCGCAAAGACTGGATGTCTGACCAAGAGGTCCGGTGGTGCCCCGGCTGCGGTGACTACTCGATCCTCGCCGCGGTCCAATTGCTCATGCCCGACCTCGGCGTGCGCCGTGAGAACACCGTGTTCGTGTCGGGCATCGGTTGCGCGGCGCGTTTTCCGTATTACATGAACACGTACGGGATGCACGGCATCCACGGCCGCGCCGCCGCGATCGCGACCGGTCTCGCCGTCGCCCGGCCCGACCTCGACGTGTGGGTGATCAGCGGCGACGGCGACGCGCTGTCGATCGGTGGCAACCACTTGATCCACGCGCTGCGCCGCAACGTCAACCTCACGATCCTCATGTTCAACAACCAGATCTACGGGTTGACAAAGGGCCAGTACTCGCCGACGTCGGAAGTGGGCAAGGTCACCAAGAGCACGCCGTTCGGTTCGGTCGACACGCCGTTCAACCCCATCTCGCTAGCCCTCGGGGCCGAGGCCACGTTCGTCGCGCGCACCCACGACATGGATCGCGCCCACATGCTCGAAACCTTCAAGCGGGCGCACGACCACAAGGGCGCTGCGTTCGTTGAGGTGTACCAAAACTGCAACGTGTTCAACGACGGCGCGTTCGAAGCGGTCACCGCCAAGGAAAACCGCTCCGACAACCTCATCCCGCTCGTGCACGGCGAGAAGATCATCTTCGGCGAAAACAACGACAAGTGCGTTGCGCCAGACAAGCAGGGCCACTTCCAGGTGATGAACGTGGCCGACGTCGACGAGTCGGCGATCGTGGTGCACGACGAGACGCTCGAGCGTCCCGGGCACGCGTTCTCGCTGTCGCGCCTCGCGGCGGGCCCGCATCAACCGACGCCGGTTGGTGTGTTCCGCGCCGTCGAACACAACCACTACGGCGCGCAGGTCGGCGACCAGATCGTCGACGCGCAGGCGAAGCGGGGCAGCGGCGACCTGGGCGCGCTGCTGCGCTCGGGCGCCACCTGGCGCGTCGAGTAGGCCACCCCGCGTCCGCCGCGTACTGTTGCGGCTATGGCCGACAACGACGGGCGTCGCACCGACTCCGGTATTGAAATCAAGCCGTTCTACGGGCCGCAGGATCTCGCGGGTTGGGACCCTGAAACCCGCGTAGGCACACCGGGCAAGCCGCCGTACACCCGCGGTGTGCGCGAGTCGCTGTACCGGGTGCGGCCCTGGACGATGCGGCAGTACGCCGGTTTCGGTACCGCCGAGGCAACTAACGAACGCTGGAAGCTGCTGCTGGCTGCGGGCTCGACCGGCTTGTCGTGCGCGTTCGACCTGCCCACGCAGATGGGTTACGACTCAGACCATCCCCGGGCCGAAGGCGAGATCGGCAAGGTCGGTGTCGCGATCGACTCGATCGACGACATGCGTTTGTTGTTGGCCGACCTGCCCCTCGACGAGGTGTCGACGTCGATGACGATCAACGCCACCGCGTCGATCCTGCTGTTGCTTTACGAATTGGTCGCCGAGGAGCAGGGCGTCCCCAGCAACAAGTTGAACGGCACGATCCAGAACGACATCCTCAAGGAGTACGTGGCCCGCGGCACCTACGTGTTTCCGCCCCGCCCGTCGATGCGGATCATCACCGACATCTTCAGCTACTGCCGCGAGAACATCCCGAACTGGAACACGATTTCGATCTCCGGCTACCACATTCGCGAGGCAGGTTCGTCGGCGGTGCAAGAGATCGCCTTCACGATCGCCAACGGCATCGCCTACGTGCAGGCCGCCGTCGACTCGGGGATGAACGTCGACGACTTCGCGCCGCGGCTGTCGTTCTTCTGGAACGCGCACAACAACTTCTTCGAAGAAGTTGCGAAGTACCGCGCCGCGCGGCGGATGTGGGCGCGCATCATGACCGAGCGCTTCGGCGCCAAAGACGAGAAGAGCAAGCTGCTGCGTTTCCACACGCAAACCGGCGGCTCCACGCTCACGGCGCAGCAACCCGAGAACAACATCATGCGCGTCACGCTGCAAGCGCTCGCAGCCGTAATGGGCGGCACGCAGTCGTTGCATACGAACGGGTTCGACGAAGCGCTCGGCCTGCCCACTGCCAGTGCGGCCACGCTCGCGTTGCGCACGCAACAGGTGATCGCGTACGAGTCGGGAGTGGTCGACACCACCGACCCCCTTGGCGGGTCGTGGTTCGTCGAGAGCCTCACCGACGAAGTCGAGGCCGCGGCGATGGCCTACATCGAAAAGATCGACGGCATGGGCGGTGCGGTAGCCGCCATCGAGGCCGGCTTCATGCAAGACGAGATCGAACAAGCGAGCTACGCCTATACGAAGGCGATCGACTCGGGCGACAAGATCATCGTCGGCGTCAACAAGTTTCAGACCGAGCAACTCGAGCCGCCCGAGGTGTTCCCGATCGATCCCGCGTTGCAGGTAGCCCAGGTTGAGCGCGTGAAGAACACGCGGGCGACGCGCAATCAGCCCGAGGTCGATGCTGCGCTCGCGGACGTCGAGGCCGCCGCGCGTGGCACCCAGAACGTGCTCGTGCCGATGAAAGCCGCGCTGCGGGCGCGCGCGACGCTGGGCGAAGTGAGCGACACGTTGCGCAACGTGTTCGGCGTGCACCAACCGCGGTGAGTTCATGACGGTGAAATTCGTGATCATCGGCGGCGGCCCGGCCGGCGTGCAGGCCGCGAGTTGGGGTGCTCGCCTCGGCGCCGAGGTCACGATGGTCGAGCGCGAAGTGATCGGCGGCGCGGCCAACCTGTGGGACTGCATCCCGTCCAAAGCGATGATCGCCACAGGCGGCGAGATGACCTCGGCCCGTCGGGCCGAAAGCATGGGCCTGCACTCGCTCGTCGCCACGCCCGACCTGCCTGCTCTCGGCAACCGCATCGCAACCATCACGACGCACCTGAACACGTCGCAAACCGAGTTGCTGCAGAGCCAGGGTGTGCGTCTGTTGCACGGCAGTGCGCGGCTGTCGGGCGCGCACTGCGTGGTGGCCGAAACCCCCACCGGCAACCACGACCTCGAGGCCGACGCGATTCTCATCGCCACCGGCAGCCGCCCCCGCGTGCCCGATTGGGCGCCGGTCGACGGCGAACGCGTGCTCACCACGCGCCAGGCCTACCCGCCGGCCGAGTTACCTGAGCACCTGATCGTGATCGGCTCGGGCGTCACCGGTGTGGAGTTCGTGCACATGTTCCGGTCGTTCGGATCCAAGGTCACGCTGATCGTTAGCCGCCAGCAGGTGCTGCCGGGCAAGGACGCCGAAGTAGCCGCCGCGCTCGAAGACGACTTTCTCGCCAGCGGCGTCGTGCTGCTGAAAGGGGCGCGGGCCGAAGGCATCAAGCGCGAGGGCGACGAGGTCATCGTGTCGTGTGAAGACGGCCGCGTTGTGCGTGGCTCGCACGTGTTGTTGGCGATTGGCGCGGTGCCGAACTCGAACGGGCTCGGCCTCGAAGAGGCGGGCGTGAACGTCGACGCCAACGGCTACGTCCCCGTCAACCAACACTGCGTGACCAACCTCAGCCACGTCTACGCCGCGGGTGACGTGTCGGGTCGGCTACCACTGGCGTCGGTGGCCTCGATGCAGGGTCGCAAAGTGGCCGAACACGTGATGGGTCTGCACACGCGTGAGCACCGTCACCTCGACTACGACAAGGCGGCATCGGCGATTTTCACCGAACCCGAGATCGCCGATGTCGGGTTGGCCGAAGCGGAAGCATTCGCGATCGGTCGCAAGCTGCGCGTCACCAAGGTTCCCTTCGCGGCCAACGCCCGCGCGCTCATCGACGGCGACCCGCGGGGGTTCGTAAAAATCTTGAGCGATCCGAATACGGGCGTCGTGCTGGGCGGTTCGATCGTGGGGCGGGGGGCCGCCGAACTGATATCGGTGCTCGCGTTGGCCGTCACGGCGAACCTGAAAGTCACCGACATCGTCGAGTCTCTGCTCGTGCATCCCGCACTGGCCGAGGCCCTCGCCGACGCCGCCGAGTAGCAGGCGATCGCGTCGTGAAGCGGTCGCTCCTGCGCGACCTTGTCTGTCCGTACTGCGGCGGGACGTTCACCGTCACTGCCGAGGCGGTGGCCGACGACGACCGGGTCGAGTGGGGCCTCGTCGAGTGCCGCTGCTTCGAATTTCCGATTGTCGACGGCGTTCTGCTGCTGAGTTTGGCCAAGGACCACGCGGGCCCTGAGGATCGGCTCAACCCGTACGCGCCGCTGTTGATCGCGGCAATCGAATACTTGCGTAATCGCGACGTCGACGGCCTGCGCGCGTGGATCGGCCGCCACGTGCCCGAGGTCGCCGGCCTCTTGCGCGGCTCCGACGTCGGCACGTACCTGTCCGTCTCGGCGAGGCTCGGCGTCGACATCGCACCGCTGGTCAAGCAGCACCTCGACGAGATGTCGAAGTACGAAGTGATCGGGGTCCCGCGCACGCGCGATGGCCTTCGCTCGAAGCTCGGCCGCGGTTCTCGGCCGAGCGCGGCGGTCGTCCCCGATCGCAACGTCGAGCTGAGTCGCCTGGTCGACTACTACACGACGCGTTTCTTCTCGCCTCGTGCGAACGCGCTGGCGATGCGCATGGGCCACCTCGACATGACCGGCCGGATCGTCTCGCTGTGCTGCGGACACGGCGTGTTCGAGAACTTCGTGCGCGCCCTCGGCATGACCGCCGAGTTGGTGTGCATCGACGCGCAGTTGGTGAACCTGCTGATCACCCGTACCTTCGCCAACGCCGACGCCAGCTTCGTGCTGCACGACGTCCAGTTTCCGCTGCCTTTCGCGTCCGGCTCGGTCGACGGCGTGTTCTCGTCGACGTGCCTGCCCGAATTGCCATCGCAGAAAGCCTTCATCGACGAGTCGATCCGCATCACGGCGCCTACGGGGTGGACGTTCTTCGACCGCACGTGGAACGTCGAGATCGGCGCCCGTCGTATCGAACCGACCCGGCACTACCGCTTTGCACAGAACTTCTTCGGCCGGCTCGAACAGTACGTGGAGCTTTTTCGCGAGTGCGCGGGACCGGACCGTGACGTCGGTGTCGACATGCCGCGCCCGACGGCCGCATACGTCGACGATCCCGGGTGGTCGTTCGGGCCCGATGCCGACGCCCGTCTGGCGGCGCGAACCAAGCTTGAACTCAGCGCGCTCGTCGTAAACCCCTCGACGTTCAAGGGCTTCGTCGCGCCGAATCGCTCTGCGGCGATGACGCCGAAGCGGTTGAGCGTGAGCCCGGTGTTCGATGTCGACGCTCGCAGCGACCGCGAGACGTTGCAGTTGACGCGTCGCCCCCAGCTGGCACATCTCGATGCCGAACTCGGCGAGACGTTCACGCCGTTTCCTGAGTCTCAGTCATTGCCGCGCCATCGCTTCGGCGACCGCGGATTCCTGCTGGAGCACTTCTGCCAGGGCACGCTCGCGTTGCTGCCCGACCGTTTCGACACCGCCTCGACGACGCTCGACGCCCTGTTGGGTTAAGCGGCGGCGCGTCCGGCGCGCATGCGCGCTGCGACTGCGTCGCGCACCGCGGGGAGCGTCGCGTAGAAGGAGCCGCCCGGGCAACTAGTGGTTCCGACGTCGCGGTGCCCGGCGATATTCGCGAACGTCTTTTGTTCACCGCTGACCGAGTTCGTGTAACGAGTCGCGCCGTGGGGGTCGATGCCGTCGGCGTACGCCTTCCAGGCCAGCAGATCTTCGAGCGCGTTCTTGGCCGCAGGCGTGGCGTCTTGGTTCGTCAACGTGCCAAGCAGGGCTACTCCGACGGCGCCGGTGTTGTAGCCGTGCGCGTGCGCGCCCGTAACGCCGTTGCCCGATCCGTCTTCACCGGTGATCGTGTCGTCGGCGCTTTGCGCGGTGTGCGAGTCGCGGCCTTTGTAAATGCGACCGGCCTGGTCGACGAGGAAGTTGTAACCGATGTCGCCCCAGCCTCGAGTTACAGCGTGGTAGTAGTAAATAGCTCGGATCGTCGACGCTGGGTTGCTGTCGTTGTTCGAGCCCGCGGTGTGGTGCACGATCAATTTCTGGATCGGGGCGAACTTCGGCGTCCACCTCTCCTTGCCGGTCTTGTCGAAGCGCAACGACTCGTCGGCGCCCCACGCCGCGCGCGACACGATCGCCGGGCGAGGCGGACCGGCCGGAGCCGGCGCTGGCTTCGTCGGAAACAGTTTGTCGACGAGACCTCGCACGCGGTCGGCCAGCCCGAGCACCGTGAGGCGGGGCAACGCAACGTTGGTCTTGACGCGTACGAACTTCGCTTCGCCCGCGGCCAGAACGGCGCCGTAGGTGGTGGCGTTGGCGCCTTCGTCGGCCGCCTCGTCGCGGCCGGCGTCGACCGCGGGCCCGAAGTGCACCCCGTCGCGGCTGAATGCCGCCGTGACCAACGCGTCGGGGCTGCCTTTCCAATACAGCGCGACATGGCTCGCCTCGAATGGGAGCTGCCGAACTTCCGCGCCCATGAGGCGCCCGACGACTTTGCCCGCGCGCGTGGCGATGACCCCGGGCGCTTGCGCGCTCACCGGTAAAGCGGGCGCCGCCGTCACGCTGGCGACGATCATGACAAAAGCCAGGAGAAGCGCCACAGGCGCAAAGCGGCGGAAGAGCACCGCTTGAGGTTACGCGGTGGCTTCGCCGCGCGCGAGCAACGCGTCGCGGACGTCGCCGTTCGTGGCCGCGTCGATCGCCGTCCACGCCATCGCGGCCGCACCGTCGAGCAACGCGGTGTCTGCAGTCGGCGTGGCGCAGAACGCCGCGAACTCGGGCTGGTGATTGCTCACCGGATAACAACCGAGGCCGAGCATCGGATGAATCGTAGGTATCGCCAAGCTGACGTTCGCCATATCGGTCGACCCGACGATGCGGTGCCCCATCTCGCCCAGGTCGGGGAAGACCCGTCCCAAAGCTTCGGCGTTGGCGCGGTAGAGGCCGCGCAGCACGTCGTCGTCTTCCATCTCGGAGTATTTGGGGCTTGCTTCGACGATCTCGTACGAACAGCCCGTGGCCAGCGCACCGGCTTCGAAACAGCGGTGCACTTTGGGTTCGAGATCTTCGAGTTCGGCCAGCGTGCTCGAACGGATGTACCACTTGCCCGACGTTCGCTCGGGCACGACGTTCGGCGCGTCGCCGCCGTAGGTGACGATGCCGTGAATGCGGTCGGTCTGGCGGATGTGCTGACGCAGCAAGCCGATCGACGTTTGCGCCACCGTGAGCGCGTCGGCTGCGTTCACGCCGAGCTCGGGGAAGGCCGACGCGTGCGCAGCCTTGCCGTGGTAGTGGACATCGACGTGAGACACCGCCAAGCAGGGGAAGCGGTCGAGCTCGGTCGGCGCCGGGTGCACCATCATCGCCGCGTGCACGCCGTCGAATACGCCGTTGTCCAACATGATGATCTTGCCGCCGCCGCCTTCTTCGGCCGGCGTGCCGAACACTTTCACCGTGATGCCGAGTTCGTCGGCTAGCGGCGCGAGCGCAAGCCCGGCGCCTACCGCTGCGCCGGCGATCACGTTGTGGCCGCACGCGTGTCCCACGCCCGGCAGCGCGTCGTACTCGGCGCAAATGCCGATGGTCAGCGGCCCCGATCCGAACGACGCGATGTACGCGGTGGGAAGGTCGGCGACGCCGGTCTCGATCGCAAAGCCCGCCTCGTTGAGTGCCGCCGCCGTCCACTCGGCCGCGTGCACTTCTTCGAAGCACAATTCGGGGTCATCGTGGATCCGGTGACTCAGCGCGATGAGCGCCTCGTTGTTGTCGTGGACGGTGGCGCGCGCGACTTCCTTCGTGTCCATCCGTCGACGTTACGCCTCTAAGACGGTTCGATGACCACGACAACGTCACCGGCGCCGACGGTCTGTCCGACGGTCACCTTGACTTCTTTCACGGTGCCGTCGGTGTCGGCGAGGATGTTGTTCTCCATCTTCATCGCCTCGAGCACGCACACGGGCTGCCCGCTGGTGACCGCGTCGCCCACTTCGACCATCAGCTTCACGATCGTGCCCTGCATTGGCACCGAGATGGAGCCCGCGCCGATAGCGCCTGCACCCGCTTGCGCGGTTGGCGCCGTTGGCCGCCCCGGAGCCGCCGCGGCGCGTCCGGCGCCGCTGCCGCTCACAACTGCGACGGGGACGTCGGGGACCCACAGCTTCACGGTGTACTTGCGCCCGTCGACTTCGGCGTCGACTTCGCGCAGCACCTTGGCTTCACCGTCTTCGCCAACGACGGGCGCACTCGGCGCGCTCGACACACCGGTGAAGTCGAGGCGTTCCTCAACCCACTTCGTGGAGTGCTCGCCGTTGATGAAGTCGGGATGGCTGAGGATCGCCACATGCGCGGGGATCGTGGTGGCGATGCCTTCGATCTCGGTCTCGGCCAACGCGCGCAGCATGCGGCGACGCGCGCTGTCGCGGTCGGGGCCCCACGTGATCAGCTTGGCGACGAGGTTGTCGTAGTACTGGCTGACCGTGTCGCCAGCGTCGTAACCGGCGTCGACGCGCACGCCAAAGCCGTCGGGCCGGTTGAACTTCGTGAGCGTGCCGGGCGCGGGGAGGAACTTGCCGCCAGCCGGGTCTTCGGCGTTGATGCGCACTTCGATCGCGTGACCGTTGCGCTTCTTGGCGATCTGATTCTGCGTGTACGGCAGCTTCTTGCCCGACGCGACCAGCAGCTGCAACTCGACGAGGTCGATGCCCGTCGTCAGTTCGGTGACGGGGTGCTCGACCTGGAGCCGGGTATTCATCTCGAGGAAGAAAAACTCACCGTCTTGGTACAGGAACTCGACGGTGCCCGCGTTGACGTAACCGCACGCCAGCGCGACAGCGACGGCAGCTTCGCCCATCGCGGTGCGGACCTCGTCGGGAAAGTTCGCCGCGGGGGATTCTTCGACGAGTTTCTGGTGGCGGCGCTGACACGAGCAGTCGCGCTCGCCCAACCAAATACCGTTGCCCTTGGTGTCGCAGAACACCTGCATCTCGATGTGACGGGGCCACGTCAGGTAGCGCTCGATGTAGCACTCGGAGCGCCCGAATCCCTTGAGGGCCTCGCTTTGCGCGCTGGCCAGCGCGTCGGCCGCTTGATCGGCGCTTTGCACCACTCGCATGCCCCGTCCGCCGCCGCCGTAGGCCGCTTTGATCGCGACCGGCCAGCCGAACTCGTTGCCGAACGCGACCACTTCGTCGCCGCTCTGCAACACGTCGTTTCGACCAGGCACCCCCGACACGCCTGCGTTCTCCGCGGCGATGCGGCTGGAGATCTTGTCGCCCATCACTTCGATCGCTTCGGGCGGGGGACCGATGAAGGTGACGCCCCGTTGGCCGATGGCGCGGGCGAAGTCGGTGTTCTCGGTGAAGAAGCCGTAGCCGGGATGCACCGCGTCGGCGCCACTGCGCTCGATGACGCCGAGGATCGCCTCGGTGTTCAAGTAACTCTCGGCTGCGGTGGTGCCGCCCAGCGCGTAGGCCTCGTCGGCCAGGCGCACGTGCATCGCGTCACGATCGAGGTCGGAGTACACGGCGACCGTGGGGATGCCGAGCTCGCGGCAGGTGCGGATAACGCGGACGGCGATCTCGCCCCGGTTGGCAATCAGGACCTTGGAGAACATAGGGGCCGTAGCATCGCGCACGAGTGAGCGGAGCGAACGAGTCAATGTGGCAGCGGGTATCTGCATCGCCGGCGGCCGAAGGGCGCTGAGATGCGGCGGTTGTTCGACATTCATCGGTTCGCGACGATCGATTCGACGAACACCTGGGTGATGGATCAGGCCCGGTCGGGGGCCGAAGAAGGCCTCGTGGCGGTGGCGGCCGAGCAGACCGCGGGGCGGGGTCGGCTTGGCCGTACGTGGATTGCGCCGCCCGGGGGTTCCCTGCTGATGAGCGTGTTGCTGCGGCCTGCGTCGTTGCCGGCGGACCGGCTACACCTCGCAACCGCAGCAGTCGCGATGGCCGGCGCTGACGCGCTGACGCGGGTCGCGGACATAACACCGTTGCTGAAGTGGCCCAACGACTTGTTGGTCGGCGATCGCAAACTGGCCGGGGTGCTGACCGAGGTCGACGGCCCATCGCCCGATGGCGGTTTCGCGGTCGTCGTCGGCATCGGCGTCAACTGCACGTGGCCGACCGAATTACCGGCCGAGATCGCCGACGTCGCGATCGCCGCCAACCACGTCGCCGGCCGGCCCGTCGACACCGACGATGTGCTCGGCGCGCTACTCGATGGCTTGGCGGCGCGCCTCGACGCCGGCTGGGACGCAGTGGCCGGTGAGTACGCGACCCGGGTGGCCACGGTCGGCCGAGAGGTGCGCGTCGAACTCGCCAACGAATCGTTCACCGGGATGGCCGCCGAAGTCGAACCCGACGGCGCGCTCGTGGTCAACACCGACGCCGGCCCCCGCCGCGTCCTCGCCGCCGACGTCATCCACCTCCGCGTCTAACCAAAATCCAGACTTTGGGCGCCTAAGCGCGCGACGGGGGTCAACAGTGCGCCCAAAGTCGCGGCTTTGCGGTCGTCTACGCGGAGATGCGTGCCGCGGTGTAGGCCGCGTGAGCTGCTTCGGTGATGGGTCCGGGGCCGTCCCACTTGCTTACGCCGACTACTTCGCAGACCGCCTGCACCTCGCGGGTCGTCGAGGTGACGAATACTTCTGTCGCGCGCGACAAGTCGTCGATGGAGAACAGCGTTTCGCGGGCGCCGTAGCTGCCGATCACCACGGCGCGGGTGACACCGGCCAGGCAACCCGTGGACAGGGCGGGGGTGACGAGTTCGTCGTCGATCACTGCGAACAGGTTCGTGCCGGTGCCTTCGCACACGTTGCCTTGCGTGTCGCAGAACAGCGCCTCGTCGGCCCCGGCGTCGCGCGCGAAATGCAGCGCGACCACGTTCTCGGCATACGAAGTGGTTTTGAGCCCGGCCAACGCGCCGCGCTCGTTGCGGGGCCAGGGGACAGGCGCGAGCGTGGCGGTCGGCGGCCACGGCGACTGGAGCGCGGCGGCCACGATCACCGTCGGCGTCGCGCCGCCTCGGTCGGAACCGAGAGGACCCGCGCCGCCCGTCACGGTGATGCGCACGCGCATCGGCGTTCCGGCCGGCCCGGCCGAGTCAATCACCTCGCGCATGGCGAACATCAGCGCGCTGTCTTCGAACGGGACATGCAGCGCGAGCCCGGCCGCGGACGACCGCAGTCTGTTGAGGTGCTGCGACGCGAACGCGAGGCCGGTGTCGGGATACGACAGCAGCGTCTCGAACACACCGTCACCGACGGTGAACCCGTGATCGAACACCGACAACGCGGCCACCGACGGATCCAACAACGCGCCGTTGACCCAAACCGGTCCGGTCATCTTTTTCCCGGGCGGGCACCCCGCAGGCCCTCGTACGATCCGAAGAAACGACGCCAATTCGCTTCACAGAGCGGAAGCTCAGACGAATGCCAAAGCCACCAAAGCGAATCGGCGTCGTTTCTAAGGACCGAACGCCTCCTCCACGAAGCGGGGGCCCCTCGCTGCGCTCGCCCCGCCGTGGCCGTTTTCGCGTTTTTCATCCGGACGACGCTATCGACAGGAGACGGCGGGCTTTGAGCTCGGTCTCGGCCCACTCGCCCTCGGGCGTCGAGCCCCATGTGATGCCGCCGCCCGTGCCGAAAAAGATGCGCCCGTCGCGCAGCCAGAACGTACGAATGCCGACGTTGAGATCACCGACATTGCGCTCGGCGTCGACCCAGCCGATCGCGCCGCAATACGGACCGCGGGGCACCGGTTCGAGCGCGTTGATCATTTCGAGCGCGGCCACCTTCGGTGCGCCCGTCACCGAACCGGGCGGGAATGTGGCGTCGAACAGTTCGGCCCACCCCGCACCGCGGCGCAGCCGGCCGACCACGGTCGACACGAGATGGAACAAACCGGGGTGCGGCTCCACCGCGCACAGCGCCGCGACCTCGACGCTGCCGAACTCGCACGCCCGTCCTAAGTCGTTGCGTACGAGGTCGACGATCATCACGTTCTCGGCGTAGTCCTTAGCCAGGAAGCCGTCGATCGACGCTGCCGTTCCCTTGATCGGCTGCGACGTCACCATCTCGCCGTCGCGACGCACGAAGCGTTCGGGTGACGCCGACGCCACGTGCACGTCGTGCGACGGTATGCGCACCACAGCCGAGTACGGCGCGGGGTTGCCGTCGGCCAGCGCGGCGCCGAGGGCGGCGACGTCGGCGTCGGGCGTGACGGGTGCCGACAGCACCCGACACAAGTTCACTTGATAGACGTCGCCACGGGCGATCGCGTCGCGCACCGTCTCGACCCCCTTGGTGAACGCGCCTTCGTCGAGCGAGGTGTCCCACTCTTCGCGACGGGGACCGACCCATGGCTCGCCCGGCCACGGCGTTGCCGGTCGCGCGTCTTCGAAGCGCGCGCACACCACGTCGCCCTCGAAACTCCTGACCACCGCCCACAGCCCCGCGCCACTGTCGAGCGCGGCGACGTCGGTGGTGACGTCGACCAACCCGGTGAGCAGTTGTCCGCCGACGACGGCGAGAGGCGCAACCACGGTGCGAGCGTACGATCAGCGGATGGACTTCGAGTTCAGCGACGAACAAGAGCAGTTCCGCAAAGTCGTGCGCGACTTCGCGGAGACAGCCATCGCGCCGAACGCCGAAGCGTGGGACCGCGACCACTACTTCCCCGTAGACACCGTGCACGCGATGGGCGACCTCGGCTTATTCGGTCTGCCGTTTCCCGAGGAGTACGGCGGCTCGGGGTCCGATTTCGCCACGATGTGCGTCGCGATCGAAGAGATCGCGCGCGTCGACCAGAGCCTGGCGATCACGCTCGAAGCCGGCGTCGGCCTCGGTGCCAACCCGATCTTCACCTTCGGTACCGAAGAGCAGCGCCAGCAATGGTTGCCCGACCTCATTGCCGGGCGTCGCCTCGGTGGTTTCGGTCTGACCGAGCCCGACGCGGGCAGCGATGCCGGCGGCACCCGTACCACCGCCACACTCGACGAGGCGACCGACGAATGGGTGATCAACGGCGAGAAGGCGTTCATCACGAACTCGGGCTCGTCGATCACGTCGTTGGTCACGGTCACCGCCCGCACCGGGCCTTCCGAGATCAGCGCCATCATCGTGCCGTCGGGCACGCCGGGCTTCGACGTGCAGCCGTCGTACCGCAAGATGGGTTGGCATGCGTCGGACACGCACGGGCTCACCTTCAGCGACTGCCGGGTGCTGGCGGCGAACCTCCTCGGCGAGCGCGGCCACGGGTTCCGACAGTTCCTCGCCACCCTCGACGATGGACGGATCGCGATCGCGGCGGTTGCCGTCGGCGTGATCCAGGCTTGTCTCGAACAGAGTGTGGAGTACGCGAAAAACCGCAACGCGTTCGGCAAGGCGATCGGGGCCAATCAGGCCGTGGCCTTCGCGTGCTCAGACCTCGCGGTGATGCTCGACGCCTCGCGCGCGCTGACGTACAAGGCCGCGTGGCTGAAGGACAGTGGCCGCCCGTTCAAAGCCGAAGCGGCCGTCGCCAAGTTGTACGCGACCGAGAACGCAATCACGGCGACGCGCATGGCCACGCAGATCTTCGGCGGGTACGGATTCATGGACGAGACCCCGGTCGCCCGCCACTACCGCGACGCGAAGATCCTCGAGATCGGTGAAGGCACGAGCGAGATCCAGCGCCTTGTGATCGCCCGCGGCCTGGGCCTCCCCGTCGAATAACCGAACGGGCGTTACTGCTTGGTCGACGTGGCGAGTTTCCAGTTCGTGTAGCCCTTGCGGGCGCGACGGGCAGCGGCGACTTTGATGGCGGCCAACGCGGCGACGTGGGGCCACTCTCGCGGGGGGTAGGCCACAAGGGTGCGGTACACCGAAGTCGCCTCGGCCGGTGGCGTGGCCATCGGCAGACCGAGCTCGCGCAGCTGCTGTTTGCCGGCCTCGGCCCGCACCCGCTGGCGCCACAAGTCGCGCCACCGGTTCGGTAGCTGCACCGTGGCCGTCGCCAGCGGGCTCTGCACCACGCGGCCGGCGGCGCCCAATTGCGCGAACAGCCACGCGTCGTCGAGCAAAACGTCGGGCGGCATCTCGGCCGGCAGCGCGTCGGTACGCGCCGCGTAGAGCGTGCCCAGCAACCCACCCCAGTCCAACCGGTGGGGCACACGGGCGACGTTCGCCACCGTCCCCTCACCAACGTGGGCCTGTTTCGCCGCGGCTGCGACCACACCCGCTTCGTGGAGCGCGTCGACCAGCGCGGGCAGCGCCCACTTGTTGACGGTGACGTCGGCGTCGGCGAAGACGTGGACGTCAGCGGGTTCCTCGCGCAGCGCGTTCCACGCTGCGGGCTTCGACGCGACATCGAGCAGCCGCACGAGCGCGCGGCCGGGCGCGGCGCGCAACGCGTTTGCCGCGGCACCGTTCGACGGATCGTGGCCGTTGACGCACACCACGATGCGCCACGGGTCGTCGAGGCGTTCGGCCGATTCGGTCAACGACACGACCGTGCGGACGATGCCGGGCTCGTCGCGGTGGCAGGGCACCGCGATCACAATGCGCTGAGTCATCGCCGGGCCGCCCGCAGCGCTTCGCGGGCTTGACCGCGGTGACGGCCGAGCCCGTACACCACCGCACCTACGGCGCCGAAAGTCCGGCGCGCCACGGGCCCCTCGTACTTGTCGAGATACGTGGCCAACGCACGGGTGCGCAGCGCGGCCGTCTCGTCGGACGTGTGCGCCGCGTCGAACGACGCGCCGCCTACGTGGGTCACCCGCACCGCAGGCGCGACCACGACGCGCTTACCGGAGTTGCGGATGCGGCGGCACAGATCGGCGTCTTCGGCGAACAGGAAGAATCGCTCGTCGAAGCCCCCGATCGCGCGTACCAACGGCATCGGCACCATCGCAGCGGCGGTGTGCAGCGACGCGACGTCGATTACCGCATCGCCCTTTACGAACGGGACCCGCGGTCGCACTGGCTTCGCGAGTCGCGTCATGCCCATCAGCGCGCGCCGCAGCGACAGGTCGTCTTCAACCATCGCTTGCGGCGCGCCGTCTGTGCCTACGAGCAGTGGACTGGCGAGGCCCGCGGCGGGGTCGGCAAATGTCGCCGCAAGTTCGTCGAGCGACCCGCCGGGCCAGACGGTGTCGGGGTTGGCGAAGACCACAAGCTGTGTGTCCGCTGAGAGCGCGGCGACACCCTGGTTGTTCGCGCGGCCGTACCCCACATTGGTTTTGTTCCGGAGCACGATGTCGGCGCCCGCGGACTCGGCCCGCAACGCGCTGTCGTCATTCGACGCGTTGTCGACCACGACGATCTCGCAGCGCGCCGCCGTAGCGCCTCGCAGTGAACTGAGGCACGCCTCGATGGTGGTCGCGGATCGGAACGTCACCACGACGATGCCGATCCTCGCCATGGTCACGATCGTAGGGGGTGATCCTGTTTTCACTGGGTTGGGCAAGTAGCGTTGCCCCCCGCCATGGCGATTCCCCCCGTCCCGGGCAAGAAGCTCAACCGGGCTAAACCCGCTACGAAGAACCAGCCCCAGCATTCCGCAGCGGCAAAGAAAAAGGCCGCGGCCCGGAACGCGGCTGCCCGGAAGGTGCCGGTCGACGATGCACCGCGCAATACCACGTCCGGGGCGCGGGCCCACACGAAACCCAAGCCGTCGAGCAAGCCCCAACCCAAGCCCGCAACTGAGCCCGCGTCGCGGTCGACCCCGGTGCGTCCGTCGTCGCCGCCGGGCGGGATTCCGGTGGTAGCGGGCAAGTCGAAAAAACGTCACGCCCACAAGGGTTTTCAGCGCGCGCTCATCGGGGCGAACGTCTTCCTCGCTATGTGCGTACTCGTCGCGGGCGGCGGCTACGGCTACTTGCGGTTCCGCCTCGGACAGATCGACCGCGTCCACCTCGGGTGCGGCATCTTGCGCAACTGCGGTGACGATGACCCCGGCAAGCCGATGAACGTGCTGCTCGTGGGCTCCGACACGCGAGCCAACATCTCCAAAGCGGAGCGGGCCAAGTTCGGTAACGCCGACGACGTCGCCGGCGAGCGCACCGACACGATGATGGTGTTGCACGTCGATCCGACCGCAGAAAAGGCGTCGATCCTGTCGATTCCTCGCGACCTCTACGTGCCGATTGCCGGCACCAACCACACCGATCGCATCAACACCGCGTACGGCACGCAGTCGACCTCGGGCGCTACCGCCACTACGACGCGCACATCCCTGCCCTCGCTCGGTTCGAACTCGACGATCGCGGCGAGCGCGATCAAGGACGGCCCCGAACGGCTCATCGCCACGATCAAGCAGAACCTCGGGATTGAAATCGACCACTACATCGAGGTCGACTTCAACAGTTTCCGTGCGATCGTGAGCGCGGTCGGCGGCGTCGTGGTGCCGTTCCCGGCCCCGGCGCGCGACAAGTTGTCGGGCCTCGACGTGAAGAACGCCGGGTGCGTGAACCTCAACGGCGACCAGGCGCTCGGCTACGTCCGCAGTCGCCACTTCCAGTACTTCGAAAGCGGACGCTGGCGGTCAGACCCCACCGGCGACATCGGGCGCATCCAACGGCAACAAGACTTCATTCGCCGCATGATGCGCAAGGCAATCAGCAAAGGGTTCCGCAACCCGATCAAAGCCAACGCGCTCATCAGCGCGGGCGTGAACAACGTGAAGCTCGACTCGGCGCTGTCGACGAAAGACATCAGCCGCATCGGCAAACAGTTCAAGTCCCTCGAGCCCGAGTCGGTCGACATGCTCACGCTGCCCACCGATAGCTTCCGCACCGCCGGCGGCGCCGACGTGCTGCGCCTGCGCACCAGTGAGGCGCGCGAGATCATCGACCGGTTCAGCGGCGTCGGCCAGACCGCTGATACCGCCCCTTCGGGCAAGGTCCCTCCGATCCCGCCCGCGGCTATCCGGGTCCTCGTGCTCAACGGCAGCGGCGTGAACGGCCAAGCGGGACAGGTGCAGCGTCTCTTGTCGACCGCGGGCTTCCTCACCGGCGGCGTGGGTGACGCCCCGGGTGGGTTCGGCAAGGCGAACACCGAGATCCGCTACGGGGCGGGCCAGCTCCCCAAGGCGCAAGTGCTCCAGGCGTACGTGGTCGGCGGCGCCAAGCTCGTGCTCGACAACTCGCTCAAGGGCGGCGATATCCAGCTCATCATCGGAAGTGGCTACGGCGGCATCCGGTCGACCCTGAAGCCGGCGACCGGCTCGACGTCGACCGTTCCCGCCACCACCAGCACCACCCGCGGAGCCATCCCGACGCCCAAGGGCGCCGCGGAGCTGGCCTGTTAACCAACGCTGCTCCTAAGGTCCGCGCATGAAGGGAATCGTTCTCGCCGGTGGCAGCGGCACGCGTCTGCACCCGGTCACCCTCGGCATTTCGAAGCAGCTGCTGCCCGTCTACGACAAGCCGATGGTTTATTACCCGCTGTCGGTGCTCATGCTGGCGGGCATCCGCGAGATTCTCGTGATCTCCACCCCCCACGATTTGCCGCTGTTCCGCCAGCTGCTGGGCGACGGGTCGGGCATCGGTGTGTCGTTCTCGTACGCCGAACAGCCCACGCCCGGCGGCCTCGCCGAGGCGTTCATCATCGGCAAGGACTTCGTGGGCGACGACTCGGTGTGCCTTGTGCTCGGCGACAACATCTTCCACGCCGAGGGGCTAGGCGACCTGCTGCACAACGCGATCGACAACCTGAACGGCGCGACCGTGTTCGGTTACAAGGTCGACGACGCCGAGCGCTACGGCGTGGCCGAGGTCAACGCCGACGGGCAAGTGCTGTCGATCGAGGAAAAGCCGACTGCGCCGAAGTCGAACCTGGCGGTAACGGGGTTGTACTTCTACGAGCATTCGGTTGTCGACATCGCCGCGAGCCTGCCCCGCTCCGCGCGCGGCGAACTGGAAATCACCGACGTCAACCGCGTCTACCTGGAGCAAGGCAAGCTCAACCTCGTGAAGCTGGGTCGAGGCACCGCTTGGCTCGACACCGGCACCCACGACTCGCTGCTCGAAGCGGGCACGTTTGTGCAGGCACTGATCCACCGCCAGGGCTTACAGATCGCGTGTCTCGAGGAGATCGCGTACCGCCAGGGCTTCATCGACCTCGAGCAGCTGACCGTGCTCGCCGACAAGCTCGGCAAGAGCCGCTACGGCGACTATCTGCGCGCCGTAGCCGCCGACCCCGACCGGTTCGCCTAAGAGTGGCGTTCCCGCGCAGCGAGCGCGTGAGCCGGCTCGGGCTTGTCGCGCTGCTGACGGTCGCGGGGCTGGCGCACTTCCTCGCGCCGAAGAGCTTCGACGACATCGTGCCGCGCTTCCTCGGCAACAAGCGGACGTGGACCTACGCCAGCGGCGTCGCCGAACTCACGGGCGCAGTGTTACTGGCGCGCACGCGCACGGCGCGCCTCGGTGGCTACTGGGCCGCGGCGTTGTTCGTGATCGTGTTCCCGGCCAACGTCTACGCGGCGGTGAAGCCGATCCCGCCCTTCGACAACCACCTACTCGGCTACGGGCGGCTGCCGCTGCAGGTGCCGCTGGTGTTGTGGGCTCTGCGCCACGCGCGCAGTCAAAACCCGCAGTAGCGGCGGGCGCAGGTAGCCTGGACCGCTCTATGAAGCTGTTTGTAACCGGCGGGGCCGGGTTCATCGGGTCGAACTACGTGCGCCACCTGTTGGCCAACACCGATCACGAAGTCACCGTGTACGACGCACTCACGTACGCCGGAAACCTGTCGACGATGAAGGACGTCGACGATAGCCCGCGCTACAGCTTCGTGAAGGGCAACATCTGCGACCCGGGCACGCTCGAAGACGCGATGGCCGGTCACGATGCGGTGGTGCACTTCGCGGCCGAGAGCCACGTCGATCGCTCGATCGTCGGATCCGACGACTTCGTCAACACCAACTGTTTCGGCACCAACGTCGTGATGGACACCGCCCGCCGCCTCGAGATCGGCCGCGTTGTGCACATCGGCACCGACGAGGTGTACGGCTCGGTCGAGGTTGGCTCGTCGAAGGAAACGGATCCGCTCGAACCGCGCTCGCCCTACTCGGCGTCGAAGGCCGGCTCGGACCTCATCGCCCTGTCGTACTGGTCGACCCACGGCCTGCCCGTCACTGTGACGCGCTGCACCAACAACTTCGGACCGTTTCAGTTTCCCGAAAAGGTCATCCCGCTGTTCACCACGAACCTGCTCGACGGCAAGAAGCTGCCGTTGTACGGCGACGGGTTGAACGAGCGCGACTGGTTGTACGTCGACGACCATTGCTCGGGGGTGCAACTCGTGCTGGAGTCGGGCGCGCCGGGCGAGATCTACAACATCGGCGCGGGCAACGAAACGCCAAACCGCGTGCTCGTCGACAAGCTGCTTGCGCTTCACGGCGCCGGCGACGACATGGTCGACTACGTCGAAGACCGCAAGGGCCACGACCGGCGCTACTCCGTCGACATCGCGAAGATCACCCAACTGGGTTGGCGGAAACAGCGCACGCTCGACGAGGCGCTGGAAGAAACCGTGCGGTGGTACCGCGACAACCGTTGGTGGTGGGAGCCGCTCAAGAACGCGTCGTACTAATGCGCGTCCTGATCACGGGTACCGGTGGCGAAATCGGCCAAGACCTCATGGCGGAGTTCGCCGATGCGCGCTACGAGGTCCTTGGCACAACGCACGCGTCGATGGACGTCGCGGATCGCGACACAGTGCTGGCAACGGTGTGCGGGTTCGAACCTGACCTCATCATTCACGCAGGCGCGTGGACCGCAGTCGACGCGCACGAGTCCGACCCGGATCGCGCGTTCGCCGTGAACGCCTTTGGCACGCGCAATGTCACCGAGGGGGCGCGCCGAGTCGGCGCCCACGTGGTGTACCTGTCGACCGCCTACGTTTTCGACGGCGCCAAGGATGGCCCGTATCGCGAGTGGGACCCCGTCGGCCCGCTCTCGGTTTACGGCGCATCGAAGCTCGCCGGTGAGCGCGAGCTGGACCCGGGCAGTGCCGTCGTTCGCGTCGACGCGGTCTGGGGTTTGCGCGGGAACAACTTCGTCAAGACGATGCTGCGGCTGGCGAACGAACGTGAGACTTGGGGCGTCGTCGACGACCAGCTTCATGGGCCGTCGTTCGGGCCTGATCTCGCCGCGGGGATCAAGAAACTGGCAGTCGCGAGGATGCCCGGCACCTTCCACCTCACGAACCAGGGCGCAACCACGAAGTACGGCTTTGCGTGCGCCGTTCTCGAAGCCGCCGGCCATGACCCGGCGCGCATCACCCCTCTACGCCCGGACGAATACCCGACGCCGGCCCGGCGCCCGGCGAACTCGGTGTTGGATAATGGGGCGTGGCGGCTGGCTGGGTATGAGCCGCTCGACGACTGGCACGAGCCGCTCGCCCGCATGATCAAGGAGATCTCCTGATGGCCGACATCGCAGTGATCGGAACTGGCTACGTCGGCCTCACGACGGGCGCGTACCTCGCGCACCTCGGTCACGACGTCACGTGCGCCGACGTCGTGGAGGCGAAGGTCGAGGCGCTGACCCGCGGCGAGGTGCCGATCCACGAGGACGGCCTCGACGAGATGGTGGCCGAGGGCATCCACGCTGGCCGCCTGCGGTTCGTTCTCGGGGCCACGGCCGCAGTACACGACGCCGAGTTCGTGTTCCTGTGCCTGCCCACGCCCCAGGGTGAAGACGGCTCAGCCGACTTGTCCTACGTCGAATCCGTCGCCCGCGAGATCGCGCCCCACGTGCGCAGCGACGGCATCGTGGTGAACAAGTCGACGGTGCCGGTCGGCTCGAACCTGCGCGTCGCTGCGCTGCTCAACCGTGACGACGTCCACGTCGTGTCGAACCCCGAGTTCCTGCGCGAAGGCCAAGCGCTCCACGACTCGCTCAACCCCGATCGCATCGTGATCGGCGCCCACGACCAAGAGGCGGCGCTGCGCCTCGCTGCGCTGTACGAGTCGCTGCACGCGCCGGTGCTCGTCACCGATCCGGCGAGTGCCGAGACGATCAAGTACGCGGCCAACGCGTTCCTGGCGACCAAAGTCAGCTTCATCAACGCGGTCGCGCACTTCTGCGAGATCGTCGGCGCCGACGTGCGCGACGTCGCGCTCGGCATGGGCCAAGACAAGCGCATCGGCTTCGAGTTCCTGCGACCCGGCCCTGGTTGGGGTGGTTCGTGTTTTCACGGCGATGAAACCGTGCTGGTGTGCCGCGACGGCATCACCCGCCATCTTTCGTTCGAGGAATTGTTCGCCGAGGTTGAATGCTCGGGGGCGCACGGGTGGTCGGTGCTTGCGTGGGATCAGCGTGAGCCGACCCCGGTATTCCGCGACATCACCGCTTTCACCGCCACGCCGTTCGCCGGAGAGCTACTCACCGTGCGCACCAAGATGGGCCGCCGCGTGCGGTGCACACCGGACCACCCTTTCGTCGTTGGCGACGGCCTCACGGGTGCGACGGGCACCGTCGTCGCGTCGGATCTCACCCCCGGACATTGGCTGCCCTTGGCCCAGGGCATGCCCGTGCGCGTCGATGTCGACCCGCCAGTCAGGTTCTCGCTGGCCGACGCGATCCACGCCGCGGGAATCGATCCCGCCAGGGTCATCGTGCGACTCGACGAGACGCAAAAAGCGTTGCTCGACCGGGTCCCTACCGCGGGCGGTCGCCGCGTCGCGGTTCGTCGTTCCGGCACGGCGCGCCTATCAGACCTACGGGCATGGGGAATCCCCGATGGCGGCTCGTGGGGCACCGCGACCAACGGCACGTACGTGCCCGCCTTCATCCCGGTCGACAGCGAGTTCTGGTACGTGCTCGGGCTGTACCTCGCCGAAGGTCATATCGGTACCGACGGCCGCCGGCGCCGCCTCACGTGGTCGTTCCACCTTGAAAACGAGGGTGAACTCGTAACCGCCGTTCAGGAGTTCTGGCGCGGGCTCGGCGTGAAGTGTGACGCGCGCCGTGGCACGACCGCGATGAACGTGACTGTGTCGTCGGTGTTGCTCGCGGCGCTGTTCGAACACGTTCTGTCCGTCGGATCGAACTGCTACACGAAGTCGGTGCCGGCCGCGATTTGGTCGTGCGGCGACGGTGCCAAGTGGATGCTCTTGCGGGGTCTCTGGGACGGCGACGGGTCGTGGAGTCTGGTCAACGGCGGACCGTCGACGATTCTCGAATACGGCACCGTGTCTCGGCGTCTCGCGGACGCAATGCTCCGCCTGCTCGGTGACGTCGGCGTGGTCGCGTCGGTGCGGGTCGGCCGTGCGACGAAGTCGACGTGTGACACGTACTGGTTGCGCGTGTCGGGCGCCGATCAGATCGAAGCCGCGGCGTGGTTGTTGCCACCCGACGAGCGCCCAACGGTGTTCGCTTCAATGGCCCACCAAGCCAAACGCATCGCGCCGACGGGTTATCGACGGCTCGACGACAAAGCGGTCGCCTGGTTGCGCGTGACGGGTGTGACGCGTGAGCCTTGGACGGGCACCGTGTACTCGGTCGAAGTCGACACTGCCCACACGGTGGTTACGTCGACGGGAGTTGTCGCCCACAACTGTTTTCCAAAAGATACGCGGGCGCTGATTCACATGGCCGAAGACCACGGCTACCCGTTCGAGTTACTGCACAGCGTTGTCGCGGTGAACGACGAGCAGTACGCGCGCGTGGCCGAGAAGATCGCGTTCGCGGCCGGTGGCTCGCTCGAGGGCAAAACCGTTGCGGTGTGGGGCTTGACGTTCAAAGCCCGCACCGACGATATGCGTGAGTCGCCATCGGTGTTCGTGATCGACCGGCTCCGGGCGCAGGGTGCGAACGTCAACGCGTTCGACCCGATGGTCAAGCGCGACCTCGACGGCATCAACGTGTGCGGCGATGCGTACGCCGCCGTCGAGGGCGCCGACGTGCTGGCGGTGCTAACCGAGTGGGACGAGTTCCGCTACGTCGACATGGCCAAGGTGAAGACACTGATCACTACGCCGACGATTGTCGACGCTCGCAACCTGCTCGATCCGGTGGCCGTGCGCCGCCATGGTTTCACCTACGACGGCATCGGCCGGCTGTAGCCGTGCGGGTAGTGGTCACCGGCGGCGCCGGGTTCATCGGCTCGCACTTGTGCCGCGCGTTGCTGGCGCGCGGGGATGACGTCACTGCGATCGACAATTTGCTCACTGGCAACATCGCGAACATCGAGGAACTGTTCGCTGATCCCGCGTTCACGTTTATGCGTCACGACGTGAGCACCTACGTGCACGTGTCGGGGCCCGTCGATGCGGTGTTGCACTTCGCAAGCCCGGCCAGCCCGGCCGACTTCGAGCGCATCCCGATCCAGATCCTCAAGGTCGGCAGCCTGGGCACCCACCACATGCTCGGCCTCGCGAAAGACAAGGGCGCCCGGTTCCTGCTCGCGTCCACGAGCGAGGTGTACGGCGATCCGCAGGTACACCCGCAGCCCGAAACGTACTGGGGCCACGTCAACCCGATCGGTCCTCGAGGCGTCTACGACGAAGCCAAGCGTTTCGCGGAAGCGATGACATTCGCCTACCACCGCGCCCACGGCGTTGACGTGCGCGTCGCTCGCATCTTCAACACGTACGGCCCGCGCATGCGGCCCGACGACGGCCGCGTCGTCACGAACATGCTGGTGCAGGGGCTCACCGGAAAGCCGCTCACGGTTTACGGCGACGGCAAGCAGACGCGCAGTTTTTGTTACATCGACGACGAGGTGCGCGGGCTGTTGGCCCTGTTGGACTCCGACTACGTCGGTCCGGTCAACATCGGCAACCCCAACGAGTTCACGGTGGGCGAGTTCGCGCAGTTGGCGCGTGAGGTCACGGGCAACCAGTCCGAAATCGTGTACGAACCGTTGCCGGTCGACGACCCGATGCAGCGCCGCCCTGATATTTCCTTGGCGCAGTCGCTGCTGGGTTGGACACCGACGATCGAGCTTCGCGACGGCCTCGAGCGGACGGCCGAATACTTCCGCGGGGTGCTCGCCGCCGCCGGCAGTTGACGCCGTTGTCAAAGCGGGTTGCCGCGGTGGTCGTGAACTACAACGCGGGCGACCTGTTGGTCGAGTGCGTGCGGTCGTTGCGCGCCGCCGGCGTCGACACTGTGGTCGTGGCCGACAACGCCAGCACCGACGCGTCGTTGGCGGCATTGGTGCGTGACGTCGACGACGTGATCATCGTGGAGACCGGGGGCAACTTCGGTTACGGCGGCGGCATCAACCGTGGCGCCGCGGCGGTGCCGCCCGGCCCCGATGTGCTGCTCGTGTGCAACGCCGATCTCGTTGTGGAGCCGGCCGCGGTGAAGACGATGGTTGCCGCCCTCGACGCCGACGCCACGTTGGGCGTTGTCGGGCCGCGCATCGACAACACCGACGGCACGCTGTATCCGTCGGCGCGCACGTTTCCGCACGTTTTCGACGCGGTGGGCCACGCGTTCTTCGGACTAATTGCGCCGAACAACCGGTTCACGCGTCGCTACCGGCTGTTGGATTGGGACCACAAGAGCGCGCGGCGCGTCGACTGGGTGTCGGGCGCGTGCTTCGCAATCCGGCGCGAAGCGTTCAGCCGTCTCAGCGGTTTCAACGAGGACTACTTCATGTACCTCGAAGACGTCGACTTGTGTAAGCGAGCGTGGGACATCGGCGCCGCCGTCGCGTACGAGCCCGAGGCGCGGGTGACCCACGTGCAGGGCGCGTCTACCGCGCAACTGCCGTACCGCATGCTCGCGGCCCATCACCGTTCGATCATGCGGTGGTGGTGGCAGTCGACCCGCGGCCCGGCCCGGGCGTTGGCTCCGTTCGTAGGCCTCGGGCTCGGCGTGCGCTTCGTGCTGGCCGTGGTCGTGCGGACGGTGCGCCGAGGACGATGACGGATCAACCCGACCGGCCGCTCCTCGGCCGTCATGACGCCGTGCCCCGACGGCGGTGGCGCTGGCTGCTGCCGCTACTCGTGGCGGTCGCGGTGGTCGCGTTGATCGCGACCATCGGCGCCCGAATCCGTCGCGCCGACGCGAGCCCCGAGCACGCGG
>JBEEFT010000209.1:0-3211 GCA_041166225.1 Actinomycetota bacterium | reverse complement strand
GGCGACAGCGACGGCGACAGCGACGGCGTCGGCGTTGTGGCCGGGCTGCGCCAGTCGTTCACCGACTCGGCGTACGCCGCGGCGGCGCCGGTCGGCGCGGAAGCGCAGTTCGATTTGTTCGTCGGGGGCCACATGGTGCGGGGCCGCGTCGACGCCGTATACGCGCACGCCGACGGCGCGATCGAACTCGTCGACTTCAAGACCGGCCGTCCCCCGGCCGAGGGCGACCCGTCGGCCGAAACCCAGCTACTGATCTACGCGATCGCCGCGGTCGACAGCTTCGGGTACAGCGCCGGTCACCTCACGGCGAGCTTCGTGTACCTCCAGCGCGACGGTGCACCCGCGGTCAGCGTTTCCGTCGACGTGTCGCCCGAACGCGTCGACGCGGCGCGGGCGTGGCTGGCCGACGCGGTGCGGCGAATCGACGGCCACGACGCCGCTACCAACGCGGGCCCGTGGTGCGCCCGATGCGACTTCGCCGCGGTGTGCCCCGCCGCGCCGCCGGGCTCGGCGTAGGCGCGGCTAGTGCGCGCGGTTGCGCAGGTCGAGCGACAGGCCTTCCACTGCGGCGATCACGCGCACGGTGTGGTGCTGGTTCACCGCCACGATGGCGTCGAGTTCGTCGTCGGTGCGCGACGGGTCGTGGTGGTACAGCACGACCTTGCCCACTGCGGCGCGTATCCCGAGTTCGATCGCGTAGTCGATCGTGGAGTGCCCGAAGTGGGCGCGTGAGGGAAACTCGCTGCGCGTGTACTGCGCGTCGTGAATGAGCAGGTCGGCCTCATGGGCCAACTCGCACGCAGCTTCGTGGAACTCGCCTTCGCCGTGAGGCCCCTCGCCGAAGGCGATCGGGCCGTGATCGCTCAGGTAGGCGATCGTGGAAATGCCGTCCGAAACGCGGTAGCCGAAGGTGCGCCCGCCCGAATGAGGGATGTCGAGGCACTGCACCTCGAAATTCTCGATGTCGTGCTTGCCGGCGTCGAGCGACTCGAAACGCCATTTCCCCCGCAGTTCATGGGGCGTGATCGGAAAGTGGGGCGGCGACAGCGCCCGCGACATCACTTCGAACGGGTCGCCCTGCTCGGGTTGGTAGAGCGTGACCGAGGCGTCGGCGTTGTCACCGGCGGGGAAGAACGGCAGCCCGTGCGTGTGGTCCCAGTGAAGATGGCCGAGCAGCACCGAACCCCGAAAGGGGCGGCCGCGTAGATCTTGTGAAAGCCGGTTCAACCCCGTGCCCGCGTCGAGCACCAACGTGGGGTCCTCGGCATCGGCAGCCGTGATCGCCACGCAGCTGGTGTTGCCGCCGTATCGAGCAAAGAGGTGACCGGGCGCGGGAGTCGAGCCCCGCACCCCGCAAAAAGTGATTCGCAAGAGTGGCAAACATATGCGTTGGCTACGGTTCCGACCGTGTCATCTGTCACATCGGCGCCCGTCGGCGTCACGCTTGCACCTTTGATGGCGCTTGGCCCCCGCGTCGGCATCGATGTCGCTCGGCGCGCCGAAGCATTGGGGTACGCGTCACTGTGGACCGCCGAAGTCACCGGGCCCGACGCGTTCGCGATGTTGTCGGCCTGTTCGCAAACCGCGCCGGCGCTAAGCCTCGGTACCGGTGTGCTCGCGTTGCAGTTGCGCACGCCACCGCTCGCGGCGATGGCCGCGGCCACCCTTCAGGCCCTGGCGCCCGAGCGCGACGTGTGGCTCGGCGTGGGCATCTCGTCGCCCGTAGTCGCCGCGCAGTGGCACGGTGCGAGCTACGGCGACCGGCCTGTCGCGCAAGTGGTCGAGTACCTGTCGCTGGTAAAGGCGTGCTTGTCGGGTGAGCGGGTCGACTTCGAAGGCGAGTTCTACAAGGTGTCGCGCTTCAAGCTCGGGGTGCGGCTGGGGGATAGGCGCCCCAAGGTCGTGCTCGGCGCACTAAACCCCGCCATGCTGCGAGCCGGCGGCAGGCACGCCGACGGTGTGCTGCTGAACTATCTGCCCTCGACTCACGTGCCGTGGTCGGTTGAGCAGATTCGCGCCGGCGGTGATGCGACCGTGTTCGGCTACGTGCACGTCGGCGTCACCGACCGCGCCTCGGCCGACGCGCCCGCCCGCGCCGATTTGTTCAGCTACGCCGTGGTCGACGCGTACGCCGCGAACTTCACCCGCGCCGGTTATGGAGAGTCGGTTGACGCCGTGCGGGCGGCGCACGCGGCGCGAGATCGCGCCGGCGCGCTCGCGGCGGTGAGCGACGCCTTCATCGACGGCATCGACGTGGTCGGCGACGCCGAGCAGGTGCGCGCCACCGTGAACGCGTACCGCAACAGCGGCGTCGAGCACCCGATCGTGTTCCCGTTGCCGTGGGGTGACGATCGCGCCGCCGTGATCGAAAACACGCTGGTGGCAGCGGCGCCGCGATGACCGTACGGGTCGGGTTTCTCGGCGCCGGTTTCATCAGCGCCCTGCACACGCGGCAGCTCGGCAAGGCCACGGTCGACCATCGGATCGTGGCGGTGTGCGACCCCGATAACGAACGTGCGGCGGCCATGGCCGCCACCTACGACGCGCAGGTCTGCGCCGCCGACGAACTACTCGGCATGGTCGACGCGGTGTTCATCACGAGCTGGACCGCCGCGCACGAGGAGCTTGTGCGCCAAGCGGCGGGACGCGGCGTCGCCGTCTTCTGCGAGAAGCCGCTCGGGTTCGATGCCGCGGCCGCGATCCGCATGGCCGACACCGTCGAAGCGGCGGGCGTCGTGAACCAGGTGGGCCTGGTGATGCGTACGTCGCCTGCGTTCGCGGTGGTGAAGCACCTCATCGCCGATCCCCGGGCGGGCCGGCCGCTGGCGATCGTGTTCCGCGACGACCAGTTCATCCCCAACCAGGGTCACTACGCGTCGCAGTGGCGCATGGACAAGGCGCTCGCGGGTCGCGGCACGCTGCTCGAGCACTCGATTCACGACGTCGACATGCTGCAGTGGATGCTGGGGCCGGTGACGTCGGTGTCCGCCGTTACGCGGGAACACCACGGTTACGACCGCATCGACGACGTCGCCGCCGCGCGGATGGAATTCGAAAACGGAGCGGTCGTGCAGTTGACGTCGATCTGGCACGACATCCTCGAACGGGGGAGCCTGCGCCACGTCGAAGTGTTCTGCGACAACCTCTACGTGAAGCTCGAGGGCGACCGCACCGGTCCCGTGCGCTGGCAATTCACCGGCGAGCAAGAACA
>JBEEFT010000208.1:0-21889 GCA_041166225.1 Actinomycetota bacterium | reverse complement strand
CATGACGCCGTGCCCCGACGGCGGTGGCGCTGGCTGCTGCCGCTACTCGTGGCGGTCGCGGTGGTCGCGTTGATCGCGACCATCGGCGCCCGAATCCGTCGCGCCGACGCGAGCCCCGAGCACGCGGTGACGACGTACCTCAACGCCGTACAGCACGGCAAGACCCGCCGCGCCTACGACCAGTTGTGCGACGCCTTCCGCCTCGCCGTGACGTACGACTCGTTCGCGGCGAATTCCAAACGCGAGGCCGCATCCGACGGCGGGGTCACGGGCACGCACCTTGCCCGGGTCGAGTCGCGCGCCAACGGGCAGCGCCTCGCCACCTACACGGTGCGCCGGCACGCAGGCGACACCGTGATCGACGCTGCGCTGGTCAACGAGCACGGCCGCTGGCGACTGTGCGGGTTCAAACCGCGAGCGTCGGGTGGCGACGCAACACCGGGCACGGCGGATTCGCTGACACCGGGGTGAGGCCGACCACGCGGTAACGTCGCCGCGCTATGGGTAAGGCGTCGAACGCAAAAAAGGTCAACCGCGCCGCAGCAACGGGTGGCGGTCGCACAGCAGGCAAGCGCACTCCGGTGCTCTGGTACGCCTCGCTCTTTGTCGTGGTGGTAGCGGGTGTTCTCGGGGTCGCGCTGTCGTCCAAGAGCATCAGCGACAAGAAGGCCGCGGCCGACACCACGCCGCCGGTGGCGAACAAAGACCACTGGCATGCCGCGTACGGGTTCAACCTGTGTGGTCAGTGGGCCGCCCCCCTGCAAGACGGTCCCGCCGGCGATACCGCGGGCATTCACACCCACGCCGACGGCCTGGTCCACACCCACCCGTTCCTCAACTCCGTTGCCGGTCAGAACGCCACGTTCGGCAAGCTGATGAAGGACACGCTCACCACGGTCACCGCGACGTCGGTCAATCTCAAGCGTGACGGCGAGCGGTTCAAGAACGGCGACAAGTGCGGCAAGGAAAAGGGCGTGCTCACGACGCGCGTGTTCAAGAACTTGGCCGATAAGACCGGCACGGAGCTCAAGGGCAATCCGTCGGACTGGAAGATCAAGAACGGGGCGCTGATCTCGATCAGTTTCAACCCGAAGGGTTTCAAGGTCACCCAGCCGCCGTCCGCCGCAAACCTCGCCGACCCGGGCGACCTCGGCTCCACTCCGAGCCCGTCTGACGCCACACCGACGACCGCGCCTTCGGCGCCTACCACTGCGGCTTCGACGGGCACTACCGCCGCGCCGCCAACAACCTCCGCTCGGTGAAAGCCATAGTCCTCGTCGGGGGCGAGGGCACGCGGCTTCGGCCTCTCACGTACACGACCCCGAAACAGCTGCTGCCCGTCGCGGGGACGCTCATGCTCGAGCGCGTGGTCACGCAGCTCGCGGCGCATGGCGTCGACGAGGTAGTGCTGTCGATGGGTTACCGCCCGGCCGCGTTCATCGAGGCCTACCCGGACGACACGTGTGCCGGCGTCGCGGTGCGTTACGTCGTCGAGTCCGAACCGCTCGATACCGGTGGAGCGATCGCGTACGCGGCCGACGATGCGGGAGTGCGCGACCGCTTTCTTGTGGTGAACGGCGACGTACTCACCGACGCCAACTTCACCGAGCTGGTGCTACACCACATCGACAGTGGCGCGCTCACCACGATCGGCCTCACGCCGGTGGACGACCCCAGCCGTTTCGGCGTGGTGGTCACCGACGACACCGGACGCGTTACCGCGTTCATCGAGAAGCCGCCCGCGGGTTCGGCACCCACGAACCTCATCAACGCGGGCATTTACGTGATGGAGCCGGCCGCTCTCGACATCATCGAACGCGGTCGGCGCGTGTCGGTCGAACGTGAGGTTTTTCCGGCGATGGTCGACCAGGGCTCGCTGTTCGCGTTCGCATGCGACGGCTACTGGATCGACACCGGCAACCCCGTTAGTTACATCCAGGCCAACGTCGACTTCGGCGGGTCGCCGGTGATCGACGCCACAGCGAAGGTCGACGACGACGCGGTGGTCGTCGAGTCGGTTGTGCACGCGCACGCGGTAATCGAAGCGGGCGCCCGGGTAGACCATTCCATTGTGGGTGCGAACGCGGTGATCGGTGCTGGTGCAGTGGTGCGTGACTACTCGGTGATCGGGCCGGGCGCCGAGGTCGCGCCCGGGGCCGAGATCGTGGGCCAACAGGTCGGCGCGTGAGAACACTGGTTACCGGCGGCGCCGGATTCATCGGCTCGACGCTGGTCGACCGGCTCCTCGCCGAGGGCCACGAGGTCGACGTGATCGACGACCTGTCCACCGGCAGTCTCGCCAACCTCGCCGACGCCCGTGCTGCGGGCGAGGGCCGCCTCAAGATCCATACGCTCGACATTCGTTCCCGCGACACGGTCACGGTCATCGAGCGGCGCGCCCCCGAAGTGGTGTTTCACTTGGCCGCGCAGATGGACGTACGGGTCTCGGTCAAAGATCCCGTGTTCGACGCCGAGGTCAACATCATCGGCACGCTGAACGTGCTCGAAGGGGCCCGCGTAGCCGGTGCGCAGAAGGTCGTGTTCGCGTCGAGCGGCGGCACCATCTACGGCAACGTCACCGCGGCCGATCTGCCCGTGCGCGAATCGCAGCCCCAGCGGCCGTTATCGCCCTACGGGGTGTCGAAGAAGGCGATCACCGACTACTTGAACGCGTACCGCGATCTGCACGAACTCGAGTTCACGTCGCTCGCGCTCGGCAACGTCTACGGCCCGCGCCAAAACCCCCACGGTGAGGCCGGCGTCGTCGCGATCTTCGCCGGGCTGCTGCTCGACGGGCGCCAGTGCACGATCTTCGGTGACGGCAGCCAGACCCGCGACTACGTGTACGTCGACGATGTGGTCGACGCGTTCGTGCGTTCCATCGAGCGCGGCGGCGGTCTGTTGTGCAACGTCGGCACCGGTGTCGAAACGTCGGTTATCGAAGTGCACGACGCGGTCGCTTCTGCCGTCGGCGTGCGGGCCAAGCCGCTCCTCGCCGACGAGCGCGTGGGCGAACTGCCCCGCATCGCCCTCGATCCGGGCCGCGCCGCGATGCAGCTCGGCTGGCAGCCCTGGACCACGTTCCAAGCCGGCATCGACCAAACCGTCGACTGGTCCCGCGCCCAACGCGGGTAATCGACTACGGACTTGTTCTCGGCATCGGATCGGTTGCAGAACAGCCAATTTGATGCCGAGATCGCGGAAGGGACGCGGGCGGCGCTAGCGGAACAGGTCTTCGGCGGGCGGGCGCACGATTTCGGCGGCTACCGACGACTCGCGTAGCCACTCGGCGTTGACGCCGCGCACGACCGCGACGGGGACGCCCGATGATTTGCCCATCACGAGTTCGGCGGCCGACGCGATCTCGTCGGCTACGGCGACCTCGGTGACCTGCAGCTCGCGGCCGAGGGAGTCGGTGGTGCCGCGCAGGTCGACCACCGCGGCCACACCGGCCACTCCGATGGCGACGTCGGTGAGGCCCTTGCGCCACGGCCGCCCGAACGTGTCGCTGACGATCACGCCGACTTCGATGCCAAGATCGGCGCGCAGTCCGTCACGGATGCGCCGCGCCGAACGGTCCGCGTCAACAGGCAATAGCGCGGCGAAACCAGCCGGCACGTTCGAAAGGTCGATGCCGGCGTTCGCGCATACGAAGCCGTGGCTCGTCTCGCTGATGATCAGGTCGCCTCGGCGGCGCACGATGCGCACCGACTCCTGCTCGACGAGCGCTTTGGCGGCGAGCGGATCTTCGGCGTTGACGGGCACGAGACGACCTTCGGCTTTAGACACGATCTTCTGCGTGACGACCAGAACGTCACCGGGCTCCAACGCGCCGTCGGCTGCGGCGACGATCAGCGACGCCAGACGGTCGCCGTCGTTGACCTCGCCGATGCCGGCGAGGCCGAAGATCGAAATCACAAAGCGGAGTCTGCCGCGCCCAGCGCAACGCGAGCCAAAGCGGCCGCGTCGTCTTGGTTGCGCATCACCGTCGGTGTGACGACACAACGCATGCCCGCGTCTTCGACGGCGGGGGCGAGATCCTGATCGGCTTCGTCGATCACCAGCGTTGCCACGAACTCGCGGTACAGCCGGGCGACCCCGACGACGGACGCGTCGTGACCGAGCTCGCGCAGCATCCGATCGGCCGGTCCCTTCAACGCCAAACCCGCGACAATGGGCGACACCGCAACGGTCGACGAACGCCGCGCGGCTACCGCCGCTTGTACGCCGGGCACCGCGAGGAGCGGCCCGATCGACACGATCGGGTTCGACGGACACACAAGCACGACGCTGGCCGACGCGATCGCGTCGAGCACGCCCGGCGCTGGGGTGGCGCTTTCTGCCCCGGCAAACCGCACCGACTCCACGGTGACGTTGTGCTGCCGCCCGACGAAGTACTCCTGGAACCCGATCTCGCCCTCGCCCTCGACCACAACCCGCGTCTCGAGCGAATCATCGGTGACGGGCAACAAGCGCAATTCGAGGCCCCACGCCCGCGTGATCTCGGCGGTGACCTCGCCCAGCGTGAGCCCGTCGCGCAACCGTTGCGTTCGGTACAGGTGCGTAGCCATGTCTTGGTCGCCGAGACGGAACCAGGTGAGACCCCCGTAGCGATCGAGCGCCGTCATCGCGTTCCAGGTTTCGCCGACGAGGCCCCAACCGGTCTCGGGGTTGACGGCCTCGGCGAGGGTGTAGGTGATGGTGTCGAGATCGGGCGACACGTGCAGGCCGTGCAACGTGACGTCGTCGCCGGTGTTCACGATCGCGGTGACGGAACTTGCGTCGACGACCTGCAACACGCCGCGCAACATCTTCGCGGCGCCGACGCCTCCGGCGAGGGCACAGACGCGCGGTGAGGTCACGGCGTGATCACGCGGACGCCCGAGGGGCTGCCGGTACCCGACCCGGCGACGACGGCGCCGCCCGGCACACGCGCGCCGGCAACTCGGGCACCGTGTTCGGGACCCGTCTGGAAGGCAAAGAAGCTCGACAGCGGAGCGCCGGCGACGCTGAACACGCGCACGTGCGAGCCTCCGCTGTCTCCAGCGCCCGTGATCACTTCAGGGGCGGCGTCGCCCATCACGTTGCCGCCACCGACGTACACGCCGCCCGTGAAAGTAGTTGCGTACGCCATGAAGCCCGACACCTCGCTGCCGTTCTCGTTGAGCACGCGCACGTGCGGCCCGCCGCCGGGGCCGGCGCCGGTAACGATCATGTTCCCGGCGCCCGCCACGCGCACGCCGCCGGTGAAGGTGGTCGCGTACGCCATGAACCCGCCCAACTCGACACCGTTCTTGGTGAAGATGCGCACGTGCGGGCCACCGCCCGCTCCGGCGCCGGTGATGATCTCGTCGCCCGGGTTGTTCGGGTCGACGTCGCCGCATCCGACGTACACGCCGCCGGTGAAGGTGGGCGCATACGCCATGAAGCCGTCGCCGTCGGGCGTGCCATTGGCCGAGAACGTGCGCACGTGGGGGCCGCCGCCCGGACCCGGCGCGGTGACGATGTGCGAGCCCGCGTCACCGAAGTTGCACACGGCTACGCGCACTCCGCCCGTGAAGCGGATGTCGTAGGCCATGAACTCGACGCCGGTCGTGTCGAAGCTGGGCGTGAACACGCGCACGTGCGGCCCGCCGCCTTGATCGGCGCCGGTGACGATGCGGTCGGTATCGCCGCCCGCGAGGCGGCCAGCAGCTACGAAGACGCCGCCGGCGAACGCGCCATACGGGCTGAACGCGCCGAGATGCATCAGCGAACTCGGCAGTGTGTTCGCGCCCGACGCGGCGTTGATCACCGAACGGAAGGTGTCGCCGCCGACGACCTTCGTACCGCTGGAGCCCGTGATGCGCACGCCGCCGCCAAAGTCGGCGATGTTTTGGATGACGCGCCCCGACACACCGAGCGGATTGAGGAACTCGACGTTGGAAAGCGTGCCGACACTCGTCGTCGACTTCGAGTTCACCCACGACTGCATGTTCTCGAGCGAGATGTCGCGCTTCCATGAGTGCAGCGTGTTCTGGCCGTTCCCGTCGTCGTACGGATCGGGGACGCCCTTGAGATAGGGCAGCGCCGCTTTGAAAACGATCTCGCTGTTCTCGGTGTAGCCGCCCGACGACGACGAATAGAACGCCTGAATGACCGAGCCCTGATACGTGACGACCTGATTGTTGGTGTCGTTCACGGCGGCGACCCACTTGTCGCCGTTCGAGTTGGTCTCCTTGTCGTAGCCGACGTAGTTCTGATCGCGCGTGTCGCCGAACACGGCACAGCCGCACTCCGCCCGGTTCTGGCCGAGCCGGTTGATCTTTTCCAGCGCGTACGTGCGCGCCGCAACGGCTTGGGTTTTCAGCGCGTCGGCGGGCCACGAAGACGGCACCTCGCCGAGGCCGTAGAGGTACTGCTGCATCGTGATGCTCGTGAGCACGATGCGCAGCGCGCTCGGCCCGGTCGCTGCGAGTTCGAGTTGCCCGTACTTGTAACGGTCACCGGTTTTGTCGAGCGTGATCGGGGCTCCGTTGTACTGCACGTAGAGGTTGTCGCTGCCGCCGCCGACCGCAGCCGCGCGTGGCGCGCCGGCTACGGCGATGTTGAACTTGCCGTCGACCACGTCGACCTTGATGGCCTGGCCCGACTCGGCGCTGGTGACGATCTGGCCCGCGATCACGAGGTTCACGTGGCCACTCGGCGTGAGGGTCGTGGTGACGGGCGCCGAGGTGTCTTGCGCGAGAAGAACGCGGACTTCGCCGGGCTGGGTTTTGGCCTCGACGGCAGTATCGGTGTAGTAGTGCTTCAGGATGTCTTGGTAGTTCGTGCCGTGCTGCGCGTAACCCAACGCGCCGTACTGGCTCATGCCCACGCCGTGGCCGAAGCCGCCGCCTTCGATATGAAAGCTCGACGGTGCGGCGGCCGCAGGCGAAGTTAGAGCGATACCGACGGCACCGCCGATGACGGCGGCCGCGGAAAACAAACGGAGGAAGAGTCGCTGCATCTCCTCATCTTTGCCGTTTGAACACCCGCGCCGGTGCGCGCCTCGCCACACCGAGGGCCCCGTGGCGCCGCACCGTCCGATATGAACGCCACAGAAACGCCCGCAACCTGCGGTATTGCATGCGAGCGCGCGGGGGCAGGGCCATGCTCCAGCGCCGCGGCAATTCGTAATTCTCGAGCGGCCGGTCGACGTAGGGCTCGCTGGGCGCGACCACGTCGGTCCACGCCGAAGCGCGGGTAGCGGGCTCAACCGTTTCGAGTATCGAACGGTAGATGTGGGCTTGGACGTGGGGCGACCAGCGCAGCAGCGCATCGCGTTGGGCCCGCGTGCCCAACCGGCGTCGGAGCGCGCGGTCCTCAAGCAATTCGTGCAGCGCGTCAGTCCAGTCTTGGGCCGTAGTCGCGAGCATTCCGTTGACGCGGTGACCGATCGCTTCGCGGAACGGTTCGGTCGGCGACGCGATCGTGGGTGTGCCCACGAGCGCGGCTTCGAGCCACTTGATTGCGCTCTTGGCTTCATTGAACCGGCTGCCCGCAGTGAGTGGTGCCAGGTTGACGTCGAGGTCGCGCAGAACCTTGGGCAAAGCAGTCCAGGGCGTGAAGCCGATGCGTTTCACGCGCGTACCGAAGCGATCGAGCGCGGCCGAAGCCGCGACCAACCCGACGAGCCACAACTCGACGTCGGGGTGGGCGTCGAGTGCCGCGATGACGGAGGGTTCGATCATCGCCCAGTCGTGGTCGTGGGTGTCGGTGCCCGAGAGGTAGCCGATGCGCAGCGGGCCCGGCGTCCGCACCTTGCGCACCGCCGCGTCGCTCTGTTGGCCCACGAGCAGGCCAACGCCGTTTGCTAACCGGAAGGCCGGCAGCCCGGTGACGGCGTTCGCGTGGTCGCACAGGCCCACCGTCGAACCGATGAACGCGTCGCACGCTTCGAGTGTGGTGCGGTAGCGGCGCACGCCTTCGAGCCACAGGGCGGCCTCGTCGGCCGGCAGGATCGTGAGCGCGGGGATCTCCGCGGCGAGATCGGGGTCGAAGATGAGGTCGTCGACGTCGTACACGACCCGCACGCCCCGGGCGCGCGCATCGTGGATCAGCGCGAGCACCTCCTGCGTGGCCGGCACCCGGTACACCACGATCGCGTCAGCGCGCTTGGCGAGTTCGGGCACCGACGTGTCGCGGTAGTACCGAACGTCGGCGTGCACGTCCACCAGCGCCAGCGCTTCGGCGGGAAGAAACGCGCGGTATCGCAGCGGCGCCCCGTCGATCCCCACAAGAAACAACACCGTTTTGAGTGCGTCTGAACGTGCGGGGGACGGGGCGACGTGCTCGTAAGAGTGGGCGGCGGTGAGTTCGGCGTAGAGCGCGAGCAGGCCGTCGACTTGGTCGGCGATAGGGCGCACGGGCACGGCGGCGCATTCGGCTCGCATCGACGCCAGAAGATCGGGGTCGGTCACGACGCGTCGCATCGCGTCGGCCAGTGACGCTGCGTCTGCCGCGGGCACGATCAGACCGTTCACGCCGTCGGATACGACCTCTTCGGGTCCGAGTGTGTCGGTGCAGATCACCGGCACGCCCGCGGTGAGCGCCTCGCGGGTCACGAGCGAATGGGACTCGCGCATGATGCTCGGCACCAGCAACACGTCGGTATTCGCCCACACCCCGGCGGCGTCGTCAGGTGCGAACGCGGCAACGCTTTCTACGGGCAGTCCGGCGAGCGACGCATCGTTGGCGACCAGGAAGTCGTCGAGTTCGTGCGCGATCACCCGCCAACCCGTCGGCGTTGTGGCGCTGAGGGCGCGCGCCGCATCGATCACCACGCGGGCGCCTTTCATCTCGTTCCACCCGCCGGTGTAGCGAAACGTGACTCCCGGGTGCGTGGCGTGGGTGGGCGCGGGCGCCGGTTCGGTGGCGTCGAGGCCGTTCTCGTCGACGCGTAGCCGGTTCGGGTCGACACCGTTGGCCGCCATCACCGCGGCAGCGCTCTCGGACACGCACAGCACCACGTCGACGCACTGCAACGCCTCGCGCAGCCTCGCGTTACGCAGGCCCAGCCACCGGTGGTCGACCTCGCATGCACACACGCCGGCGTCGACCACGAGCGTGCACGGCCGGTACGTGCGGTCGACAAGGAACTGGCGGGCGCAGCACCACCAGAAGTCGTGCATCGTGAGCACCACCGGAATACCCGCCGCGGCGGCCACCTCGACGACGCCCACGCCGATGGCCTGACAGGAATGGACGTGCACCACGTCGGGCTTCGTCGTTTCGAGCCAGCGGGCGTAGTCGGCGGTGACCACCGGATTGTCGACATTGTTGCTGTCGGCCCAGCCGATCCACGGATGAATCTCGATCCAGCGGATGGGAAACCCCGCGGCGTCGGTACCGTCCCACGCCTCACCGGGGGCCCTGTCCCGGTCGAGGGACCCCGCGTAGACGAACACCTGGTGGCCCCGTTCGGTGATCTCGCGAGCGAGGCGCTGTGGCGCGAGCGACCCGCCCGAGGTGAAGTTCGGCGGAAAGTGCGCCGTGACGACCGCGATGCGCATTACCGCGAAACCTTAGGAGTGCGCCTACGCTGGTCCGGTCATGGCGTCGGTCTCGGAGCTCGCGGAGGCGCGCGAACTCTTCCGCAATCTCACCCTGCGTGAGTTGCGCGGGAAGTACAAGCGCTCGACCTTGGGATGGGCATGGTCGCTGATCAACCCGCTCGCCACGATGATGATCTTCGCGGTCGTCTTCCACTTCGTGCTCAAAGTCGAGCCGCCCACCGGGTCGCCGTCGGGGTTGCACAGCTTCCCGTTCTTCCTGCTGTGCGCGTTGTTGCCCTGGAACTTTCTGGCGACGGGGATGACGAACGGAATGGGTGCGCCGCTCGCCAATGCGGGGCTGATCAAGAAGGTGTATTTCCCGCGAGAGGTTCTCACCGCGTCTGTCGTCGCGTCGTGGGCGGTGCAATTTGCCATCGAGTTGTGCGTGCTCGTCACTGCGTTCCTGTTCGTCGGCAACATCACGTTCCAGTGGGTCCCCGCCGTGCTGCTTGTGCTGGTGATTCAGTCGATCTTCGTCTACGGGCTCGCGCTCGGGTTGGGCGCGATCAACGTGTATTTCCGCGACGTCCAGCACTTCCTGGCGATCGCACTGCAGCTGTGGTTCTACGCCACGCCTGTCGTCTACCCACTCAACCTCGTGCCGACGCGGGCCCACATCTTCGGACACAGCGTCCCGTTCAAGATGCTGTACGAGCTGAACCCGATGGTGCGCTTCGTCGAGATGTACCGCGACCTGATGTACGACTTGCGGTGGTTCTCGCTGGGCGACCTTCTGTACGTCACCGGGTTTGCGATCGCGAGCCTGGCGATCGGCCGTGCCATTTTCCTGCGCCTCGAGCCCCGCTTTGCGGAGGAGATGTGAGCGAACCCGCCGTCACGGTCGAGAACGTCTCCAAGCGGTTCCGTCTGTACCACGAGCGCAACGATTCGCTGAAGGTCACCCTCATGCGGCGAGGGCGAGCAAAGTACGAAGAGTTTTGGGCCCTCAACGACGTGTCGCTCGAGGTCCCCAGCGGAACGACGTTCGGCCTCATTGGCGAGAACGGTTCAGGCAAGAGCACGTTGCTCAAGTGCATGGCGAAGATCCTGCGGCCCGACAAGGGCAGCACCAAAGTCAACGGCAAGATGTCGGCGTTGTTGGAGGTTGGCGCCGGCTTCCATCCCGAACTTTCGGGGCGCGACAACATCTACCTCAACGGATCGATTCTCGGGCTGAGTCGCAAGGAACTCGACTCCAAGTTCGACGGCATCGTCGACTTCGCCGGTCTGGAACGCTTCATCGACACCCCGGTGAAGAACTATTCGTCGGGCATGTACGTGCGCCTCGGCTTCTCGGTGGCGATCAACGTCGACCCCGATGTGCTGCTCGTCGACGAGGTGCTCGCGGTGGGCGACGAGAACTTTCAGCGCAAGTGCGGCGAGAAATTCGCCGAGTTGCGCCAAGCCGGTAAGACGATCGTGGTGGTCAGTCACGCACTGGGCACGATGCGCACGCTCTGCGACCACATCGCGCACCTCGAACACGGCGTGCTCAAAGCAGTCGGCCCGGCCACCGAAGTGATCGACGGCTACGTCTCCACGACGCACACCGACCGCGTCGACGACGGCGCCGGCGGAACCCGCTGGGGTTCGGGCGAGGCGCACTACGACAAGATCGAGTTGGTCGACGCCGACGGGCACAAGACCTCGGTCGTCCACACCGGCGACCGCTGCACGCTGCGGCTTCACTACACGGCCACGCAGCCCATCGAACGCCCCGTGTTCGGCATCGGCATCTCAACTGTCGACGGCACGCTCGTGGCTGGTCCGAACACTCGCGATGCGCTTGCGGTGCCCGACAAGATCGACGGCACCGGCGTGGTCGACTTCGCGCTCGACCGTCTGTCGTTGTTGCCGGGCTCCTACACCGTCGACTGTTCGCTCATGGACTTCAAGTGCCTGCACGCCTTCGACTACCGGCAGCGCACTCTGCGTTTCGACGTCGAGGCCGGCGACCCCCACGACACGGTCGGCTTGGTCACGCTCAACGGGAAGTGGACTATCGACGGCGTGACGCCGCGCCTGGCGCCCGACGTCGCATAGCGCCGTCCGTGAAAATCCTCGTCATCACCAACGACGCGCTCGGCGCCCGCATGGCCGGCCCCGCCATCCGCGCGTCGAAGATTGCCGGCGCACTTGCCGCCGCCGGTCACGAAGTCACCCTCTTCACCACGGGTAGCTGTGAGCCCTTCGACGCGCCGTACACGATCACGCGCGGTTGGACCGACGAGTTGCGCGAGCGCGAAGCGTGGTGTGACGTGATCGTGTTCCAGGGTTTCGTGATCGACGGTCAGCCGTGGCTCGCGCACACTGACAAGGTGATGGTCGTCGACCTCTACGACCCGTTTCACCTCGAGCAACTCGAGTTGTCGCGTGAGGCGTCGGAGCACGACGTACGCGTCGAAGTGGTCGCGTCGACGGTCGCAGTGCTGAACGAGCAGATGGCGCGGGGCGACTTCTTCCTGTGCGCGAGCGAGAAGCAGCGCGACTTCTGGCTCGGGGCGCTCGCCGCGATCGGGCGCGTCAACCCGCTCACCTACGACGCCGACCCGTCGTTGCGCGCGCTGATCGACGTGGTCCCTTTCGGCGTCGACGACAAGCCCGCGGCACAGGTCCGTCACGAGATTCGTGGCGTGGTCGACGGCATCGGCGCCGACGACGAGGTGCTGTTGTGGGGTGGGGGCGTTTACAACTGGTTCGATCCGCTCACGCTCATTCGCGCCGTGCACGCGCTCGCCGAGCGGCGGCCCAACCTCCGCTTGTACTTCCTCGGTATGAAACACCCGAACCCCGAGGTGCCACAGATGCGCGTCGCGACCGAGGCCCTCGCCCTCGCCGCCGAGCTTGGCGTGGCGAATACGCGCGTGTTCTTCAACCACGACTGGGTGCCCTACGAGCGGCGCGCCGACTGGCTGCTCGACGCCGACATCGGCGTGAGCACGCATCTCGATCACGTCGAAACCGCGTTCTCCTTCCGCACCCGGGTCCTCGATTACCTATGGGCCGGGCTGCCGATCGTGTGCACCGACGGCGACTCGATGGGGGAGTTGGTCGCGGAACACGACCTCGGTGCGGCCGTGCCTGCGGGCGACGTCGACGCGCTGGCCGACGCGATCAACGCGCTCCTCGAGAACTCTGAACGGCGCACGCGCGCCGCGGCGAACGTGCGCGCGATCGCGCCCGGGTTCGGATGGGCACGAGCGCTCGCGCCGATCGTGGCGTTCTGCGCCGCGCCGCGCCGCGCGCCAGATCTGGTCGATCGCGAGACGTCGGGGCGCCTCGAAGCCGTCGCGAAGTCCGCGGCGCGGCAGCGGCGGGGGCCCGTGCACGCGCTGGCTTCGGTGCGCCGCCACAGCCGCAACGGGCGGGCGGGCGACGTCGTGAAAATGGGAATGAGGCGCGTCGTTGGCAGCGTTCGAGCCCGTCTCTGACGCGGTGTTGCGCCAGACCCGGCCGTTAGGCTGATCTGGTGCAATGGCTGCGTTCCCAGAGCTTTGACCTCTACGGTCGCTACTCGCATGTGTGGCAGATCCGCACTCAAAGCCTCGGCGCGGCGCCGCTGCGCATCCTCGACGTAGGCGACCCGTTCGGCACGATTGCGTCGATCTTTCCCGACGATCACACGGTCAGCCTCGACATCTACAGCGACAATCCGCCGACCGACGGCGTACATCAGCACTTCGTCGGTTCGGGCTTCGAGCTGCCCTTCGTCGACGCAAGCTTCGACCTCGTGTGCACGCACGACGTGCTCGAGCACATCCCGGCGCCCCGCCGCACAGAGTTCATCGCCGAGTTGCTACGGGTGAGCGCGGGTCCCGTCGTACTCGTTGCGCCGTTCGCCGACGAGCGTTCCGTTCGCGTCGAGCACCTGATCAACTCCTACTTCGTAGCCAAGCTCGGCCAGCCGCTGGCGCCGCTCGAAGAGCACTCCGGCTTCGGTTTGCCCGACCCCGCCGCCATCGTCGGCTGGCTCGAGCAGGCCGATCTTCCGTTCGCTCGATTCGGTGACGGATGGCTGCACCACTGGGTTGCCCTCTACTACCTCAAGGCCCACATGCTGTCTCGGGGTGCCGAGGCGCAACTGCACGCGCTCGACCGCGCGTCGAACGAATTGCTGCTCGACGCCGATCACACGCCGCCCCACTACCGGACCACGTTTGTGTTGCGTCCGCCTGGGAGTCTGCCCGACCTGCCGGCGTGGACGCCGCCGCCCGCGACAGAGCAAATGCGCGCGGAGCTCGACGAGCTAACCGAGTTGGCGATGTCGTTGGGTGAGGCGCTGGTGCCGACCGAAGATCCGCTCGGCCGTAACACGAAGCTGTCCGCGTGGATCGAAGAACGAGCCGCGTCGCCGAGCCAAGCGCAACAACAACTGGCGGCCTCACTCAATGCAGTACTCGACAAGCTGCGCCAAGTGCCCGCGCGCGAGGTCGCACCGATCGTCACCGCGCCGAGTAGCTCCGAGCGCCGCCCCCGCGTGGCGGTCGTGATGGTCAGCTTCAACGGCATCGACCACTTGGGTCCGTGCTTGGAGTCGTTGCGGGCCCAGGACTACCCCGCCGAACTCACCGAAGTCGTGGTGGTCGACAACGGGTCGACCGACGGATCGTTGGAATTGCTCGAGCGCGAGTACCCGTGGGTCACGGTGTTGCCCCAAGGCACCAACACCGGGTTCGCTCCTGCGGTCACCACGGGCGTCGCGGCTACCACCGCGGAGTGCGTCGCGTTCATCAACAACGACATGCGCGCCGATCCCCACTGGCTGTCGGCGCTCGTCGCCGGTTACGACCCCGAACGCGGCGTCGTGTGCGTGGCGGGACAGATCCGAAGCTGGGACGGCGAGCGCGTCGACTTCGTCGAAAGCGTCATGAACTTCTACGGCATGGGCTTCCAGGTCGGGTACGGCAAACCGCTGGCCGAGGTCGAGGCGCGCGACGGCGAACCGCTGCTGTTCGCCTGTGGCGGCTCAATGCTGGTGAGCCGCCACGTCTATCTCGTGACCGGTGGTTTCGATCCCGGGTTCTTTGCGTATTTCGAAGACGTCGATTTCGGATGGCGTCTGTGGCTGCTGGGTTTCGAAGTTCGTTTCGCCGAAAACGCGATCACCTTCCATCGGATGCACGGCACCTCTTCGCGCTTTGCCGATCACCAGCGCATCCTGTTGTACGAGCGCAACGCGCTGCGCTCGATCATGAAGAACTACGGCGACGACACGCTGTCGCAGGTTCTGGCCCCCGCGTTGCTGCTGCTGATGACGCGGGCCACGCAAAAGGGCGAGCTTGCAGCCAAGCGCGACGCGTACGCGCCCGGCGGCGATCCGGCTCCTACGGAAGACGTCTCGCGGCTCACGCTGGCCCACCTACACGCCGTGAACGACCTCGTGCACGACCTCGATTCCCTCGTCGCGGCGCGCGCCGGCATCCAACGTGCGCGCCGCCGCGACGACAGCGAGATCGTCGAACTCTTCGGTACGCCGTTCGCGCCGGTTCTGCACGACCCCGACTACGTCGACGTTCAGCGCAAGATCGTCGACGGGTTCGGTCTCGCCGAAGTGTTCAAGCGTCACCGTGCCGGCCGCGTGCTGTGCGTGTCCGTGAACGAGATCGGCGAGAAGATGCGCGGCCCGAGCATCCGCGCCTTCGAGATCGCCAAGGCGCTGTCGTCCACGGCGCGCGTCGCCGTCGCGGCTCCGGGCGACACCGACGACGTCGTCGACGGCGTGCCCATTCTCGGCTACCCCGACGAGGCCACGTTGGTGCGGCTGGCTGCGAACAGCGAGGTCGTGCTGATCCAGGGCTACCAGTTGCGCGAGTACCCGAGTCTCGAAAACATTTCCGGTGTGCTCGTGGTCGACCTGTACGACCCGTTCCTCTTCGAGACACTCGAGCTGCACGGCGAGGGCGCGGTGGCCGATCTCGGTTTGCGGCAGAACGTGTCCGTGCTCAACGAGCTGCTCGACGCCGGCGACTTTTTCATCTGCGCATCCGAGCGCCAGCGCGACTACTGGCTTGGCATGCTGAGCGCGCGGGGCAAGATCGACTCGCGCACCTACGCCGCCGATCCCACGCTGCGCCAGCTGATCGACGTCGTGCCGTTCGGCCTGCCCAGTCACAAACCGCGGCATCCCGAGAACGTCCTCAAAGGCGTGCACCCCTCGGTCGCCGAAGACGATCTCGTTGTGCTGTGGGGCGGGGGCGTCTGGGATTGGTTCGACCCCTTGGCCGTGGTCGAGGCGTTCAACCTCGTGCTCGACCGCGTTCCCAACGCGAAGCTGTATTTCCTCGGGCTGCAGCTCGCGGATGCCGGCGTACCGTCCATGAAGATGGCCGATGCCGTGCTGCACCGGGCCAAAGAGTTGGGCCTCTACGACACGTCGATCATCTTCGGCGACTGGGCGCCCTACGAGATGCGTGAAGCCTTCCTGCGCGAGTCCGACATCGCGGTGTCGTCGGCGAAAGACCTGGCCGAGACCCGCCTCGCGTTCCGCAGTCGCATCCTCGATTACTTGTGGGCGGGCCTGCCGGTCGTGGCCACCAGCGGCGACGTGCTGTCGGATCTCGTGGAACGTCACAACTTGGGCATCGTCGTGCCCCCCGGCGACGTCAACCGGCTCGCGTCGGCGATCGTCGACCTTTTGAACGACCCCGATCGGCGCGCCGAGGCCTCGGCTCGTGCGGTCGCCGTTGCCGACGATCTGCGCTGGACGAATTGCGTGACGCCACTGCGGAAGGTGGCGCGCGAACCCTGGCGGTGGCGTTTGATGCGCGGCGCGCGTGAGCGGGGCCGGCTCGTCACCCAAGACGTCCAGATGCTGCTCGACGACCGCGACGCGGAGTTGGCGCGCCTACGCGCCGATCGCGACGAGCTCATGTTCCTACGCAAGCACGCAGACGAACTCGAAGCGATCGTTCGGCACAAAGACCGGCCTTACGAGTTGGCCCGCAAGACGCCGGGCGTCAGCGGCGCGGTGCGGTTGTTGCGTCGGCTGCGCGCCTTGCTGCGCTAGCTCGTCGGCTCGCGTCGCTAACCCGCGGTAGTGGTCGGTGCCGGAGGAGTGGTGGTTGTCGGTGCGGCCGTCACCGGTGTTGTGGTCGCGGTGTGAGCGGTCGTAGTGGTCACCCGCTTCAGCGTCGTGGTGGTCGTCGTTCGGCGCAACGTGGTGCTGGTGTCATCTCCGGCGGTCGTAGTAGACGTTGTCGACGAAGTGGTGGTCGTGGTCGACAACAGCTGCTGACCAGCCGGCAGGTCGAAAAGTCGGTGCGTGTGTACATCTACAACGCGGAACGCCTCGACTTCGGCGCCCGGCGCGATAACGGCAAGCTTTCCGCTCTCAAACCCGTCCCATGGCGCGCCCCGATACTTCGGTGAGCTCGCGGTTTTCGGCGGCACCAACGGGCTGAAGCTGGCGCAGCGCACGCGGGGCACGCCTTGGCGGTCGATCATCACGGCGCTTCCGCGCTCGAGAACGGCCTGGAACGCAGGGGCGTTTCGCCCCCGGTCGGTCACCCGGGTGTCGGTTTGAAGGAACACCGACGTAAGTTCGGTCACGTACGTAGAAATGTCTGCGGTGCTCAGTTTTGAGCCGCCGCTCCACGAGAGATCCGGATCACTGTTCAGCGCCGAGACCCATTGTTGGGCGCGCGCATCATCCGCGCTGAGCGCGTCGACGCCGCTCATCGCGTCGCAGGGCGACTGCGAACGTAAACCGCCGTACAGACCCGGAGTAGTGCCGCGCACCGAACCTCCGCCTGTGGCTCGCGCCGCCGCACCGCGAGGGCCGCCGACCGGCGGCACCGGCGCTACCGCAACGCTGTGCATGAAAGGCTTCGCGCCGGGCGCGTTCATCGCTTCAAGGAACACGTCGTTGGCTTTCGGGTGCGATGGGTCGCCTGTGTCGACGGACTTCGAGTTGCATCCACCGAGCACTACTGCGACGGCGGCGATGAACGCGAGGAAACTATGGCGGGTCATGACGCGGCGTCACTCTACGGCGGTCGTGGGCGCGATCGGCGCACCCCAGTCGAAGGCCCGGGTGCGTTAGTGCTCAGGCGTCGTCGTCGGGTGAGGCAGCCGTCGACTCCATCTTCTCGGCCGTTATCAGCGCGACGTACTCAGCCAGTGTTCGAACTCGCTCTTCGAGTCGAGACAGCTCCCACGAATAGTGGATGACGACGAGCATTAGCACGACGATCGAGACGACGAACAGGAGCGCCGGGGCATAGTCGATGCCGACGGCGGTGGCGGTCCGGTCGAGCAATCCAGGCGCACCGGCGAGCACCAGCGCGCTCACTCCGAGTGCCAGCCAGATCAAGCTGTACTTGGCCCGCATCTGGCGCCGTCGAACGAGCCGGAGAACGAAGCCCACGAGCCCTACCGCGACCACGATTACGAAAAGGTGTGCTCGACCGCTCATGAGCGCGCTCCCGTCGAGTGTCGGCCACTCGGCGAAGCCGAGGCCACGAGCACGATCATCAGCCGCACATAGTGGTAGATCAAGCGCACTCGACGGTTCGAAGGCTTTCCGCCGGTGCGTTCATGCATCGTCGTGGCTACTTCGCCAACACGGAAATTGGCGTAGCAAGCGAGCAGTAGCGACTCGACCGACTCCATGTAGTCGAGGGGGTAGCTACGAGCGAAGAACTCGATCACCGGTCGCGAGAAACCGCGGAATCCCGACGACGTGTCGGTAAAGCTCTGGCCGGCGAGGATGTACATCAAAAGACGAAGCATGCCCATTGCGCCGCGTCGCGTGCGCCCGGCGTCGTACGAGCCGCCTTGCGCGAACCGACTCCCGATCACCATGTCGAATCCCGAGTTCAAGGCGTCGAGAAGGTGTGGGATCTCCCGTGCATCATGTTGCCCGTCGGCGTCGAACTGGATGCACCGCTCGTAGCCGTGCGCGCGCGCATAAGCGAAGCCAGTGCGCAACGCACCGCCAATACCGAGATTGAACGGCAGCGTCGCGACGGTGGCGCCACTGACATATGCAACCTCGGCCGTAGCGTCCGTGGCTCCGTCGACGACCACAAGCACGTCGAGTTGGGGCGCAAACTTCGTGAGGTCGGCGATGACGCCCGGCAGCGACGCCTCCTCGTTGAACGCCGGGATGATCACGAGGGTGTCGCTTCGCGTCGCCCGCGACTTCCGCCTAATCAGCGCGGGAGCCGTGGTCGGGCCGGACATCACACCGACCCTACCGGCGGCTATCGGTCACCGCCTGCGGCTCGCGCTTCGGCGCGGCCACACAGCCCAACACGATCAGCAATGCGAGGCCACCGACTGCGCGGGCAGTTCGATTAGTTGGGTTTCGATAGCGCCAGGTGACCACGTGCGAGCCGGTAGGGACTACGACCGCTCGGAAAATGCCGTCGGCGCGCATCACCTTCGCGGCGCGGTTGTCGACACGAGCCGACCAGCCTTCGTCGAAGCGCCCCGACACCCTCAACACGGTGGTCCCGACGGCTCGCACCGCGTAGCGCTGCGTGTCGGCGGTCGACGAGGTAAGCCGCACCGTACCGGCGCCGTTTGCGGGCCGACGTAGGTGTTCGACGTACGCCGTGGTCGCAAGGTCGGTCGGCGAGCGCTTGAGGTGGCGCCACGCTCCGGTGTTATTCGAAGGCACGCCGCGCACCAGGGTTGCGGGGCCGAGCGCGTTCGGGCGGTGCATGATCCGCACGGGTCCTTCCGCGCCGACGACGGGGAACGGCAGCGCGCCGCTGATCCCAGGGTCGACCAGAACCGTCGAAACGTCTAGGGCGTCGAGCAACGGCGAGGTGAGGACGTCGGGCTTTGTAAGCGGTGGTTCGACGTTGGTCGACTTGGCGAAGTGGCCGTGGTCTTCGACGAGCCCCATGTACCGGTCGATGTCCCGCGGTAGGAACACGGCCCATCCGGACGCGTCGGACACGCCGTACGCCAGTGGCAAGTCAGCGAGCACGGGCGGCAGCTGTGTCAGCGCAGGCGTATAGCGAATGATGCGGCCGTGCGCCGCGGCCGCGCGCAAGCTCTTGAGTGGCAGCAGCGCGTCGGACTCTCGGTGCGAGCCGTACCAGGTTGTCGTGTGGGCGACGCCTTCGCCCAACATCACTATCGCGGCGATCCCGAGGGCCATGTGCGCCGCGTTACGGCCGCGCAATCGGGCCGCGACAAACACCAGCGCGGCGATCACAATCACAAACAGGCAGTCGCTCGCGAAACGGCGCGCCGGCACGCTCGTCTTCACGACTCCGAGAACCACTGGCATCGCGGCGATTCCCGCTACGGCTAACGCGGCGACCATTACCGCGTGCTGCGCCTCACGTCGTCGTTCGACCACAGCGCTCAAGCCCACCGCCGCCAGCGGCAGGACGAACCAGGGGAGCACAGACACCCACCGGCTCGAGTTCCGGAAATGGTTGTAGCCGGGAACGGCGGCAAAGAGCACTCGATGGAGAGGCCCCACGAACGCCAGCACGCCGACGGCCGCTGCGGCGGCGATGGTGACCGCCACATCGCGTCGCCGCCGCGCTACGGCGATAGCGCCAGCGGCGAAGATAAGCGCACCGACGCCAAAGAAAGGCGAATCGACCTCGTATTCCACGTCCTCGGAGTGACCCCATGCGAAGCCGTCAGGGTGACGCCAGTTCGGAAGTACGACGCGCAACGCGTCGCCTGGTGGCAGGTTCGTGCGCGTAATAAAGGCGATCGATTCCTTCGAACGCAGGATGGAGTTCGCCGTTGCGAGCGTTGGGATGAGAGCGGGCGCGGCGACGGCCGCAGCGAGCGCGGCGCCACCGGCCAGACGCGCCAGCGCTCGCATCTTGTCGGCGCGCAGTCCTCCGTCCACCAAAGCCAGCAGCACCCCATAGCCGCCGCACGCCAGGCTGAGGTAATAGGCGAATTGCGCGCCGCCGCCTAACCACGACATCGCCAGCGGGACCGCCATGGCGGCCATACCGCGCGCAGAACGCGTCTTCACGGCGTAGTGCACGCCGGCAAAAGCGAGACCCATCCACGCGATCGACACGAGGTGCGTGAGGTGCGTTGACAGGTGGACGAGGAGGCTCACGACAAAGCCGCCTAACCCTCCCAGCAGCGCCGCGAGGAACTGGGCGCCGAGTCTGCGTGCGAATGCGTACACCCCGATTGCTGCGATTACGAGGTGCGCCCATACGAAGGCGTTGTAGGCGTCGAAGGGTGCGAGGAAGCGGTCAAACCACGTCAGCGGATAGCTGGTCGACACGTTTCCGTTCGGCTCGACGCGCACGCCGCCGAGGATGTCGGGATTCCACTCGGGGACGTGGCCGGTTCGCAGTTCGCGTCCCATCCACGTCCACCAGCCGAGAAACTGGAACGGCGCATCACTCGGCGACGCGACGTGGACGTGACGCACCGGCGGGACGCTCCGGAACGGCTCGACTGCCTCGAGGATGTCGACTTCGACGACCGTGCGCCCGGGGCGAATCGACGGCGCTAGGAGCGCGGCGCCAACCACCATGTAAACGACCAGGGCCACCGCCCAACCGGGTCGTGCGAAGCGGCGAATTAGATCGTTCCGTCCTCGACGGCTTGCACGATCCAGGGAACGACCTCGTCGAGCATCTCGTCGAGCGACGTCGTGGCTTCGAAGCCCAGCACCTGTTTGGCTTTGTCGGTGGCCGGCACGCGCTTGGCGACGTCGTGTTCGAAACCGGGGTCGCTGACGTAGTTGAACGGCCGCCCGTCCTTGTGCACCTTGTGCCAGATCACCTCGGCCAGTTCGAGTACCGAAGTGGATTGCGCGGTGGACAGGTTGAAGTCGTTGTTGCGGGCGTCGGGGTGCGCCATCGCGTCGACGATTCCGCGGGCGAGGTCGCCGCCGTATGTGTAATGCCGCACCTGCGAGCCGTCACCGAGGATGTGCAGCGGGTCCTGACCCTTCACCACCTTCTGTACCAAGTCGGGCACCACGTGGCTCATCGCGAGCTTCACGTTGCCCGACATCACGTCGACGTCACCCAGTGCCCGCCGTTCGCCGATGCCCACGCAGTTGAACGGTCGCACGATCGTGTACGGCAGCTTGTACTGGTCCCACGCGGCGCGCGCGAAGTATTCGACCGCCAGTTTCTGAAACCCGTAGGAAGACAGGGGCGGTGGAATCTTCCGTTCGTCGCCCTCGACGCTCGGCCAGTGTTCGGTCGACTCGAACACCATCGACGAGCTCATGTATGTGACCTTCTGAAGCCGGCCGGCTTTGTGCGCCTCGATCGCGGCGTCGCACGTCGAGCCCATGATGCGTTCGTTCTGCGCCAGCAGGTCGTAGGCGTATGTGTGGAAATACGAGATGCCACCGATCA
>JBEEFT010000207.1:0-2649 GCA_041166225.1 Actinomycetota bacterium | reverse complement strand
TTCGTGCGCGCCCTCGCCGTGGACGCGCCCGACGACGCGCCCACGAACCCGTACCGCGGCGGACCGCTCACCGAGCGCGATCGCGCTGTGCGCGAACGTGTCGCGCAAGTCGGGTCTTCGATCGACGCGGACGCGGTGCTGCGGCTGTGGGACAACGCGCTCGCGGCTCCAGCGGCCACGCGGCGGCAGTGGGTGCACGGCGACCTGCACCCCGCGAACATCGTGGTACACGAAGGCCGGTTGGCGGCCGTGATCGACTGGGTCGACCTCACCGGCGGCGATACTGCGTACGACCTCGCCGCAGCCTGGGTGTGCTTCGGTGACCCGGTCGTCCGCAACGAGTTCGTCGTTGCGACCGGCGTGACCGACAGCCCGACATGGACACGCGCACGCGCGTGCGCGCTCAGTCACAGCCTGGCGTGCCTCGCCAATTCCGCCGACAACCCCCGGATGGCCGAGGTCGGGCGGCGCACGTACGACGCGGTGCTCGCCGACGCGTTCTGAACGGCCCCACATGGGCCCGAGCGCGCCTCAAGGCGCCGCGATTTGCGGCGCCTTGAGGCGGGAGTAAAGCGGTTGGTCAGCGAACAGCTGGCACCAAGCGCTTGGGCTTGCGGCCCGAGGTAGCCGGCTCGGCGGCGGCGAATTCTTCGGTGGCCGGCGTCTTCACTGCGTGGGCAACACCAGCGATCGAGAGCAGAGCCAACAAGGCGCTGGCCCCAAAGGCGACTCCTGAAGCCTGCGCCGCTTTGTCGCCGAAGACGCTGAAGCCGTACGAGGTGAGCAGGAGCCCCCGCAACGTTTCACCCTTGAACAACGTGTCTCGTTGAGCGGTGAGAGCGGTGAGCTGGGTCTTGAGGCCCGAGAGTGCAGGATCAGTTGGCGCCATGGCCGCGATCTGTGCGGTTAGCGCTGACTGCGGTGTGCCCAAGTCGGCATAGGTCTTGCCGCCCGCGGTGGCCTTGACGTGCAAGCCGATGAAGTCGTTGGCGTAGCACTCGGCTTGTTTGCCGCTTGTCAGCTTCTGGCCGGCGAATGCGACGAGGCACGGCGACGCCGCTTCCTCTTTCGTCAACGACGCGGCGGGCTTGAACGCGATGTGCTGCTGCGCGAGTTGGTCGTGCACGTAGTGCTTGGCGAAGTTGCCATTGGTCGTCATCACGACCCCGAGCACCAGGAGGAGCACGGCGATACCGAACCCCCCTGCCGTGAAGAGAGTGTCGAGGGTTCTGCGTTTCATGAGATGACTCCTTTGTCGGTAACTGCCTTCCCATCGTGAGCCGACGGAGCGGGAGCGAACAGAGGCGATGGCCTGCTGCTGCGTGGGACTTAGGTCCCTACGCCCGGCAACTACCCTCAGCGCTGTGCGAGTGGGCGTGCTGGTGTCGGGGCAGGGGAGCCTGCTCGACGCGATTATCGGCGCAGACATCGTGCCTGCGGTGGTGGTTTCTGACCGCACGTGCATGGCGATGGAGAACGCGCGCCGCGCCGGCCTGCCGACCGAGCTGGTCGAACGCTCGAGTTTCACGGCGGATTTCGATCGCGCCGCGTACACGTCCGAATTGGTGGACGCCTTGAAACGACACGACGTCGAACTCGTGGTGATGGCAGGCTTCGGCACGATCACGTCAAACGAGTTGTACGAGGTGTACGAGAACCGCGTGCTCAACACGCATCCCGCGTTGCTGCCCGCGTTCAAGGGTTGGCACGCGGTGCGCGACGCACTCGCCGCGGGCGTCGCTGAAACCGGCTGCACCGTGCACATCGCCACGCTCGAAGTCGACAGCGGGCCGATCCTGGCCCAAGAGTCCGTCCCCGTTCTGCCCGGTGACGACGAAGCCACGCTGCACGAGCGCATCAAACAAGTCGAACGCCGTCTCTACCCGGCCACCATCAAGGTCGTAATGGAAGGAACCCTGCCGTGAGGGCACTGCTGTCTGTATGGGACAAGACCGGACTGATCGCGTTCGCGAAAGGTCTCGAAGGTCTCGGGTGGGAACTGATTGCCAGCGGCAACACGTCGCGCGCGTTGGGCGACGAGGGCATCGCGCACACCGACGTTGCGACCGTCACGGGTTCACCCGAAATGTTGGGCGGACGGGTGAAGACGCTGCACCCCAAGATCCACGGGGGCATCCTCGCCGACCGCTCGAAGCCCGAACACCTCGCTGATCTCGAAGCGAACGACATCACCGGCATCGACCTCGTGGTGTGCAACCTCTACCCGTTCCGGTCCGACCCGTCGATTGAGATGATCGACATAGGCGGGCCCACGATGGTGCGCGCCGCGGCGAAGAACCACGATCACGTCGGCATCGTGGTCGACCCCGCCGACTACGGCGACGTGCTCGACGAGCTGCGCAAGAACGACAACGAACTAAGTGGTGCGACGCGCCGACGCTTGGCCCGCGCCGCCTTCGCACACACGGCGGCCTACGACGCGGCGATCGTGAGCTGGCTCGACGCCGACGCCGTGCTGCCGCCGACGATTCACATCGCCCTCGAACGCGTACAGGAACTGCGGTACGGCGAGAACCCGCACCAAGACGGCGCTCGCTATCGCAACATCGGGGGCACGTCGTTCTGGGACGACGTGATCCAGCACGGCGGGATGGCGCTGTCGTATCTCAACCTGTACGACGCAGAAGC
>JBEEFT010000206.1:0-3067 GCA_041166225.1 Actinomycetota bacterium | reverse complement strand
ATGCGTAGGTCGTCAGTTCAACTCTGACTTCGGGCTCTGAGAGGTTCCTGATCAAGAACGCTTATGCAGCCCGGCCGCGGCACGTAACTCGCGCAAAAACAGGTCGGGGTCGTCGTCGCGTATCAGTAGGTGGCTCAGCGCCACGCGTACGACCACCGTCGCGGCAACGACGCCACCCCGACCCGGGAAGTACGGGACAAGTCGATCGCGCATGATCGGTAGGACGCTCTGCATCTGGTGCAACGCGTGTTCGGGTTCGATGTCGACGATGTGGCGCATCGAGTAGGTGTGTTGAAACTCCACGATGAAACGCAGAATCGCATCGAGCCGCTTAGCTGGGCTCACCGAGGCAATGGCAGCGGCGAGGCCGGCGTCATACTTCGCCTGCTCGTGGGCACCGAACGCTTCCAGCAGGTGTTCCTTGGACGGGAACCAGCGGTACAGGGTGGGGCGCGACACCTCGGCCTCCGTGGCGACGTCGGAAAGCGACAGCCTTCGCGGCCCGCTGCGAGCCAGCACTTCTCGTGTTGCTTCGAGAATCCGTTCCTGAATCGGCGACGACTCGGCGCTAGGCACCTTTACATTGTCCCATAGATATGTAACGGTCCCCTTTGCCGCGAGGTGCGCGAAGGAGAAACAGCAATGTCAGAGTCCGACGACGCAGCGGTGGTGTTCGAGGAGTTCAGCCGGACGATAGGCACCGGTCCCGAGTCGCCCTACCCACTCTTCGCCGAACTCCGAGCCGCGGGGGCGGTGCACGTGGGCATGCCGGAACTCGGAATCACCGAGCACATGGAAGGAATGCCGCCGCAATTCTCCGTGTACTCCTACGACGCGGTCGCCGAGGTGCTCGCCGACCCCGAGGCGTACAGCTCGGCTGCGTACAGCGGGCTGATCGGCGTGGTGATGGGTCGTTCGCTCATCGAGATGTATCCGCCCGATCATCGGGGTTACCGCCTGATCCTTCAACAGGCGTTTGCGCGGTCAGCGATGACCAGGTGGCGCGAGGAGCTGGTCGACCCGCTCCTCGATGAGATGGTCGGCACGCTGGCGGCGGAGGGACGGGCGGAACTTGTGAGCCGCCTCCTTTTCACGTTTCCGGTGCGGACAATCGCAGGGATGATCGGGCTGCCTGCCGAGTCGTTCCCGTTGTTCCACCGCCTGGCGATCGAACTGATCGCGCTGACAATCGACTGGGCGCGAGCCGAACGGGCTGCCGCGACGCTGGGCGAACTGTTCGCCGAGGTGCTTGCGGAGCGACGACGCGAGCCGCGCGACGACATGATGTCTGCGCTTGCGTTCGCCGAGCATGACGGGCACCGGCTCACGGACGAAGAGATCTTTTCCTTCCTTCGCCTCCTCCTGCCCGCAGGAGCCGAGACGACGTATCGATCGTCGTCCTCGCTGCTTCTCGCTTTACTGACCCAGCGCGACCAGTTCGACCTGCTCCTCGCGGAACCCGGGCGCATCGGCGCCGCGGTCGACGAGGGTGTTCGCTGGGAGACCCCGCTGCTCGTGTCGCCGCGTACCGCGACCCGCGACACCGTGCTGGCGGGCACGGAAATTCCCGCTGGCGCCAACCTGACCTTGAGCCTCGGCTCGGCGAACCACGACGAGAAGCGTTGGGAAGATCCCGAACGCTTTGATCTATCTCGTCCCCGCCAAGCCCATATCGGCTTCGGCTTGAAGAGCCACATGTGTCTTGGTCAACACCTCGCGAAGATGGAGACCGAAGCGCTCGTCGACGCCCTCGTGCGACGGCTGCCGGGAATCCGCCTCGATCCCGACGCCGAGCCGCCCTTCATCGCCGGTTCGTTCTTGCGCTCGCCGCCTCGCCTCGACGTGGTGTGGGACGCATGAGCCACCCGATCCGAGTGGTGCAATGGACCACGGGGATCGTGGGGGCATCCGCGTTGCGAGCGATCCTCGACGATCCACGCCTCGAGCTGGTCGGCGTGTTCGCGCATAGCGCCGACAAGGTGGGCCTCGATGCTGGGACGCTGGCCGGCCGAGAGCGCGTCGGCGTGACGGTTTCCGACGACGTCGAAGCATTGCTGGCGGCTGAACCCGACTGCGTCGTCTACATGCCGCACTGGCCCGACATCGACGTGTTGGAGCGACTGCTGCGCAGCGGCACCAACGTCGTGACCACGGCGCGCCTCGTCACCGGTCGTCGGTATCCCGGCGGCGCCGGCGATCGGCTGCACGCAGCGGCGATCGCGGGTGGCTCCACACTCGTCGGCACCGGTATGAACCCGATGCACGTGCCGACGGTGGCCCTCGCGGCCACCGCAATGTGCCGCAGCGTGCGTGCGATTTCTGTGTTCGAGTCCGTCGACTGCGCGCTCTACGGGTCGGTCGGCACCTGGGAGGCGTACGGCTTCGGCGGCCCCGCCGATCCGGATTCGGTGGCCGACGCACTGCGGAGCAGCGAACCCGATTATCCCGAGACGCTCGATGTCATGGCCGCAGCGCTCGGCGTCATGCTCGAGGATGTGACGCTCACCGTCGACCTCGCCACGGCATCGGCGCATCGTGACCTTGGCTACATGCAGATCGAACGCGGCACCGTCGCAGGACTCGACGCCACATGGCAGGGCTTGCATCGCGGCGACGTCGTTGCCGAACTGCGCACGCAATGGACCCTCGGCAGCATCTTCGGCCACGCTCAGAACCCCGAATGGAAGTTGTTGTACGGGTACCGCATCCGCATCACGGGCGAACCGAACGTCAACTTGAAGCTTTCTTTTGCCCCTGACGACTTCGAACAATTCGATATCGGTACGACAACCGCGATGCCCGCCATCAACGCGATCCCCGCCGTCGTTGCCGCGCCGCCAGGGGTACTCGCAACGACGGACCTCCCGCTAGTGACCGCAAGGAGCAAGGTGTCCCGCGCGTGATCGGTGCGAGGAGTCAGATCGTGACGTGGCGAAGCGCGCGGATCGGCTCGAGCGGGTCACCATCTTCTTCGCCGAGGGCACGCCGCGCGAACGCAACGAGCGCCAGCTCGTGCTCCACGTAGGCCTCGGCGACGGCCCGGTCTTCCTCGTTGTCGACCAAGTCG
>JBEEFT010000205.1:0-12904 GCA_041166225.1 Actinomycetota bacterium | reverse complement strand
GACCGCGTCAGCGAGGTTGGCGAAATCGGCTGCGAGAATTGACGGGGCAATCTGCAGGCGGGTCACCCGGTCATCGTATTGGCGTCGCGGTTACGCGCGGCGCAGCCTCAACACGAACATGCCGTCGGTACCCGCGACCTGGGGCAGCAACAGTGCGCCGCGGCCGTGTGGGTGCCACGGGCCGCCGGGCGGCGGCAGCGCGGTGAATTCGGTCAGGTGCTCGACTGCCCACGCGCCGACGTCGACGGTCTCCTCCGACGTCACGGTGCACACCGAATAGACGAGAACGCCGCCCGGCTTCACAAGCGCCGCGGCCGCACCGATCAGGTCGCGCGCGGTGGCGGCGAGCGACGCGATCGCGTCGGGCTCCACCCGCCAGCGCGCGTCGGGTCGTCGGTGCAGCACCCCCAAGCCCGAGCACGGCGCGTCGACCAGAACCCGGTCGAAGGCGCCCGGGCGGAACGGTGGCGTGCGACCGTCGGCGATTACCGGGGTGACGGTGCCGGCGGTGCCGGTCGACCGTGCATTGTCGGCAATCAAGGCGACGCGTCCGGCGCGCGCGTCGGCAGCCACGACGAGACCGTCGCGAACGAGATGACCCAGCGCGGTGGCTTTGCCCCCGGGCGCGGCACAGACGTCGGCGACGAGATGACCCGGTTCGGCGTCGACAAGACCAGCGACCCACCCCGACGCGGGGTCTTGCACATACCCGTCGTCACGCACGTGCGGTCGCGGCGGTTGGTTCATCGCTTCGAGCGCGTCGAGCGCGGCCTTTTCGCCGAGGTCGCGCCGCAGCCGCTCGACCACCCAATCGGGGTACGACAAGCGTGTTGCGGCGTCGGGGTCGTCGAACGGCGCCGCTTCGGAGAGCCGGCGCATCACGGCGTTCACAAACCCCTGTGCTCGCTTCGGAGCGAGGCTCACAGTTGTGCTCACCGCCGCGTGCGCAGCGACGCCGGCGTACAGCAGCTGGTACGCGCCGAGGCGCAGCACCGTGCGCACCTCCGGTTCGATTTCGCGCTGCACGTGCGGCGCTAAGGCCCCGTCGACAGCGCGGCGCATACGAGTCGAGCCGTAGACGAGTTCGGTAACGAAACGTCTGTCGCGCCCGCTCAGGTCCGAACGCTCGAGCATCGGCGGCAACACGAGGTTCGCGTAGGCATCGTCGGTTTCGATACGGACGAGCGCGTCACGCGCCACCACTCGGGCGGCCAGATCAGCGTTGTTCACGTACCGAGCTCAACATCGCCCACACCGCGCCGCCACTCTGTCGCCGTCATGCGACCCTTGCCCTCGGGTTGTACTTCGAGCGGTTCAAACCGGCCGTCGACGACGCGAGAGCGCCAAACAATCAGGCGTTTGCCGTTGACCGTCGTCCACGCTCGGCCCAGGCGGACGACGCGCGCGAGTTGTTCGGGCGGCTGCGACAGATCAAGCCGCAACTCGGACGCGTCGATTTTCGCGGCGTAGTTCGGTTCGCCCTGCTGCGGCTCTGCGTCGCCGAGCCCGTCACGCAGGGTGTCGACGAGCAAGCGCGCGCCAATTTCGGCGAGTTGCATCGTGAGCTCGGCGGCGGTGACCTCTTCGTTGATCGCGACCTCACGGCGCGCGAACACGTCGCCGGTGTCGAGGCCGACGTCGACGCGCATCAGGCACACACCGGTGATGGGGTCGCCGGCGAGGATGGCGCGCTCGACCGGGGCCGCGCCGCGCCAGCGCGGCAGCAGCGAGAAGTGCACGTTCACCATCGGGAGCGCGTCGAGCACGTGGGGTTTGATGATTCGTCCGTACGCGACGACCACGCCGAGTTCCGCTCCGACGTCGAGTACGTCGTCGACCCGCTCGCTCACCGCTAAGCCGCGCCGAACCGCGGCCGCCTTAACGGGCGTCGGGACGAGGTCGCTGCCCCGACCGCGGCGACGGTCGGGTTGCGTAACGACGAGTGCGACGTCGTGCTCAGCGGCGAGTGCTTCCAGCGACGGGACAGCGGCCTCCGGCGAGCCGAGGAACACAAGACGCATCAGGCGGCGCGCCGCGGAAACGGTTTAAACCGCGGTGCGCTGGCGGAGTTCACGCAGCGCCGCTTTGCGCTGGTCAGCGTCGAGGTGCTCGAGCAACAGCGTGCCGTCGAGATGATCGAGTTCATGCTGGAACGCGCGGGCTAGGACCTCGTCGGCTTCGATCTGGACCTCGTTGCCGTCGAGGTCGAACCCGGTCAGCAGGACCTCCTTAGGCCGGGTGATCGGGAAATACAGACCGGGGATCGAGAGGCACCCTTCCTCGAAGGTCCATTCACCGCTCGTCTCGGTGATCGTGGGGTTGATGATCGTGCGCGGCCCCGAGTCGTCGTAAAGGTCGTAGACGAACAGTCGCTTCTGCACACCGACCTGCGGCGCGGCCAGACCGAGGCCGTGAACCTCGTACATCGAGTCGAGCATCGCGTCGGCCAACGCTTTGACGGTGCCGTCGATGTTTTCGATGGCCGCGGCGCGCTGTTTAAGCACGGGGTCGCCGTATAGACGGATCGAGTACGCGGCCATGGGTGCAGGATACCGGGCGGTTGGAGCGCTCAGATCCGCACCGGATCGACCGCGACCCGAAGGCGGCCGGTGGGCCGTTCCACCCGCGCAAGGGCGTCGCACAGCCCTCGGTGATCGTCGGCGCGAACCAGGAACGCATCGTGGTTGTCAGGGCCGAGCACGTCGACACCGAGCTGACCCCGGAGTTGATCGACGAATGCGTCGGCCGCTTCGCCCGACACTTGCGCGACGGCAGCGAAGGGTGGCAACCGCAGTTCACTTCGCATTGCAGCGTCGGTCGCGTTGAGCCGAGCCGGGTCGCTCGCGACAGCAGCCTTGAGCACCGGATGATCCGGTTGACGCGTCTGCACCAGCACAAGGCCATCCTCGTTTCGGCCCCGCACGACGCGCGACGCACGCGCCAGCAGCCCCAGGGCTTCTTCGTTTGCCCGGTACCGCGGCGCCGACAGCTCGGCGTCGAGGTCGACGAACACCACGAGATCGGCGCGGCCGACGCGATGCAACAGCGCCTCGGTACCCACGATCGTGGCGGTGTTGGGCACGTCGGCCGACGCGCCGGTGACTTCGCCGACGGCGCGACCGAGCAACGCACTCAACTCCTCGGCGGCGCGGGCGGTGCCAATCCGCAACAGCTTCAGCTTCGTGCCGCCGCACTCGAGGCATAGCGCCGGGCGCGTCGTGCCACACCGGTCACACAACAACACCGCGGCTTCATCCTGGCGCACTGCGGCGGCGCACTTCTCACACGTGGTGATCGTGGCGCATCGCGCGCACGCCAGCAGCTTGGCCCGACCGGTGCGGTTGAGAACGCACAGCGCACGTTCCGCGCCACGAATGGCGTCGATCACACGCGACGACCACAAACCCGTGCGCGGGTCGTCGCCGCGTCGGTCGACGACTTCCAGCCGCGCCCAGCCCCTGCGCTCCGTAGGTCGATCGGTTTCGACAACGGTCCCCCACTTGAGGTGTTCGAGCGTTGGGGTTGCACTCACGAGCACGCACGGTGCGCCGGCGCGCTCGGCGCGCTCAGCCGCGACGCGCCACGCGTTCCAGGTGGGCGCTCGTTCTTCGGCGTAGACCTCGTCGTGCGCGTCGACGACGACAACCGCGCCGAGTTGTCGCATCGGCGCCCACGCCCCGGCTCGGCTACCGACGACTACGTGACCGACGGGGTCGTCGTTGATGCGGCGCGCCAGCCGCTCGACGCGAGCGAGGGACGGGACCAGCACCAACGCCGGGCCACGCCGGGCCGCGGCCTCGATGACGGGCCAGGGGTCGATGGCGGGGGCAAGGCGCAGGACCGCGCGCTCGTGCGCGAATGCGGCGTCGCCCCAGCTCGGCTGTTCCGGCCCGCGCTCGCGAGCACCAGAAAACGACACCGGCTCGCGGTAGTTGTGGGGGTCAGCGGCCGTGGCGAGAAACGAGCGCCGTTTGCCGGCCCATCGCCACGCGGCCCATTCGGCCATGTCGATCGACTCGGGTTGCACCCAACCAGGGCTGACTTTGAGGATGGGCTTGAGCGTGTCGTAGTCGGCGCCGCTGCGGCCCTCGGCCACGACCCAGCCCCGCACGCGTCGGCCATGGAGTTCCACGCGGACCGCCGCACCAACCCGGACGGCAAACGAAAGCTTGTCCGGAACCTCGTAGTCGAAGACGCGGTCGATGGCCGAGACGTCAGGCAGTACCTGGACGACTCGGGGCGTTACAGACCTAGCGCTGACTTCAGGTCGTCCTTGCGGGGCGTCTTTTCCCACGTGAAGCCGTCGCCCGTGCGGCCGAAATGACCGTACGCCGCGGTGGCCTTGTACACCGGGCGACGCAGGTCGAGGTCGCGCAAGATCGCGGCGGGGCGCAGGTCGAACAGGTCACGCACGGCGCGGTCGATCTTGTCGGGGTCGACGGTGGCGGTGCCAAACGTCTCGACCAACAACGACACGGGCTCGGCTCGGCCGATGGCATACGCCACCTGCACTTCACAACGCTTCGCGGCGCCGGCGGCCACTACGTGCTTCGCGACCCAGCGCGCCGCGTACGCCGCGGAGCGGTCGACCTTCGACGGGTCCTTGCCGGAGAACGCGCCACCACCGTGGCGAGCGGCGCCGCCGTACGTGTCGACGATGATCTTGCGACCGGTGAGACCGGTGTCTGCATGCGGACCACCGAGCACGAACTTGCCGGTCGGGTTGACGAGCACCGACGGCGTGGCGCCTTTGAAGTTCGCGGGGATCAGCGGTGTGATCACGTGGTGCTCGAGGTCGGACTGGATCTGGTCGCGTTCTACTACAGCCGCGTGCTGCGTCGATATGAGCACGGTGAGGATTTCGACGGGCTCGCCGTCTTCGTAGCGAACCGAGACCTGCGTCTTACCGTCGGGACGCAGATACGGCAGCGTCTCGTCTTTGCGTACGGCGCTGAGGCGCTCGGCGAGGCGGTGCGCCCACCAGATCGGCAGCGGCATCAGGTCGTCGGTTTCGTCGCACGCGTACCCGAACATCATTCCTTGGTCGCCCGCACCCTGGGCCGACAGGATGTCTTCGCCGCTGGTGCCGGTTTGCACTTCCAACGATGTGTCGACGCCCTGCGCGATGTCGGGCGACTGCCGGTCCAACGACACCAGCACGCCGCACGTGTTGCCGTCAAAGCCCTTCAGCGCGTCGTCGTAGCCGATCTCGTTGACGGTCTTGCGAACGAGCCCGGGGATGTCCACCACGGCGTTGGTAGTGATCTCACCGGCGACGACGACGAGACCGGTGGTGAGCAGCGTCTCGCAGGCAACCCGAGACATGGGGTCGACCTCGAGCATGGCGTCGAGCACGGCGTCGGACACCTGGTCCGCCATCTTGTCGGGGTGGCCCTCGGTGACGGACTCCGAGGTGAAAACGAAACTGCTCACGAAATAGCTCCTAGTTCAGAAGGTCGACGATGGCGTCGAGCAAAACCCGCGCGACATCGTGTTTGGACGACAAGGGAATGTCGAGGATGGCGCCGTCGGCTCCTACGAGCGTGACGGCATTGGTGTCGTGGTCGAAGCCGACGCCGGGGGCGCCGACGTCGTTGGCCACGATCAAGTCGAGGTTCTTGCGCTGCAGTTTTCCGAGCGCGTTCGCGACAACATCGTCGGTCTCGGCGGCGAAGCCGACGAGCAGTTGACCCGGCCGCTTGGTCTCGCCGAGGCCCCGCAAGATGTCGTCGGTGGGCTCGAGCACGATCTCGGGCACGCCGGCGTCTTTCTTCAACTTGCCCGACGATGGCGCAACGGGACGGAAGTCCGCGACGGCCGCGGCCATCACGATCACGTCGGACGCGTCGCGGTGGGCGACCACCGCGGCGAGCATGTCTGCGGCACTGGCGACTTCGACGCGTTCGATCAGGCGCGACACGGGCCTTGCGGTAGTGGTTACGAGCGTGACGTGCGCGCCGCGTGCGGCGGCCGCTTCGGCAATGGCGTGGCCCTGCTTGCCCGACGAGCGGTTCGTGATCACGCGTACGGCGTCGATCGCCTCGCGGGTACCGCCGGCCGTGACGAGTACGCGCACGCCCTTGAGGTCTTGGGGCGTCAGCACGGCTTCGGCGGCGCCAACAATTGCGGCGGGCTCCGGCAGGCGACCGGCGCCGACGTCGCCGCCGGCGAGGTGGCCAACGTCGGGCTCGAGCACGTGCACGCCTCGGCGACGCAACACCTCGAGGTTGTCTTGCACTGCGGGGTGCTCCCACATTTCGGTGTGCATCGCAGGACACACGAGCACCGGCGCACGCGTCGCCAGCAGTGTCGCTGTGAGCAGCCCTTCGGAATTCCCAGTGGCGTATGCGCTCAGCAGCCGCGCCGTGGCAGGCGCAACGACCACGAGATCTGCGGATTGACCCAGCCGCGTGTGCGGGCTTGGTTCGCCGCTGTCGTAAAGCGAGGTGAGCGCCGGCTCGGAGGCGACCGCAGAGAACGTGGCCACGCCGACGAATTTCGTGGCGTTAGGAGTCAGGATCGGCGCGACGTGCGCGCCTGCGTCGACGAGTCGGCGGCAGAGTTCGACCGCCTTGTACGCGGCGATTCCCCCACTGACTCCCAGAACGATGCGTCGACCGGCGACGGACATAGCTGTGCTGTCTGCCGGCAGGCCGGAGGCTTACGCCTCGGGCTCAGTCTGCTCTGCCGCGGCGGCTTCAGCAGCGGCGGCTGCCGCCGCCGCCATCGCTGCGGGCTCGACGTACTGGATCTTGCCGGCGGCAATCTCTTCGAGCGCGATCGAAAGCGACTTACGTGACGTGGACGACACCTGCGGCGGAACGATCGTCCCGATCCCCTCGGAACCCAGACCGTTGTAATACGAGTTGATCTGGCGACCGCGACGAGCAGCGAGGGCGACCAAGGTGAACTTGGAATCGACCTTGTCGAGCAGGTCCTCGACGGGCGGATACATCATCGTGGGAGGGCGTTCGGCCATGCGTGGTTGCTTCCTTTACTGCGGAGGGTTCGACCCGGCGGCATCGCCGGAAAGACGGCCCTCCAGTATACGCCGCACCTCGCCAACTGCCTGGTTCAGGTCGTCGTTAATGACGCTGGCATGGGCGATGCCGCGGCCGTCGGCGAGTTCTTCGAGAGCGGCGGCGACCCGGCGTTGCACCGCCGACTCATCGTCACCCCGGCCGCGAAGACGCTGCTCCTGCACGTCGGGCGACGGCGGTTCGAGCAACAACATGAACGCGTTTTCGGGATCGCGCTCGAGGATTTGGCGTGCGCCTTGCACCTCGATGACGAGCACGAGATGGCGCGGGTCGTTTGCGTCGGGCACGGGCGTTCCGTAGAGATTGCCGTGATATTCGGCCCATTCGAGAAAATGGCCTTGCTTGACATTTTGCTCGAACGTTTCGCGGTCGACGAACTTGTACGCGTCCGGACCTTCACCGGCACGCGGCGGCCGCGTTGTCCACGAACGGGAGAGCACGAACCGGTCGTCTTCAGCGCAAAGCAGCTTGGCGACGGTGTCTTTCCCAACCCCACCGGGGCCGGAGATGACGACGATCAGGGCTTCGGCTGATCGAGCAGATCGAGCAGCTTGGCCTTCTGGTGCTCGCCGAGGCCTTGGATGCGCCGGGTCTCGCTCACACCGGCTTCGTCGAGCACGCGCCGGGCCTTGACCTTGCCGAGGCCGGGCAGCGCTTCGAGCACCGCGAGCACCTTGATCTTGGCAATTATTTCGTCGTTGGACGCCTTGGCGAGCAGCTCGCGGAAATTGATTGACCCGAGCCGAAGCTGTTGTTTCAGCTCGGCTCGTGCGCGCCGGGCGATCGCGGCCTTCTCGAGCGCCGCAGCGCGGGCCTCAGGAGTGAGCTGGGGAGGAGACGGCATAAATCGGACGCTAGTGCGCGACGCGGGATTTAGTCATCTGGTGTGAAAAGTCTCTCGCACACCTAGGCGAGCGCGCTGACCACTTCGTCATACGCCTGTTGTGCCGCAGCCTCGGGCTCGGGCGCCTGCGTCACCGTCCGGCCGAGCAACAACACGGTTGCACCCGCTTTGATCGCGTCGGTCGGTGTAGCCGGGCGGCCCTGGTCGTGGGCGTCGGCACCGGGCAGACGGATTCCGGGGATGATCGTGATCAGCCCCGGCGCAACGCGGTTCGCCGTGCCGACCTCGGCCGCCGCGCACACAAAGCCTCCGCAGCCACCGTCGCGGCCAATCGCCATACGCCGTTCGACCTCGGCCGGATCGGCGGTCTTGTCGGACGTGAGCACCGTCACACCGATGGGCACCGCGGCCTCGACGCCCGCTGCGGCGGCGCCTTCGGCCAAACCCTCGACGCCGGCGCGCACCATCTCGACACCACCAAGGGTGTGCATGTTGACGTACGTCGCGCCGAGACGTCCTGCGGCGCGTGCGCCGCTGCGCACGGTGTTGGGGATGTCGTGCAACTTGATGTCGAGGAACACCTTGAACCCAGCGGCGCGGAATTTCTCGACCGCGGGCGGGCCTTCGGCGATGAACAACTCGAATCCGACCTTGACGATGCCGAACCACGGCGCGAGCCGGTCGGCCGCAGCCGACGCGGCGGCCAGCGACGGATAGTCGAGGTTGAGGCCGAGACGGTCGCGCACGGCGGGGTCGATGGTCACGAGCGGTGGGCCCTTCCGGTGAGGTCGTCGAGGTGAAAAACGTCGTTTGCTGCGCACCAGGCCCGCAGCTCATGCAGGACGCGTAGCGGCGCACGGGGGTCGGCGAACGTGGCGGTGCCGACCTGCACAGCGTTGGCGCCCGCGGCGAGCATTTCGGCCGCGGTCTCGCCCGACTCGACGCCGCCGACTCCGACGATTGGTGCCGACGGAAACGCGGCGCGCACGTCGAAGACCGCGCGCACCGCAACCGGGTGAATCGCCGCGCCGGACAGTCCGCCGCCTCCGTTGCCCAATCGCGGCGCACCGGTGGCGGGATCGAGGGCGAGGCCCATCACGGTGTTCACGAGCGTGATCGCGTCTGCACCCGCTTCGAGGACGGCACCAGCGATCGCCGTGATGTCGGTGACGTTGGGGCTGAGCTTGGCCCACCGCGGGCGACCACAGCCCGCCGTCGCCTCGATGGCGGCGGCTGCCTTCATCGGGTCGTGGGCGAACATTTGGCGTCGGGCTTCAATGTTCGGGCAGCTCAGATTTATTTCGACCGCGACCACTTCGGGGCCGCACCCTGCGAGTGCGTCGGCCGCCGCCTTGTAGTCCTCCACGCTGAAGCCCCAAATCGACGCCACGACGCGCGCACCGGCGCTGTGAAGCGGCGGCAGGTCGTCGCGACGCCACGCGTCGACCCCCGGGTTTTGCAGGCCCACTGCGTTCATCATCCCGGCGGGCACCGGGTGTACCCGCGGGGCGCGATTGCCGGCCCACGCGTTGGCCGACACCGACTTGACGACCACCGCACCGAGCTCGCTGATGTCGAAGTACGCGCCGAGTTCAGCGCCGTGACCGCTGGTGCCCGACGCGGTCATCACGGGGTTCGGCAGCGCCACCGCGCCGACCGCTGTCGACAAATCCACGAACCGGTCGCGGGATCGGTCGCCTGACGTCCGATGGCGCGACCAGTTCGACATTCTGCTTAGACGTCGAACCGTTGCTGGTCGACGGCGTGGTGGTCTTGGAGTGGGCGGACCTGCATGGGCGCTTCTTTTAACGCGGCGATGCCGAGCGCAGCAGCGCGCGCCGCAGCGATGGTGGTGAGGCACGGCACGTTGCGCACGTTCGCCGTGGTGCGGATGTGTTGGCCGTCGGCGCGGGGGCCTCGGCCGCGCGGCGTGTTGATCACGAGGTGGATCCGGCCCGACTCGATCAGCTGCACGGCGTCGGCGCCGGTGTCGTCGCCGACTTTGGCGACGTGTTCGGTGACGTAGACGCCGTGGTCTTGCAAGTACTTCGCGGTGCCGACGGTTGCGAAGATGTCGAAACCCAACTCCACGAACTTCGCGGCGGCCTCGGCGCCCACGCGCTTGTCGCGGTCGGCGAGCGAGAAGAACACTCCGCCTTCGGTCGGCAACCCGTTACCCGCAGCGAGCTGGCTCTTCGCGAAAGCCATCCCGTAGTTCGAGTCGATGCCCATCACCTCGCCGGTGGAGCGCATCTCGGGGCCGAGGATGGTGTCGACATCGGGGAACCGGTTGAACGGCAGCACCGCCTCCTTCACCGACACGTGGCCACCGCTCGACGGCGGTTGCAACAACCCTTCGAGGCGGAGCTCTTGCAAGGTCGCGCCGACCATGATGCGCGCCGCAATCTTGGCCAACGGCACGCCGGTTGCCTTGGCGACGAACGGCACGGTGCGACTGGCGCGTGGGTTCGCCTCGATAACGAACACCTGACCGTTCTTCACGGCGTACTGCACGTTGATCAAGCCGCGCACGTCGAGCGCGTCGGCGATCTTCGCCGTGTACTCCTCGATTACGTCGACCACGCTCACTGGCAGCGTGGGGGGCGGGATCACGCACGCGCTGTCACCGGAGTGGACGCCCGCCTCTTCGACGTGCTCCATCACCCCGCCGATGAGGACTTCGCCGGTCGCGTCGCGCAAGGCGTCGACGTCGACTTCGATCGCGTCTTCGAGGAACCGGTCGACTAGCACCGGGCGTTCAGCAGACAGACCACCTTCCTTGCCGAGCGAACCGAAGCCAGCGAGTTCGACCATCGCGGCCCGCAGGTCGTCGTCGTTGTAGACGATCTGCATGGCGCGGCCACCGAGCACGTAGCTCGGACGCACCAACGCCGGATACCCGATGCGGCTCGTGACGACCAACGCCTCGTCGGTCGTGACCGCGACGCCGCCCGCGGGCTGCGGGATCTCGAGGCGCGCGCACAACGCGCCCCACCGCTCACGGTCTTCGGCCAAGTCGATCGATTCAGGTGACGTGCCGAGCACGAGTTCGGGGGGCAACAAACCGGCGAGCTTGAGCGGTGTCTGTCCGCCGAGGCTGACGATCACACCTTCGGGCTGCTCAGCGTCGATGACGTTGAGCACGTCCTCTTCGGTGACGGGCTCGAAATACAACCGGTCGCTGGTGTCGTAGTCGGTCGACACCGTCTCGGGGTTGCAGTTGATCATGATCGTCTCGAACCCCGCGTCGCGCAGCGCAAAGCTCGCATGCACGCAGCAATAGTCGAACTCGATGCCTTGACCTATGCGGTTGGGCCCGCTGCCGAGGATCACGATCTTGCGACCCGCGCTCGGGCGAACCTCGCTCTCGTCTTCGTAGGTCGAGTAGTGATACGGCGTGTCGGCATCGAACTCGGCGCCGCACGTGTCGACGGTCTTGAAGGTTGCGACGACACCGACGAGCTCGCGGCGCTTGCGGACCTCGGCGGCGTTGACTCCCCAGAGGTACGCGAGTTGGGCGTCGGCGAACCCGAGCCGCTTGGCGCGACGCCACAGCGGGCGCGTCATCGCGTCGAAGCCGACCTCGGCCAGCACGGCGCGCTCTTCCACGATCGCCAGGATCTGGTCGAGGAACCACGGGTCGACCATCGTGGTTGCGGCGAGGCGCTCGACGCTGATACCGCGTCGCAACGCCGCTTCGAGGTGGAAAGCGCGGTCGGGGGTGGCGATCGCCGCGCGGCGAACGAGCTCGTCGTCGTCCATCGCGTCGTACAGCGTTTCGCCCGGGTCGCAGTTCAGCCCGAGCCGGCCGTGTTCGAGCGAGCGCATGCCCTTCTGGAGCGACTCCGGGAACGTCCGGCCGATCGACATCGCTTCGCCGACAGACTGCATCCGCGTGCCCAGCACGGCGACCGAGCCCGGCAGCTTCTCGAACGCCCACCGCGGCACCTTGGTGACCACGTAGTCGATCGTGGGCTCGAAGCTCGCCGGCGTCTTGCGGGTGATGTCGTTTGGAATCTCGTCGAGCGTGTAGCCCACCGCGAGGCGCGCCGCGATCTTCGCAATGGGAAACCCCGTGGCCTTCGACGCGAGCGCCGAGCTGCGCGACACGCGCGGGTTCATCTCGATCACTACGCGATCGCCGTTGCGCGGGTTCACCGCGAACTGGATGTTCGACCCGCCCGTCTCGACGCCGATACGGCGGATGCACGCGAACGCCGCGTCGCGCATCTCTTGATATTCGACGTCGCTGAGCGTCTGGGCCGGAGCGACGGTGATCGAGTCGCCGGTGTGCACGCCCATCGGGTCGAGGTTTTCAATCGAGCACACGACCACGCAGTTGTCGGCGCGGTCGCGCATCACCTCGAGCTCATACTCCTTCCACCCCGCGATCGACCGCTCGATCAGGATCTCGCGAATCGGCGACGCGTCGAGGCCTTCGGCCGCGAGGCGCCGCAACTCGTCTTCGTCAGCGGCAATGCCAGTGCCCCGACCGCCGAGGATGAACGAGGGACGAATGATGATCGGAAACCCGATCTCGCGACCGACGGTGATGGCCTCGTCGAGGGAGTACGCGAACCCCGACGCGGGGACCGCCAGGCCGATCTCAGTCATGGCCGCTTTGAACAGTTCACGGTTCTCGGCCGTGTGGATCGCTTCGACCGAAGCCCCGATTAATCCGTGGGGCACGCCGGCCAACGAACCCATCTCGCTCAGACCGATCGCGAGGTTGAGCGCGGTCTGCCCGCCCAGCGTCGGCAGCACGGCGTCGGGCCGTTCCTTTTCGATGATCGCGGTGAGCACGCGCGGGTCGAGGGGCTCGACGTAGGTGCGGTGAGCGAAGTCGGGGTCGGTCATGATCGTGGCCGGGTTCGAGTTGGCCAGGATCACCCGGTAGCCCTCGGCTTTGAGCACTCGGCAGGCCTGCGTACCGGAGTAGTCGAACTCGCACGCTTGGCCGATCACGATCGGGCCTGAGCCGATAACCAGAATCGATTCGATGTCTGTGCGCTTCGGCATT
>JBEEFT010000204.1:0-7620 GCA_041166225.1 Actinomycetota bacterium | reverse complement strand
GTTCGATCGCGCCGGTGAAGCGCGCTTCTTCGGCGCGGCGGTCTTCGATGTAACGGATCGTTCGAGCCATCAAGCGATCGCCACCGCCGCGGGCCATGAACTGCCACAGCGCGGCCAGATCGTCGGGCGAGGGCTGATGATCGGGTGAACAGATCGCTGCGAGCGACGCTTGGAACCCGGCGCCATCGCCGCCCCATCCTTCGGGCAACAAGGCATCGTCGGCCGCAAGAAGGAACTGCTGGCCGTTCGTGAGCTGCGCCATGTCGATGTAGATCGACCCATTCGTGAGCACGCGTTCGCTCACCGTGAACGAGAGGGTGCCTTCGATCTCGCGTGCGAGTAATTCGCCGCCGACCGTGTCGCCCATGTCGTGGGTGACGAGCGCCACGCTCGTGAGCTGGGCATCGGCCGCGACCGCCTCGACCGCGTCGGCGTACAACCGGATCGAGTAGCGAGTGTCGGGCTTCACCGAGAGCCCGAAGCCGGGCAAGTCCATGGCAACCACGCGGCGACGCGCGCTCAACGCAGGCAGGCAGTCCGACCAGTCGTATGCGCACGACGGGTAGCCGTGAATGATCAGAATCGGATCGAGGCCTGCGTCATCGGTCGCCGGTTGATCGACGTAGAACACGCGCCCGATCGGCGCGTCAACGTACGTGCCGCGCGCCTCCCATTCTTCGACGGCGCTCAAATCGAATCCCACAGCATCTGGTCGCCGCTCTCGCCGAACAACGCGTCGGCGGGTGATTTCTTGTCGATGTGGCCGATCAGCCCGGTGTAGATGCCGTAGCCGACGAGTTGTTGCAGGCGCGGCGAGAACGTCTTCACGAGCGACGGTGGCAGCCCGAGTTGTTGATTTTCCTGTTGACGGATGTAACCGGCGCAGTAGTTCATGGCGATCCCGATGCGGCGTTCATCGGTTTCGTTCGCGCCGCCGCCATGCCACATGGAGCCGTGCCATACGAGCACCGAACCCTTCGCCATCTCCGCCGGAATCGACTCGTAGGGATGGTCGTAGCGCGGGCTGTGGTCGTAGAGGTGCGTCCCTGGCATAAGCCGCGTCGCGCCGTTCGCCTCGGTGAAGTCGGTGATCGCCCACATCGAGTTGCACACGGTCGGCGGGTGCGGCTTGGGGATCGGGATCAGCTGGTCGTCGGCGTGGATGGGCTGTGCCGTTTCACCGGCGCCGATGTTGATCGACGACAGCGACGACACAAGGCAACCGGCGTCGAGCACCGCTTCGACGATCGGCAACACATTGGCGTGCACCGGAATTTGCTCCCAGACCTTGCCGTACTTCAACAGGTTGTAAACGCGCAGCGTGTTGGCACCTTCGAAGCTGTTCGCGGCCGGCTGCGTGTTCAACTCGCGCTCGAGGCGAGCAAGGTCATCAGCGATCGCATCGATCGTGTCGAGGTCGATCGCGTCCTCCACGATCGTGTAACCGTCTTCGGCGACGCGCTTCGCGTGTTCGGCCACGGCGGGCTTGTCCAAAGCGATGGTCATCAGCGCGCACCGTAGCGAAGGATCGCATTGTCGGTGGCGGTGATCACGGCACCGTCGGGCGCAACCACAATGGCGTTCGTGCACTTCAGGCCGGCGAGCGTGCCTCGGCGGCGCGCGACGTCGTCGAGACCAATGTGCAACCGGTACACCCTGCCCAAGCGCCGTCCGCACACGAGAAGCTCGTCCTTACGCAATGCGATCCCCGAGGGGTCGGTGTGCGGCGGCAAAGCCGACGCGAAGCGGCGCCGCTTCGCGCCGTCCTTCTCGCGGCCGCGGGCGACGAGTTCCTTCTCGGTGCCCGGCGCGTCGTCGGCAACCCAGATCCGGTTGTCACGACCGGCAGCGATCCTCGGGCTGTGCCACCCGTTGGAGATGACGTGGCCTTGTGCGTCGGCGAGGCGGTCGCCGACAGCGACGAGCAGGTCGCCGTTCTTGTTGTACGCGATCTGCGCCGGCCCGTTCGCCCTTAGGTGGAGGAAACCACGCGCGGCCCGGTCGACCCAGGTCGCCACGGTGAGACGCCCGGCGTCTCTGTACGCGCCGTGCAGAATGCCGTCGCTGCTGATCGCAATCGAGTCGAGGGCCGCCGTCGGAAACGTGGCGATGAGCGCGGGGCGGTCGTCGCCGAGCGCGTACACCTCTCCTGACGCGAGCGCGTAGTACACCGTCTTGTCGGGCCCGATCGCAAGGGACACGACCCCCTGAACGCGGCCGATCACTTCAGCTGCCGACAACGTGGGCGCATACCGGTCGCGTCCTGCGCACCCCGTCATGACGATGGCGGCAAGCGCGGTCAGAACCGCGGCAGCGCGCCTCACGCGAGCAGCTGAGCGATGGTGTCCTCACCCTCAGGCCACATCCCTGCTGCGGGCAGTCTCTGTAACAACTCGGCCCAGCCCGGCTCGACGGCGGTCGCCTCGGCGAGCATGGCGCGCGCTTCGTCGATGTTTCCAGCGATCGCGGCGCCGACCATGAGCCAGAACCGCAGTTCGAAGTTGTCGCCCAACACCGACTGGTCGCCACCCTCGCGATACGCGTAGTGCAACGCGACCAGACGCCGCATTTCGCCGAGCGGGTCGGCGTGGTCTTCGACGCGCAGGTCGAGCACGCGCCGCCACGGCTCCCCCTCTGCGGGCGCGATCAACATCGCGACGGACTGCTTGCCCCGCACGTCGCCCCCCGCCGCTTCGGCCGCGTCGAGCGCGGCGAGCAGCCGGTCAGGCAACGGCTCGGCAGCCGCGGCTGTGAGCGCTTCGGCCATAGCTTCAGGTACGCCGGCGCGGCGCATCATGTTCGCTTCGACGGTCCATCCGTCGCCCACGATGTGGCTGGCGAACGCGATGCACCGCTCGCCGGTGTGCGCGGCGGCGTTGCCCTGCGCGTCGACGATCGCGACCTGCCGCTGCGCGCCGCCGTCGTCGTCGGCCACGAGCTGCGCCAACGCGTCGGCCGCGTTCATACCGTCGGCGAGCAACGCGAGAGCCTTCGGCCCGTACGAAATCTCGGCCATCGCCTGCGTGGCGACTGCGCCCACGCCGGGTTGGGCCCAGGGCACAACCGAGCCCACCGAGAAGAAGTGCGACTGCACGGCCACGCCGAACTGGCCGGTGTTGGCGTCGCGAACGACGAGCGAATACGTCATGCACGCATCTTCGCCCAGGCGGGAACTCGCGTGACGCGCGCCGCGCTTCTAGAGTTCGCGGGTGGAGTTGCCGCGCAAGGGGACGACGACGTCGAACTTCGGCGTCGGTCGGCGTGAGAACCACGACGCGCAGGGTTTCTACGAGCGCTTCCGCACGCCCGAGGTGTCGACGGACGAGACGGTCTTGCCGCCGGTCCCCGTCGCCGAACCGCTGGTCCTCGGCGACGCGCGGTCGATGGACGCAGTGGCCGACGGGTCGGTCGCGCTGGTGGTCACGTCGCCGCCGTATTTCGCGGGCAAGCAATACGAGGAGGAGTTGCAGCGCGAGGGCGTGCCCGGCTCGTATCTCGAGTTCCTCGAACTCCTCACCGACGTGTTCGCCGAGTGCGTACGAAAGCTTGAGCCGGGCGGACGGATCGCGGTGAACGTGGCGAACCTCGGGCGCAAGCCGTACCGCAGCTTGTCGGCCGACGTCATCCGCATCCTCGAGGACGACCTCGGTTTGTTGCTGCGGGGCGAATTGATCTGGCAGAAGAGCGAAGGCGCGGCGGGGTCGTGCGCCTGGGGGTCGTTCCGCAGTGCGGCGAACCCGGTGCTGCGCGACATCAGCGAACGCATCGTCGTTGCGAGCAAGGGCCGATTCGATCGGGCGCTGACCGTCAAGCAACGCGCCGCTGCCGGACTGCCACACGTCAACAGTGTGGGTGTCGACGACTTCATGAACCTCACGCTCGACGTGTGGACGATTCCGCCCGAGAGCGCCAAGCGTGTCGGCCACCCAGCGCCCTTCCCGGTGGAACTCCCCGAGCAACTCATGCGTCTCTACACCTACGAGAACGACCTCGTGCTCGATCCGTTCGCGGGCAGCGGGTCGACCGGAGTCGCCGCGAAACGCCTGGGCCGCCGCTTCGTCGGTTACGACACCGATCCCGAGTACGTCGCGATCGCGCGCGACCGCTACGAGCGCGCCATGCGGTTCCCCGACGCGCCCGAGGGTGTCGACGATAAGAACGCGCACGGTCTTGCGAAGTCGGTGCTCGAAGAATCCGGGTTTGCGATCGCGGCCGAGGGTTACCGGGTGCCCAAGGCGGGTCTCGTACTCGACTTCGTCGCGACCGACGCGACGGGCACGCCGTGGTACTTCGACGTGCCCGGGCCATTCACCAGCCATCGCGCCGGTCTGCAAAAGATGGACGCCGTCTGGCGAGCGCTTGGTAAGGCGAGCGCCACGAAGGGCCGCCTCGGCGACGTGAGGTTCGTACTGCTCGGGCCGAGCCTGCCCAAACGGCCGAGCGAAGGCGACACCGTGTTGCGCTCGGCCGGAACCGGCGCGTTCTTCGACGCGATCGCGTTGCTGGAGCCCGCCCACCGCGCCCGTCTCGCGTCCTACGCCACCGGCGACACCACCCGTCCCCAACCGGGTTTCTGGACTAACAACGACCTGTCGCGTTAACGCGTTACGCCGGGTGGGTGCCGAGCACTTCGAGATCCTTGAGGTCTTCGGTCGGGATCTCTCGGGGATCGGCGGACAGGGTGGTGACGCCCGCCGACGCGTCGGTCATCAACTCGTACGCGGTCGCGAGGTCGAGCTGCGACCCTCGGGTGACCTTTGTGGTGATGTCGCGCAGGCCGACGAGCGGATCGAGCGACTCGATCGGAAAGTCGGACCCCAACATCACGTTCGCGCCCGCGCGCAACAGCCCAGCCCAGTCGTAGCTCTGCTTCCAGCGCTCGTCGCCGAGCGCGACGGGCGCAGCCTCGGCGTCGCTCTTCGCAAAGCTCGGCTGCGCGCACACCGTCACGCCCTGACCAGCGATGCGGTCGATAATCGCGGGCGACAACACCTGCGCGTGTTCGATGCGCGCACCGTTCGCGCGCGCCGCGTCGGCGTCGCCATCGAAGACGAGTTCGTACGCGTCGAGCACCGCGATAACCGCGCGGTCGCCGATCGCGTGGGTGGCAATCGTCCAGCCCGCTTCGGCAAACGGTTGCGCGGCGCGCGCGAACGGTACCGGTTCCCAGAACAACACGCCGTCGTCTTTGGGGTGCACGTCGTCGAAGGGCCGACACAGCGCGCATGTGCGGGGCCCGATCCATCCGTCGGCGTAAAACTTCACCCCGATGACGTCGACGTCGGCGTCGCCGGTGCGATCGCGCATGCCCTGCTCGGCCAGGCCGCTCGCCACCAACACACGGACCCGGCACGGCAAACGATCGGTCTCGCGCCGGCGCAACAACGTGTCGAGGTACACCCAGTCGTGCATGCCCGCTTCGGTGATCTGGCACAGACCGAGATCCGAGGCGCGGCTGAGGCCGGCCATGAGTTGCGCGTCGAGCCGCTCGTCGACGTCGTCGCCCACCGCGTCCATCGGGTTGTATCCGCTCGCCGCGAGGCCGCGGTGGTAGGCGGCGATCGACTCGACGGAGGTGTAGTCGTACGGCGGTTGTATCTGCGCCGACACGCGCAACAAGTGCGTGTGGTGATCGACGAAGCCGGGACCGTTAAACGCCATGCGTTGGAAAACGTAACGTCGCTGAATGCCGTCTTGGAAAGACGACCCGATCGTGTACGCCGAATCGTCGGCGAAGTTCGAAGCGTGGATGAAGGCGAATCACGCATCGTCGGACGGAATTTGGCTTGCGATCGCGAAGAAAGCTGGCGCGAAGCGATCGGTCAGCTATGTCGAGGCGGTCGAGGTCGCGCTGTGTTGGGGCTGGATCGACGGTCAGAAACAGAAGCTCGACGACGACCACTCGCTGCAGCGGTTCACGCCGCGCCGGCCGCGCAGCAAATGGTCGAAGGTCAACGTCGACCGCGTTGCGCAGCTGCTCGCGGCGGGTCGGATGCGGGCGAGCGGATTAGCGGAGGTGGAAAAGGCGAAGGCCGACGGACGGTGGGACGCGGCGTACGCCAGCCCATCGAACATGACCGTGCCCGACGATCTCGCCGTTGCGCTCAAGACGAACAAGCAGGCCGCTGCGTTCTTCGCAACGATCAGCGCGGCGAACCGCTACGCGATCCTCTACCGGATTCAAGACGCCAAAAAGCCCGAAACCCGCGCCGCCCGCGTCGAGAAGTTCGTCACGATGCTCGCCGAAGGCAAGACCCTCCACTGACTCAAGGGCAGTTTTTGACGGCGTCGATCAGGGCGACGGGCCGAGGGTCGGCGGACAGGTTCGCCTGCATCTTGTTCATCACGTAGCCGAAGGCGAGGCCGCTGTCGGGGTCGGCGAACGCCATCGATCCTCCGGCGCCGTCGTGGCCGAACGAGCGCGGGCCCATCATCGGCTGGTCGTCGGACTTGAGGAAGAAGCCCAACCCAAAACGCGTGTCCTTGACCAGTACCGCGTCCGGACCGTTCGACTGTTCCACGATGGCGTTGGCGATAGTGGCGTCGTCGAGGATCCGCACGCCGTCGACGTCGCCGATAAGTCCGGCGTACATCCGGGCGAGCCCGCGCGCCGTGCAAATGCCATTGGCGGCGGGGACTTCGGCCGCGTGCATGGCCCGGCTGTTGAAGTCCATCGCGGGCTTGGTGAGCGTGAGCGCGCGCAGCGACAGCGAGTTCGGGTCGAGGAAGGCCGTGACGATCGCCCGCATGTTCGGGGGCAGCGTGTTCACATCGAGCGACTTGAACATCTCGCGCTGTTCCGCGGTGGGCTCCAGGCTCATCTCGATCAATCGACTGACCCGTGCCTCGTGCGCCTCGGGGAGGCCGATGTAGAACTCGGCCCCCAACGGCCCGGTGACGTTGTCGGCCAGGTACTGCCCGACGCTGGTTCCCGTGATGCGCCGGATGACTTCGCCGACGAGGAAGCCGTAGGTCACCGCGTGGTAGCCGTGCTTCGTGCCCGGTTCCCACACCGGCTTCTGCGCGGCGAGCGCGTCGGTGATCGGGTCCCACGCGTACACCTGCTCGGGCGTGAGAGAGACGTCGAGCACGGGAAGCCCGGCGCGGTGCGAAAGCAGCCAGCGCACCGGGATCAGCTCCTTGCCGGCAGCGCCGAACTCCGGCCAGTACTTGACCACCGGAGCGTCCAGATCAACTTCGCCGCGCTGCACCAGCAGATGGGCGCAGATCGCGGCAGCGCCTTTGGTTGTGGATGCGACGGCGACGATGGTGTCCTTGCCCCACGGACGGTTCGCCTCACGATCGGCGAGGCCGCCCCACAGATCGACGACGGGGCGACCACCGACGTAGACGCAGCACGCCGCGCCGACCTCGCCGGGGTTCCCCGCGAAGTTCGCACGGAAGGCATCGGCGACCTTGCCCCAGCCTTCCTCGACATGTCCCTGCACGCGTGTTCCGCTTGTCGTGCCCATTATGCTGCACCGCCTTTCACTTGAATGACTCGGTTTTGCATATTCGCCACTTCGTACCGCTTGCCCGTCCCCACCGCTACACCTCCGCGTCGGCTCGTGCTATACTCCTTGTCGCTACGCTGCGAAGCGGTATTCGCTCGAAACTATC
>JBEEFT010000203.1:0-50061 GCA_041166225.1 Actinomycetota bacterium | reverse complement strand
CTGCTTGTAACGGTCGGCGTTAAGCGTGGCTAGTTCGAGCGGCGTAACGCCCTGCTTCTCGGCCGCCTGCTGGATCTTCTGGCCGTGCTCGTCGGTGCCGGTGAGGAAGAACGTGTCGTCGCCGATGAGGCGGTGCCAACGCGCCAAGGCGTCGCAGTTCACCGTGGTGTACGCGTGGCCGATGTGGGGCGCGTCGTTGACGTAATAGATCGGCGTCGTGATGTAGAAGCGACCGCCGCTGCTGTTCGTCATCCGACGAGGGTAGCGGCGCGGTTGTGCTGCCTAAGAACGGATATTCACCGCGAGCTTGTAGGCGCGGTTGCGCTTGACGCCAAGCGCCTCGGCGATGTCGTCGGCCGCTTGGCGCGTCGAGATGCCCGGGACGGAAAGCGCGTCAGCGAGTGCGGCGACGATCACGTCGTCGTGTACGTCGCTGGCTTGGGGCTCGGCACCGGCCACGACCACCACGAATTCCCCACGTTGCGTTTCGAGCGCGGTGCGTGCTGCGAGCTCGGCGAGCGTCCCCCGCCAGTACTCCTCGTGCACCTTGGTGAGTTCGCGCCCGATTACGGCGGCGCGTTCCTCGCCACAAGCATCGGCCAGGTCGACCAGCGTGGCGGCCACGCGCGACGGCGCTTCGTAGAACACGGTGGTTCGCTCGTCGGCCGCGATCGACGCGAGGCGCTCCTTGCGCTCGACGCCTTTGCGGGGCAGGAATCCCTCGAACGTGAAGCGGTCGGCCGTGAAGCCGCTCGCCGCCAGCGCGGTCGTGACCGCCGACGGCCCCGGAATCGACTCGACGACGAATCCCGCCGCGCCCACGTCGGCGACGACGCGTCGGCCCGGGTCCGACACGGCGGGCGTACCGGCGTCGGTGATCAACGCCACCGTCTTGCCCTGCAGCAGCAGATCGACGATCTCGGCGCAGCGTTGCTCTTCGTTGTCCTTGTGCACGGCCAGCAGGCGCGGCGTGGCGATGCCGCCGGCGGTGAACAGCTTGCGACTGTGACGCGTGTCTTCACACGCGACGACGTCGGCGGCGCCGAGCGCAGCGGCGGCGCGGGGCGACAGATCGCCCAGGTTGCCGATCGGCGTGGCAATCACCACGAGCCGGCCCGGCGCGACCGGCTCAGTCACCCTTGACCTCGAGCTGGTCTCCAACGGCCAAGCCCCACCGCTCGAACGCACCTGCCTCGGCTTCGATGATGCACCGGGCGTGGGGGCGGACCATGCCGAGTCGCCAGGGTTTCATCGTGACCGCGTCGACCACGGTGAGGTCTTTGCGGCAGAACGCCACGTCGATCGCGAACTTCATGCCGAGCGTGTGGACCGACATCGCCGGCTTGATCAGGAGCGCGCCGTCGATGCCGTCCTCGCCCAGCAAACCCTTGAAACGCGAGGAGAAAGAGTCTGCGACCTCGAGCGTCGCCAGCACGTCGTCACCCCGCACAAGCCATGCCACCCGCTGATTCTCGCCCACAAGCCCCAAGTGGTCGCGCAAACTGTCGGCCAGACGGTCAATTCGCGCGACCAGTTGGGTGATGGGGGTCAGACGTTGAAGCGGATCTCGAGGACGTCGCCGTCTTGGACGACGTAGTCCTTGCCTTCGACGCGAAGCTTGCCGGCGTCTTTGGCTTTGTGCCACGAGCCGAGCTCGAGCAGCTCATCCCACCGGATGCACTCGGCCCGGATGAAGCCGCGCTGCAGGTCGGAGTGGATTACGCCCGCGCACTCGGGCGCCTTCGCGCCGGTACGGAACGTCCAGGCCCGGCTTTCTTGCTCGCCCGTGGTCAAGAAGGTCGACCGACCGAGCAGCGCGTACGCGGCGCGTGTCACCCGCGGGAGCGCGCCCTCGCCCAGCCCGAGCCCTTCGAGCAGTTCGATTTTGCCCGCCGCGTCGAGCTGCGCCGCCTCGGCTTCGAGTTGCACCGACACGGCCAGCACTTCTCCGTCGCCGCCGAACGCGGCGGTGACCGGCGCCACGATGTCGTCGGCCGAGTCGAGCTGGTCGTCGGAGATGTTGACTACCGCGAACGCGCGTTTCGCAGTGAGCAAACAGAACGGAGCCAGCGCGGCGAGGTGCTCGGCGCTGACGTTGGCCCGCCACAACGGGATGCCCTCTTGGAGGATCTTGTCGACGGCTTCGAGCGCCTCGACCTCGATCAGCAATGACTTGTCGCCCTTGGCCGCGCGCCGGCGCTTGTCGAGGTTGTTCGACACGGTGGTCGCGTCACCCAGTACGAGTTCGAGTTCGAGCGTCTCCAGATCGGCCAGCGGGTCGGTGTCGCCCACGATGTTCTCGTCGACGAACGCGCGCAGCACGAGACAGATCGCGTCGACCTCGCGGATCCCGGCGAGAAACTTGTTGCCGAGCCCTTCTCCGCCGGACGCGCCCGCGACGAGGCCGGCCTGGTCGGCGAACTCGATCGTGGCCGACACCACCTTGCGCGACGCGGACATCTCGGCCAGCGCCAGCAAGCGGTGGTCGTAAACCTGCGCGATCCCGACCGACGTCTCGGTCGTGGAGAACGGATGCGAGGCGACGACGGCGCTGCCGCCCGTAAGCGCGTTGAACAACGACGACTTGCCACTGTTGGGTAATCCGACGATGCCGATGCGCTCCACGGGGCGCCGAACCTAGTTGCTAGGCGACGGCTTTTTTGATGTCGGCCACGCGCGCCTGCCACTCGGTGTACCAAAGGTAGGGACGGAACCCGAGGTCGTCGTTGATCGCGAGCATCCATTTGTTCGACCCTGCGTTGAAGGTGTCGATGAACTCGGCGTCGGGCGCTTCGGTGCGGATCTTCTGCATCATCGATGCCTTGACCCAACGCCCGATCGCGTGGCCGCGGTGCGCGGGCTTCACGGCGGTGCCGCCTTGCCAAAGAAGTTGTGGGAGCGACGGGTGCCACTCAACACCGGTGAACGACACGTACTCGCCGGTGGGCTCGTGGCGGACGATCATGATCCACTCGCGGTTGCCGCTCTCCGCTGCGCGTCGTTCCCGGTCGGCGAGGCGCTCCTCGGTCATCACCCAGTCGTCCATGTCGAGGTCGTCACGCGGCGCGTCGTTCATCGTGGCCAACACGTCGAGAAAGCCGGCCCGGTGTTCGGCCGGGACGGGCGTCTCGAACCACACCAGCGTGTAACCCGCGGCGGCCGCTTTGGCCTCGCCGGACGCGATCCAGTCGTCGAGCAGTTCCTGCGGCACCTGCTTTATGTGACAGCGGCTGCGGCGTTCGAGGATTTTCTGGGTGAAACCGTGCGCGGCGAGGAACTTTTCCGCGTCGTGTTGCGCGACGGTGCCCGAACCAAGAACCGTACGGTCGTCGGCCTCGGCCACCGCGACGATCTCGCGCAGCAGCGCGCGGCCATGGCCTTGGCGGCGGAATTCCTGCAACACGTTGATGTCGAAATTTGCGAGATGACGGTTCTCGTCAGTGCGACCAAGGCTGACAAACCCGGTCGCGACGATCGCGTCGTGCGCGTCGTCCCAGACCACCCAGCGGTGGTTTTCCTGGAACGGCGACGTCTGCCGGTACTCACGCAACCACGCGTCGTAGGGATACGCCGGCGTCTCGGGGTCCATCTCGGCTTCCATACGTAGGTGGAACGCGTAACGCGCGCGTAGGTCAGGTTCGGTTGCGGCGTTCGGATCAAAGAGTTCGGGTTTCACAGTCGGTTCTCCAGCCAGGCTTCGGCGTCGTCGGTGGACAGGATCCACCGCATCGCTGTCGTGTGCGGCTTGAAACCCATCGCGTGGTTGATCGCCAACATGTGTTCGTTCGAGTCGGCGTTGAAAGTCTGCACGTACGCGGTATGCGGACGCTCGTGAATTACGCGTTGCAAAAGCGCCGCCTTCAGCCAGCGGCCCAGACCATGACCGCGGTGCGCGGGGTCCACCGCAGTCGCGCCTTGCGCGACCTGGCGCGGCCGCTCGTCGGATACGAACACCTCGGTGTACGCGACCGCCTTTCCTGTCGCCTTCTCGCGGGCGAACAGCAGCCACCGCACGTCGCCGGATGCGGCAGTGCCTTCGTCGTCGGCACGCACGTCGGCTTCGGTGACGACACGTTCGTCGATCGGGATGTCGTCGGCCGGCGCCGTGTTGAGCAAGATGCCGCGCAGCGCGACGACGTCTTCGATAGCGCGGTCAGGCGTCGGCCCATCGAGGCATTCGAGTTCGTACAGGTCAGTCGTGCCCCGCGCCGCTGGCTCGGCCAGCCAGTCGTCGAGCAGGCCAGCGGGGAGGTCGGTCAGTTGCAGCCGATTCGCGTGCGATTGCTGGCCCACCGCGGCTCGCAGAGACGCCGCGAAAGCCTGCGCCTCGACGCCCGTGTCGTCGGAGCCAAGTATCAACGTCGTTCGCCCGTCGGCGCGCGCGAAGCACACGAAGTGCGCCAGCAACGCGGTTGCGACCCGGCGGCGCCGGTAGTCGGGCAACACGCTGATGTCGGCGAACATCACATGCCGGTTGTGCGCCCGGGTGCCGTGCATCCACACGGCGCCCACCGCGGCGCCACCGGAATCACGCACCAAAGCCATCCCGAGCGCGTCGGCCTGGTTGCGATTCTCGACGTACGCACGCGTCCACGACGCCGGCCGCAGCGATGCGTCGCGCTCGTTGAGCACGAGGAACGTGTTTTGCAACGCGTTGATGTCGGCGATCGTCTCGTCGGCCCAGCGTTCGCCTTTGGCTTCGACGCCTTCGCCGTGCGGCTCGAGCCGGTACCCATCGAGCAGGAAGTCCGACGGGTTCATCGCACTAGCCGAGGATGGCTGCGAGCTTCTCGAGCGCAGCATCGGCGCGCACCTGGTGCTCGCCGTACTCGGTCACGGTTTTGAACCCCATGGCGTAGTTGATCCCGAGCATGGCGTCGTTGGATCCGGCGTTCCACGTGGTGATGTTGTCGAGCTGAGGGCGCTCGGCCATGAGGTTGAGGATCATCTGCGCTTTGAGCCACCGGCCGAGACCCTTCTCGCGATGGGCCGGGTTCACTCCGGTGTCGTTCTGGTACGCCTTTGTCGGCCACAGCTGGGGCAACCACACGTCTGAGTGGGCGACCATCTCGCCGCTCGGCGAGTGCACGGCCACGAGGGTGATGAGTTCGATTTTGCGCGCCGCAGTCATCGCCTCGCGGTCGCGCAGTCGACCCACCGTGAACACTTCGTCTTCATATTCGAGGTCGTCGATGGGCGCGGTGTTCATCACGTTCTGTTCGGCGACGAATGCCTCGGCGTACGCGTCGGGGCATGCGCCGTCCCACCGCACGAGCTCGTAGTCGCTCGCCCGTTGCGCGGCGCGCGCGACCCAACCTTCGAGTTGGGTGCGGTCGACGTCGGCAAACTTCAACATGCTGAAGCGACCGGTGAGTTTGTGCTCAGCGCCGATCGCCTTGAGGAACGCCCATCCGGCTGGGACCTTGTCGTTGGCGTCGAGACCGACCAACGTGCGACCGTGCTCCTTGGCGAACTCGAGCGCAGCCTGCGCGAGCGCAGCGCCAACCTTCTGGCGCCGGTACGGCGGCATGACGTCGATCTCTACGAAGCTCGCTTCGCGGTTGTCTTCGTAGTCCTCCCAGCCGACCGACGCGACGCCGAGCAGGTCGGTGCGGTTGTCGTCCCACACGCCGAAATAGAAATTAGGCCGCTTCGGATTCGTGTTGAGGGCGCCGAACCAAAGCTCGTCGTCAGGCACCGCACCGTCGGCGGGACGCGCCTCGAGAAACGCGTGTTGGGCGACGCGCAGGTACGCCGCCTTGGTGACGTCGTCGGCGTTGTCGACGTCGAGCGTCTCGACCTTCCAGTGCGTAGCCATTCCCCTTGATACCCGCGCGCCGCGTCGGTTGTCGCTCGAATTACGCGCCGAGCGAGTCTTCGACCCACTCGTCGATCATTTTGCGGGCGATCGACATTCCGGGCGGCACCATCGGCAGGTCGTCGGCGGCGTACCACTGCGCGTCGGCGATTTCGGTTTCGTCGAGCACGACGTCGCCGCCGCCGTAAGTCGCGCGGAACCCAAGCATGAGCGAGTGCGGGAACGGCCACGGCTGGCTGCCCCAATACGTCACCTCGGCCAGTTCGATGCCTACTTCTTCGCGCACCTCGCGATGCACGGCGTGCTCCATCGTCTCGCCCGGTTCGACGAAGCCGGCGAGACACGAATACATGGCGACGGGAAAGTTCGCGTTTCGCGCGAGCAGCGCCTTGCCGTCGTCGCGGGTGACCAACACGATGATCGCGGGCGCCAGGCGCGGGAACGCGAGCAGGCCGCACGCGGGGCACTTCATGGCGCGGTCGTTCGGTGGCGGCGCGGGGTCGGTCGCGTTGGCACACCGGCCGCAGAACCGGTGCGTGCGGCGCCACTCGACCAACTGCACGGCCCGCCCCGCGATCGTCCAACTCTCTTCGTCGAGCCGGCCGTACAGGCCCATCAACGGCATGCCCATTTCCGGCTCTTGGTCGTGGCCGTATACGGGGCGACCGTCGAGCGCGCCGAGATACAGGCCCTCGGCGTCGGGTACGTCGAAGGGGTCGTCGCCCTTGCCGAGATCGATCAGATGCACGTTCGACGCGCCGACGAGGATGTGCACCGCCTCGCGGTCGTCTGCGTCGGGGTGCGGGCGGTTGGCGGGCGTGAACGGCATCGAGCGGACAACCTAGGTTGAGGGTCATGGCGGTGCTCAAGGAACTGGTGGTGGGCGACGAGCCCGCGGTATGGAAATCGCTGGGCTTCAAGATGACCGGCGATCGCTGCCGCGTCGGGCACGTCGACGTCGTGTGCGATCCCGCGGTCGGCAAGGGCATCCGAGCGTGGTCACTCGTCGGCGACGGCCCCGACACGATCGACGGCGTGCCGACCCGGTGGGTCGACGAGGCCCTTGATCCCGCCGGGACTCATCCGAACGGCATCGTCGAAATCGACCACGTCGTGCTCACGTCACCCGACGTGCACCGCACGGTCGCGTCGTTCGAGCGGCTGGGGGTTGCCGCTCGTCGCGAACGCGAGACTGGCACGTATGGCGCGCCGATGCTCCAGGTGTTTTTCAAGCTCGGCCAGCCGATCCTCGAACTGATCGGTCCGATCGAACCGATGGGCGATACGCCCGCCCGGTTCTTCGGGCTCGCCTTCACCAGTGGCGATCTCGACGCCACGGCCGCGTTCCTCGGTGACGCGCTGCACGGGTCGAAAGAAGCGGTGCAGCCGGGCCGTCGGATTGCGACGTTGGACAAGGCCGCGGGCTCGACCATCGCGATCGCAGTTATGAGTGCCGACGCGTCGTCGGAGGTTGCCGATGCCTGACCGCGATCAGTCTCCGGAGCCGACGGGCTCGCTCTTGGTCGACGTGGGTGACCGCGTCGCGTTGATCACGTTGAACCGTCCGGCGGCGCGCAATGCGCTGTCATCGGAATTGCTGCGCGCGTTGCCCGAAGCGATCGTGGCCGCCGACGCCAACGACGACGTCGACGTGATCGTGCTCACCGGGGCCGACCCCGCGTTCTGTGCCGGACTCGATCTGCGTGAACTCGGCTCCAGCGGCGACAACCTTGCGGGCGGCGCCACCGAAACCAAAGCGTGGACCACGCCGTGGCCTGCCGTGACCAAGCCCGTGATCGGCGCGATCAACGGCGCAGCGGTAACGGGCGGATTCGAGCTCGCGCTGAACTGCGACTTCCTGATCGCGTCCGATCGGGCGAAGTTCGGTGACACCCACGCTCGCGTCGGGCTGATGCCGGGATGGGGGCTGTCTGTACTGCTGCCTCAGGCCGTCGGTGTTCGGCGGGCGCGCGAGATGAGCCTCACTGGCAACTTCATGGGGGCCGACGAGGCGCTGGCGTTCGGCCTTGTCAACCGCGTAGTTGCTCACGACGACCTGCTGCCCGTCACGCTCAGCGTCGCGGCCGACATCGCCGGCAACGACCAGCGGTCGGTGCGAGCACTGCTCGGTGAATATCGCGAGATAACCGGATCGATCTACGACGCGGGCCTCGTGATCGAAGCGCAGAAGGCGAAGGAATGGAACTCGCGCCGAGGCGGCTTCGACCCCGCCGAGGTCGAGAAACGCCGCGCCGCGATCATCGAACGCGGCCGCGGCATGGTCGACTAAGCGAGCAGTTCCGTCAGGTTGCGGTCGGGGCGCGCGCCCATGTGGGCGATGGTCTCGGATGCGCACGCCGCTGCGAGCGACGCGGCGCGCGGCGCGCTGTAGTCGTGCGTGAGACCGAAGAGGAATCCGGCGGCAAAGGCGTCGCCCGCCCCCGTGGTGTCGACGACCTTGCCGACGGGCACCGCCGGCACGTCGACGCGCTCGCCATTGGTCACGATCGAACACCCTTCGGGACCACGGGTGATCACGGCGACCTCGCAAAGCCGACCGAGTTCGGTAATCGCGCCTTCGAGGTCTTCGGTTTCGAACATTGACCGAGCTTCGACGTCGTTGCCGAACACGATGTCGACCGGCCCTTCGAGCAACTGTGCGAACTCGTCGCGATAACGATCGACGCAGAACGCGTCGCTCAACGAGAACGCCACCTTGCGTTGCGCGCCGCGCGCCGCGTCCATCGCGACGCGGAATGCGTCCTTGGCGTGGGGCGGATCCCACAGGTATCCCTCGAGATACGTGATGGCGGCGCTGGCGATGAACTCGGCGTCGATGTCGGCGGGCGTGAGGTTTTGCGACGCGCCCAGGTATGTGTTCATCGTGCGCTCGCCGTCGGGCGTTACCAGGATCAGGCAGTTCGCGGTGGGCGGGCCGTCGGATGCGGGGGTGAGTGGAAACGTGACTCCGCACCTCCGGATTTCGCGCATGTAGCTCTCGCCGAGCGCGTCGTCGGCGACGCGCCCGATGAACGCGGCGCGGCCGCCGAGATTGGCCAAAACCGCGGCGGTGTTGCCGGCCGCACCGCCGGACGCCTCGACCGCACCGGTAAGCAACGCGTACGTAGACGTGGCGAAGTCGGCGTCGACGAGGCGCATGCTGCCCTTGTCGAGACCAAGGTCGGTCACGAACGACTCGGAGACCTCAGCGAGCACGTCGACGATGGCGTTGCCGACGCACACGACGTCGAACGACGACGGCATTACGCGTCACCTCGGCGCAGGGGACGATCCCGGCGAGGGCGCGGCGCGGGCGCGGGCGCCGCCGCGCGCTTTGAGGCCGCCTTGGGCGCGGGCGTCGCCTTGCGCGCCGGCGCCGCTTTGCGCGGACGCGCTTGTTTCGCCGCGGGCGCTGTGGCATCGCGAGCGCGCAGTGGTCGCTCACGGCGCGGCCGCGCCGCGGGCGCCGGCTCGGGCTGGGGCTCGGGTTGTTCGTCTACGGCGTCGACGTCTTCGTCTTCGTCTTCAGTTTCGGCGTCGTCTTCGTCTGCGTCGGCGTCTGCGTCGAGCTCCTCATCGTCGACCTCCTGGTCGTCGGCCGTCTCGTCCTCGGGTTTCCAATCCTCGAGTTCGGCGACGAACGACGCTCGGGCCTCGTCTTCGGGTTCCCAGTCGTCGTCTTCGTGCCCATCGTCTGGCTCGTCGTGGTCCGCTAGCTCTGTCGTCGGCACGCGCCGCGCGGCGGTGGCGGCGCGGGGTCGGTAGGGCTCGGGCGCAGCGTGCACCTGCGGTGGCGGAGTGGGATCGGGGTCGTCGAAGTCGACGTCGATGTCGTCTACGTCGGAGGCGTCCGGGCTCGGGGCGCGCCCGAGCAGCGACTTCGACGCCTTCGTCTTGCGCGGTTTCACGGGCTTCGCAGGTTTGGCCGGTTTCACCGCTGTCGGTTCGGCCACCGCATTCGGCGGCGCAACGGCAACCTTCGGCACCGCGCCGCGCCCGACCGGCGCTTCCTTCGGACGGCCGATTGCCGTGGCCGCGACGGCGGCGAGCACGAGCGACACCAACGCGACGAGCCCGACGACCACGCCACTGAACCGACCGAGACTGGCCGCTCCAACGAGGATCACCAGCAGCACGCCGGCCGCGGTGGCCCCGGCTGTCGGCCGTCGCGCCCCGAATCGTTCGAGCGACCCTTTGGCCGCGGAGGCGCCGCCGACGAAGTACCCAAGGGTTCCGCAAAAGACCATCGGCACCGAGGCCTGCACGGTTTGGTCTCCGAACAATGCGATCACACGGCCGACGAGCGCACCGAGCAACGCGCCCATCACTGCGCCGAAGGTCGTCGTGACGAGACACGCGACGAGAGGACGACGAGACATGCCTTTCAGCTTTTCACGCTCGGCCGCAATCGGCGGTGTTTGCAACGGCAATACTGCGACCGTGCCTGATCAGCCCTCTTACCGCCTTCCCCGCACCGTGTCGCCCGTGCGTTACGACATCACGCTTCGGCCCGACCTGAAGGCTTTTACCTTCAGCGGCACCACGGCGGTGGACGTGAAAGTGCACGAAGCGGTTCGCGCGATCACCGTGAACGCGATCGAACTCGACATCGAAGCGGTGCGGATCGTCGATAGCGAGGAACGGTCACAAGAGGCGACGATTTCCTACGACGAGGCCGAACAGCAGGCGACGTTCACGTTCCCCGACGAGATCGGCGCCGGCAACTACGTGTTGCACACCGCCTTCACTGGGATCCTCAACGACAAGCTCCACGGCTTTTACCGATCGACCTTTACCGACGCCGACGGCAACGAGCAGGTCATCGCCACCACCCAATTCGAGGCCACCGACGCCCGACGCGCCTTCCCGTGCTGGGACGAACCCGACCGTAAGGCCGCCTTCGGTGTCACCCTCGAAGTCGGGCCGGGGCTCACCGCGCTGAGCAACGGCCACGTGGTAGCCGACGACCCGATCGACGGGGGCGGCCGCCGCGTGCGTTTCGCCGACACGATGACGATGTCGACGTACCTCGTTGCGTTCATCGTGGGTCCGCTCACCTTCACCGAAGAGGTCGACGCCAACGGCGTGCCGCTGCGCGTTGCGTGCGTGCCCGGCAAAGAGCATCTGGGCCAGTTCGCGCTCGACATCGGCGAGCACTCGCTGAACTTCTTCGCCGACTTCTTCGGCATCCCGTATCCGTCGTTCAAGCTCGACCTGGTCGCGCTGCCCGACTTCGCGTTCGGCGCGATGGAGAACCTCGGCTGCGTCACGTTCCGCGAAACCGCGCTGCTGGTCGACCCGTCGAGCGCGTCGACCACCGAGTTGATGCGCATCGCCGACGTCGTGGCCCACGAGATCGCGCACATGTGGTTCGGCGACCTCGTCACAATGAAGTGGTGGAACGGCATCTGGCTGAACGAAGCGTTCGCCACGTTCATGGAGATGTTGTGCGCCGACGCGTTCCGTCCCCAGTGGAAGCGCTGGGACGCGTTCGCGACCGAGCGCGCCGCGTCGATGAAGGTCGATGGTTTGTCGTCGACGCGGCCGATCGAGATCAGCGTCGAGCGGCCTGAAGAAGCCGACGCGATGTTCGACGTCCTTACCTATGAGAAGGGCGCGTCGATCGTTCGCATGCTCGAGCAGTATCTCGGCGCCGACAAATTCCGCGACGGCCTGCGCCTCTACATGAAGAAGCATGCGTACGGGAATACGGAGACGACCGACCTGTGGGACGCCCTCGAGGAAGCCAGTGGCGAGCCCGCCCGCTCGATCATGGATACCTGGATCTACCAGGGCGGCTATCCCCTGGTGACCGTCACGGCTTCGGACGACGGCGCGTCGATCACGCTGAGCCAGACGAGGTTCCGTTACGACGGCGAGAGCGATGCGACCACGTGGAAGGCACCCGTGGTCGTGCGCGCTGGTGGCGAGGAACAACGCGTTGTGCTGGGCGACGAGCCGATCACGCTCACGGTCGCCGCCGACGGGCCCGTCGTGGTGAACGCGGGTGGGTGGGGGTTTTTCCGCGTGAAGTACGACGACGCGCTGGCCAGTCGTATCGCCGCGGGGCTGTCAACGCTGAGCGAGATCGAGCGATACAACCTGGCGTCCGACGCGTGGGCCGCGACCCTCGGCGGCTTTGCCGACGTGGGGGCCACGCTCGATCTGTTGTCGTCCTACGGACAGGAAACGAATCCGTCTACGTGGTCGCTTCTGTCCGAGATCGCCGGGGTACTCAGCCGGGTCCACGATGCGGCGGGCCTGCGCCAATACGTCAACTCGCTCGCGGCACCGAGCGCGGAACGGCTCGGTTGGGAGATCGCCGAGGGAGAGCCCGAGACCGCGGGCATGGTGCGCGGCGCGGTGCTCGAACTGCTCGGCACCGTCGGCGGTGATGTCGGTGTGGCAGCCGAGGCCCGTCGACGCGTCGACGCAGCGGCCGAGGGCGACACCGCCGCACTGTCGGGCGACATTCGCCGCGCTGCGCTGCAGACCGTCGGGTCGACCGCCGACGAGGCTGCCTTCCAAACCTTGCTCAACGGGATGCGCAACGCCACCACGCCGCAAGAGGAACAGCAGTACCGCTTCGCGCTCACTGCGGCGAGCCACGAAGCGCTCGTGAAGCGGGTGCTCGACCTGTGCGTCACTGAGATCCGGTCGCAAGACGTGAGCTTCGTGCTGATCTATCTCATGGGCGGCAAGCACCAAACCGTGGTGTGGGACTGGATCGAGCAGCACTGGCCGGATCTCGTCGAGCGGTTGCCGGCCAACCTGCTCGCGCGCGCACTGTCGGGCATCACCACCGTCACCGACGCCGCGTTGGCCAAACGGATCCGTACGTTCGTCGACGCCAACCCGGTGGCGGTCGGGTTGAAGACCGTGACGCAATACATGGAAATGATGGACACCACGGTTGCGTTCGCCGAACGCGCCCGGCCCGCACTCGTCGAGAGGTTCGGGTCGTAACTCCCCGTCGTCCGTTCACCTTCGATACCCCGGCGCCGCCGGGTCGTGAGTTGTACCGGTTCGCGACCCTCAACGACATACACATCGGCGAGGAACACTTCGGGATCCGGGAAACGATCAAGGAACACGACGACGTCGAGCCCTATCCCGCCCGGTGCTTGCGCGCCGCAGTCAGCGAAGCGAAGGCGTGGGGCGCGCAACGGCTCGTGGTCAAGGGCGACCTCACCGACGAGGGCACAGAAGATCAGTTCGAGTGGTTCGCAGCGGTGCTCAACGAAACCGGTGTCGACGCCGACGTCTTGCTCGGCAACCACGACGTTCGGTACCCCGACGTCGACGGACCGGCGGTGCTGCGTAACCGGGGTGTACGCGTGGCAACCGAGACGACCGCGATCGACGTACCCGGCCTGCGCATCATCTTGTTGCCGTCGACCAAAGAGACGCACAACGCGCAGTGGAAAGCGTCGGACCGGGCCGAGGCGCTGCGTCTGGCGGGCGAGGTCGACACACCCGTGTTCATCGCAACCCACCACTATCCGCAGCGATTCAATCACCCCAACACGCTGCCCGTGGGTGTTCCGCGGCGCGAGTCGCGGCCGTTCATCCACGACCTCAACCGGGTCGCCCCGGGATCGATTATCGCGGCGGGCCACACCCACCGACACCACCGGCGCCACTTCGGCACGCTGCTGTTCACCGAGGTCGGCTCGCCCAAGGATTATCCCGGCGTATGGGCGGGCTACACCGTGTACGAGGGCGGCATCACCCAGACCGTGCGCCGTGTGGAAGAGCCGTCGTGTCGCGAATGGAACGACCGCACGGGGCGCGCCGTCGCCGGAATCTGGCGGGTGTGGTCGCCGGGGTTGCGCTCCCATCGGTGCTGGACGTGGGAGTGGCCCAAGCGTTGACTATTCGGCGTCGGGCGCGGGGCTGAGCGCGTCGAGGCGCTGGCGAACCTGGTCGAGCCGCGCCGATGCCGCCGCGTGGAGACGCTGCGCTTGCTCGAACAGATCGGTGGCCGCTTCGATGCCGGCGTCGCCGGCGGCGAGCTGCGCGGTGACCGCCTCGAGCCGTTCGACGATCTGTTCGTAGGTGAGTTGGTCGGTGGGTTCGGTCACGCGGAAAGTGACGTTAGGCGCCAAGGAAGTCACACGGCCACACTACGAGTGGGGTGTGACAGGCCGATTTTGGGCAGACCATGTCATGGCTGATTACACCGTCAACAAGCGAGCGGTCGCCCGGGCCACACACCTCATCGATGCGCATCAGTACGTTCTCGACAGCGACTGGGGACTTTCGCAACCCGACGCCGACACCCAGAACGCGTACATCGAAGCGCACGGGTGGAGGAACTACGCCGAGTGGCACATCGGATTGACGAAGGATGCCAACGACGAGACGAAGGCCCGTTACGCGTTCACGTTCGGTGACTTCCGCCGCGTGCACCGCACTGCGCTCATCGCGTGCGTGTACCGCGCCAGCGAGTGGCGTCACAAGGGCGTGGAGATCGCCGCGCACAATCTGTTGCAGCACCTCGACGCCGTCGCCGCAAAAGCGGCCCGTCGTCAGACCGCTTGATGTGATCCGGCTACAGCAGCACCGCGTCGGCGGCTAGCGGCGTGCCGCCGCCGAGCGAGCCGGCGACCTCGTCGATCGCGAGGCGGATGAACGCGGACTCGTGATGGAACGGCTTGGCCTGGTCGACCTTCATCGCCTCGGGATGGCCCGGTTGGCTCCCGCTGAACGCGTAGTCGATCGACGCCTCGGTCGACTCCCACAGCGAAACCGATTCGACGCGCGGCGGCCGCGCGATGCCCATGGCGAAGATGTTGCCCGGTGCCTTGACCACAGCCGCCTCGGCCTGGGTGTTGGTTTTGAGGAATGCGGGAAGGCGCGTGAGCTTCGTGTGGGCGAGCGTCAGAACAAGGACGGGGCCGTCGTGGGAGACGGCGCGCTGCTTCGGCACGTCGGCGGGCATCCCGGGCCAGGAGCCGTGCATGCGCAGTGGGTGGGCCCGCACCCGCCAACCGTCGTCGAGCTTGCCGGCGAGCGGATGGTTTGTCTCGAACTGCTTCAGAGCGAGTTCGTTGTCCCAAAAGCCGATAAGGCCGACTCGCCCGATGATCGGGTTGGGCATGGCGCTACCCGTGAACCGCGCCGCGATTCCGATGTTCGCGTTGCGAAGCCCGCCGATCTCACCGGCCCGCGGCACGTGGCGGATGATGCCGAGCGAGGCAGGAAAGCCCACGTCGGCCAAGTGGACTGAGACGACGGTCATCGCGGCTCCAGTTCGGTTACGTCGGCGCCGAACGCGCCTCGTGCGACCGTAACCCTCACAGCGTCGCCCGGACCAAGTTGGCTCGCGTCGCGGACCACGGCGCCGCTGGGCGTGCGCACCACGGCGTAACCGCGCTCGAGCACGCGCGAGGGGTCGAGAGCGTCGAGCGTGGTGCGGTAGCCGGCGAGACGGGCGGCCTGCTGGCCGACGCGCGCGGCGGGGTTCGCGTGCGTAAGGCGGGCCGCGGCGCGTTCGAAGCGCTGAGTCGCCGTAGCGATGCCGCGCTGCAGCGCTCGTGCCGGCGTGCTGACATCGAGGGCGCGGTCCGCTCGCTCGATGCGTTCGTACGCGGTGGCGCGTGTGCGTTCGAGCCAGTAGTCGAGTTCGTTGCGCAGGTCGGCCTCGCTCGGGATCACCAGAGCGGCGGCGATCGAGGGCGTGCCGCAGCGATGGTCGGCCACTTCGTCGAGCAGAGGCCGGTCGCCGTCGTGGCCGATGGCCGACACGGTCGGTGTGTGGCACGACGCCACCGCGCGGCAGAGGTCTTCGTCGGAGAAGGGCAGCAGTTCGGTGGCATCTCCCCCGCCGCGGGCCAGGATGATCACGTCGACGTCGTCACGCCCGTCGAGGTCAACCACGGCGTCGACCAACGCGGTGGCCGCGCTCGGACCCGACACCGGTGACGTGCGGAACGTGACCGGGTACCCCGGAAAGCGCGCTGCGATCACCGACTCGATGTCTTTACGCACGGCAGCCTCTTGCCCGCAGATCACGCCGACGACGCGCGGCAACAGCGGCAGCGGGCGGCGGACACGATCCAACACGCCTTCGGCCTGCAACCGGTCGCGCGCGGCGTTGACCACCGCGGCCACCGCGCCCTCACCGCGCGGCTCGACCGATTGCGCGTCGAACCGCAACTCCCCTCGTTGGGTTTCCCACACCAGCACCCCGGTGACCCGCACGGCCTCGCCGTCCTCACACGTGCAGTGCCGCACGTTTTTCGCGGCGACCGTGACGCTGATGCGCGCGTTGCGATCGCGCAGGGTGAAATAACGACGGGTGTTGTACGCCTTGGCCGAGTGGACCTCGCCGTCGACCGCGATGCGCCCGACGGGCGTGAGGTTGCGAGTGATCTCGCCGGCGAGACGCACGAGCGACACGCGGCGCGGCTCGTTGGCCTCGGGTATCGCGTCGAACAACGTCATCGACGGCGAGGCTACCGGCGCGCTGTGACAGCGGCCGCCTGTGTCAGTTGTGCAGCGCGGCCGCGTCGTCGGCCCGCGCTGCGTCGGCTTTCGACCCCAGCGCCCGCCACAACGACAAGTAACTGCGGTATTCGAGGGCGTCGGGCACCCACCCCGACGCCACCAATTCCTGGTGGAAAGCCGGCAGACGACGGAACGGGACGCCGATGTCGACGTGGTGGGCAAGGTGCCATCCGGTGTTGTACGGCGCGATCCAGAACCGGGCCCAAAAGCCTTGGCGGACGTGGTGGGTGGTGAGGCGCCGGTCGGACGATCGCGTCATGCCGCCGTGCTCGGCGATCGCTCGCAGCCGGTTGAGCACGCGCCACACCGTCATCCACGGCGCGAACCACAAGAACAGGTACAGCCAGGGATGACCGAGCAGGGCGAACACGCCCGCGATCACGAGCTGGGTGGCGATGATGATGCGTGCGACTTTCGCCTTCCGGGCGCCGCGCAGCAGACCCTTGAGGTTCTTCCACCCCGAGTTGCCCAGCGCATCGCGCGTGAGCTTGCGGCGCAGCGACGCGGGCGTGGTCGGGTAATTCTTGTAGAGCATGTAGTCGGGCTCTTCAGGACCCATTTCGTCGCGGTGGTGAGCCATGTGTCCCCGGCGGTACTGGTCGATCGGGACGAACCCTGGGTAGGCGACGATCCAGCGCCCGACGCGGTCGTTCACGCTCTTGCGTGAGAACAACAACCGGTGCGCGGCTTCGTGCCCGAGAATGTTCAGCAGCGCGAACTGGCGGCCTGCGAGCAGGAACGCGATCACCCAGACGATGGGGTGATTGAGGCGCACGGCCAGATAGTCGACTCCGATGATCTGCGCCCAGCATCCGATCACCGAGATCGCGTTGCGCGCGTTCGGGATGCGCCGAAGCTGTTCACGTACCTCGGGCACGGCCTTGCCCGTCTTCGTGAGGCGATCGGTAGGCAGCACCTCGGGTAGCAGGTCGGCCGGCGGCAGCATCGTGGTAGCCATTCACCGACGATGTTACGCTTTCGCCACAGATGTCGCAAGTAAGTAATACGCCGCTGCTGCGTCCGCTCACGGCTCGTTCGGTGATTGCGTCGACGCTGCTCGGCGTCGACCCGCCTCGGTTGCCGTCGGGTGCGCTCGTCGCGTCGGGCGAGAAGTTCGGCGTGGCGCCCGGCACCACGCGCGTCGCGCTGTCCCGCATGGTCGAGGCCGGCGAACTCTCGGCCGACGACGCCGGTTACGCGCTAGCCGGACCGCTCCTCGAACGCCACGCCCGTCAAGCGCAGGGCCGGCACCCCGAGACCACGCGCTGGAACGGCGCGTGGCGCATGGCGATCGTCACTACCCCGGCGCGCGCCGCGGCTGATCGTGCTGCATTGCGAGACGCGATGACGCGGCTACGGATGGCCGAGATGCGCGAGGGCGTGTGGACCCGTCCCGACAATCTGCCCCTCGACGATTCCACGGCGCGCCGTGTTGCCAACGGGCAGTGCTCGTGGTTTACGGCCGCGCCCGACGAGGTGCCTGACGCGTCGTCGTTGTTCGGCCTCGATGCCTGGGCCGCCGCTGCGCACGAGTTGCTCGGCGCCCTGGCCGCCACGCGTCAGCGGTTGCGCGACCGCGATGCCGACGCCCTGGGCGACACGTTCGTGATCGCAGCGGCGACCACGCGTCACCTCACACTCGATCCACTGCTGCCCCCGTCGCTCCTGCCACGCGACTGGCCGGCAACCAAACTGCGCCGCGCCTACGACGCATACCAACGCGACTTCGCCGCGACGTGGCGCCGCTGGTACCGATCGACCCGTTAGTCGGTCGGTATCGAATACGTGACCGTGGCGTGCGCCACGAGGTCGTCGTTTGAGATCACGCGCACCTCGGCAACGCTGAGCCGCTTCCCGAGTTTGAGCAGGTCGGCTTCTGCGAACAGATCGTGGTTGAGCGACGGCTTCCGCAAGAACGAGATCGTCAGGTTCGACGTCACCGCGAGCGCGACCGGGCCGATGCGAGAAAGCGTCGCCAGCCACGCGGCGGCGTCGGCGAGACCCATCATCGTCGGGCCCGACACCGAACCTCCGGGCCGTTCATGTTCGGGGCCGATCGGAATGCGCATCACGACGCCGCGGTCGGTCACCTGCTCCACGCGGTACAGGCGCTGATTGAAGAATGCGGCCGAGACGAAGTCGTCGAGTTCGACCGCCGTCATCACCGCGTCGGGTAGCACCGCGCTCAGAGTGTGGGCCCGCCGGAGAGGACCATTTCCGCCTCTTCCGCGATCAGCATCTGCGCGGGCATCACCGCGGCGAACATCTCGTCGCCCGGCTTGGCGAAGTCCAGCGCCGCATCGCGGCTGGCCTCGTAGATCGGACCCAGGAAACGCCAGAGCGCCTCGTCGTACTCTGCGAGCGCCGCGTCCATGTCGCCGTCGGCGCCCTTCTGGATCGCTTGCGCGAGCAACTCGGCCGACAGGAACGAGTCGGTGATGCCGTGGCCGAGCAACGGATCCTTCGTGAGTGCGGCGTCGCCTACTAGCGCCCATCCCGGACCGGCCGCGTGCCGGAAGAAACCTTCGCCGACCTCACCGGTGTGCCAGCGCCCGTCGCGGGTAGCTGCTTTCACCCGCCGCAACAAGTCGTCGTCGAACGCGATCCGTTCGAGGAAGACCGCTTCGGGGTCGGCGCGCACTGCGCCGTCGACCTCGGGTCCGACCTCTGTGCCGATGCACGCCGACTTCGGCCCGGTCGGGAACGCAAACACGAACGCGGCGTCGAAGAAGCCCGCCGCTTCGCTCTGGTACTCGAATTCGTCGAAGTAGGCGAACAGGCCGCGGCCGTGAATCTCGTGCTCGTCGCGCGCCGAAGGCGCCACACTGCGCCCGACGACGCCCGTGCGCCCGTCGGCGCCGACAACCACGGGTGCGAACTCCTCGGTGTGATTGCCGTTCGCGTCGCGCAGCCGCACGCCGCTAACGCGGCCGGCGCCGTCGCGCAACAAGTCGGCAACGCTGGTTTCCATCCGGACCTCGGCACCAGCGGCCAGCGCCATGTCCCGCAGCACGAGGTCGAGATCGGTTCGACGCGGCGAGCACACCAGCCGCGGCCCGAACACGTCGCGCGTGTTCATGGGGTTTCCCGCGACGTTGAGCACGATGTGGTCGAAGAACGGCACGCCCCGCTCCTTCAACAGCTCGACCGCGCCCCACCGCTCCAAGAGGGCGGTCCCCGGGGCCGTCACGAAATGGGTCGAGAACGTGTCGCTCGGAAACGTGCCCCGCTCGACCACGAGCACGCGCTTGCCGTTGCGCGCGAGCAACATGGCGGTGGGTGATCCGGCACAACGGGCACCAACAATGATCGCGTCGTACATGTCGCCACCATACGGCCGGTCAGTCCGCCAAACCCGCGTCGCCGGTTTGCACGCGCCAGAGCGCGGCGTACAACCCGCCCGCTTCGACCAATTCCTCGTGGGTACCCGCCTCGATGACGCGTCCTGCTTCCAACACATGGATGCGGTGCGCGTGGCGAACCGTCGACAGGCGGTGCGCGATCACGATCGTCGTACGCCCTTGCGACACGCGGGCTAGCGAGCGTTGGATGGCCGCCTCGGTTTCGTTGTCGACCGCCGACGTGGCTTCGTCGAGTACGAGGATCGCGGGGTCGCGCAGGATCGCCCGCGCGATCGTGAGCCGTTGGCGTTGGCCGCCGCTGAGTTTCTGACCCCGCTCGCCGACGATCGTGTCGTAGCCGTCGGGCAACGCGTGGATGAACGTGTGTGCCTCGGCCAGGGTGGCGGCGCGCACCACGTCTTCGTCGGTCGCGGCCGGGCGTCCGTAGGTGAGGTTCTCGCGCACGGTGCCTTGGAACAGGAACACCTCTTGGCTCACGAAGCCCATCGCCCCGCGTAGGCCGCCGAAACTCAATTCGTCGATCGGCACTCCGTCGACCGAGATCGTGCCGCTGTTCGCTTCGTACAAACGCAACAACAGCTTCACCACAGTCGATTTTCCCGAGCCAGTGGCGCCGACGATCGCGTGCGTCTCACCGGGCCCGATGTCGAGGTCGAGGTTGTGCAACACGTCGGCGCCCTCGCCGTATGCGAAGCGCACGCCGTCGAACCGCACGGCGCCGCGCACGGGCGACGGCAACTCACGCGTCCCCGGGCTGATCGAGGGTTGCACGTCGAGCAACGAGAAGATTCGCCGGCACGATGCCATCGCGCGTTGGTACAAGTCGAGCGTTTCGCCGAGCCGGGTGAGGGGCCAAAGCAAACGTTGGGTCATGTACACGAGCACCGAGAACGAGCCGATCGCGAGCGTCCCCCGCAGCGCGGCGCGGCCGCCCACCACCAAGGTCATCGTGAAGCCGGCGAGGATCGCCATGCGGATCAACGGCACGAACGCACTTGAGTAACGGATCGCTTCAGCGTTGGCCGCCGCGTAGGCCAGGCTGTCATCGGCCACCCGGTCGACCTCACGTTCCTCGGCCGTGAACGCCTTGATCGTGGCGATGCCACCGAGGTTGTTCGTGAGTGTGTCGGCGATGCGACCGGCCGCGGCGCGTACCGCGTCGTAGCGCGGCTCGAGGCGTTTCTGGAAGCGCAGCGAGCCGATCACGATGACGGGGATGGGCAGGAACGCGAACAGCGTCAACACGGGTGAGATCACTGCGAACACCGCGCCGACCAACACCACGTTGGCGGCGGTGAGGATCAGGTCGTGGGCTCCGACGTCGAGGAACCGCTCGAGCTGGTTTACGTCGTCGTTGAGCACCGCCATCAGCCCGCCCGATGAGCGATCTTCGAAGTACGCCATCTCGAGTTCCTGCACGTGCCGATAGGCGCGCATGCGCATGTCGTGCTCGATGGACTGCGCGAGGTTTCGCCACAGGATGTGCGCGGCGTAATCCGTGAGCGACTCGCACACCCAGATGACCACGGTGACGATCGCGAGGACCGTGATCTGGTCGACGCGGCTGTCGATGTGGAAGATCCGACCGATCAGCGGCCGATGCTTGTTGGCGACCACGTCGACGGCGACACCGATCAATAACTCGGGGAGGATGTCAAAGATCTTGTTGAGCACCGAGAACGCCGCCGCCATGCGCATCCGGCGGCGGTGGGGGCCGGAGTTGTCCCACAGCTGGCGCAGCGGTGACCGTTTTTCGGTCATCTAGCGCTCCGGCAACGACACGGCTTGGTGCCACACGCTGTCGATCTGGCGACTGATGTCGATGACAGTGGCGGCACGCGCCGCGTCGCTCTCGAGGCGCCCGGCGATGAAATTGACCACTTCCTTGCGGATCTTGTTGTCGACGTTGCCGAGGCGCCCGAGCACCTTGGCCGCGACCCCCGACGCGCGCACCTCGACTTCGAGGTCGAACACTTGCGGTGGCGCGATGTCGATCACGAGCGCGAGCGGAATCACGGCCGTGCGCACAGCGAGATGGAGCCGGGCCACGACCGACGCGCCGAAGCGATGCGTCGTGCCCGCGACTCTCACCGTGAGTTTGAGTTCGACCGGGATCGCCACCACGAAGCGACGGGTGCCGTCGGGGTCGGAGGCCGAGGTCTTCGCGGTCGGCGCACCAATCGTGCCGTGGGCGACTACCGACGCGGCGTCGCCGGGGCCAACGCCCATCGGACCGACTTCGACGCTCGGTCCCGCGATTGCGGCTACCGCCTCCTCGAGGCGGGCCGGAGTGATGGCGACATCGATAAATGCCGCGCCAAAGTCCTGGTACGACGCCATTTCCACGGCCTAAAACTCGCACAACCAGGCCGCCTTGGCTCCCTACCTACTGGTAGGTAGACTCATGCGATGCCAGTACGAGCCGAAGACAGCGGGCTTTTGGAGGCGTTGACGCCCGACGCCGAACGACTGATGGAGCGCCACCTGTCGGCGAGCAAGGAGTGGTTCCCGCACGAGTTCGTGCCGTGGAGCCAGGGCCGTGACTTCGTCGAGGGCGAAACGTGGGAGGCCGACGACGAGAAGATCCCGCCCGCGGTGCGCGCCGCGTTGGTGGTCAATCTCCTCACCGAAGACAACCTGCCGTATTACTTCCGCACCATCGAGCGGATGTTCGGCGACAACAGCGTCTGGGGCGCGTGGGCGAACCGGTGGACGGCCGAAGAGGGCCGCCACTCGATCGTGATTCGCGACTACCTCACGGTCACCCGCGCCGTCGATCCCGTCGAGCTCGAGCGCGACCGCATGGCCCAGGTCGGCGCCGGCATCGTGCCCGAGCCTCCGAGCGCGGCTGAGGGCATGGCGTATGTGGCGTTGCAGGAACTGGCCACGCGCATCGCGCACTTCAACACCGGCAAGCTGCTGGCCGACGACGGGTTTGGCTACAAGATCATGAAGCGCGTCGCGGCCGACGAGAACTTCCACTTCCTGTTCTACCGAGACTTGGTGAGCGCTGCGATCAAGGTCGATCCCTCAGCGTTAGTGATCGCGATCGAAGCGCAGGTGCGCAACTTCGAAATGCCCGGCACCGGCATCCCGAACTTCGGCGAGCGGGCCAAGGCCATCGCCAAAGCCGGCATCTACGACCTGCCCATTCACCACGAGCAGATCCTGCTGCCCGTAGTAATGCGCGACTGGGCCGTCGAGTCACTCGAAGGGCTCACGCCCGAAGCCGAGGTGGCGCGTGAGGCGCTCGTCGATCGCATCGCTCGTATCGGCAAGGTCGCCCAGCGCCTGGCCGAGCGCAACTTCGCGGCGGCCTAGTTCTTCGTCGCGATCCAGAGCGACGTTGCGTGCGGCGCGCGCACGTCACCGTCCGGAAACGCAGATTCGAGGATCGCGCGCAGTCGGTCGAACAGCGCGGCGCGTGGCGACGGGTCCATAGCAGCCACCCAGCTGTGGCTCGACAAGTCGGTGAGCCACAAGGCGATCGGAACGACTCGCATCCACGGCACGTCGATGCGATCGCCCACGTCGAATCGCCCGTCGACTGCGATCGTCGCGCCCCAGTCTGTGTCGCGCTGTTCGCGGCGAACCCCGCCGTCGGTCGCGGCCTCGACGGCGGCGCAGTAGTCGTCGAACCACGCCTCGCCGTCGGCGCGGGTTTGCGACCACCACGCCGCCAGTCGGCCTCCGCCGCCGAGGACGCGGTGGGTTTCGGCGACGCGGGCGTTCGGGTCGAGCCAGTGCCACGACTGCGCGCAGCACACGAGGTCGGCCGATGCGTCACGCAGCGGCAACCGCGCACCGTCGCCCACCAACGCGACTAAGCCGGGCGACCGTGCGACGGCGCGAGCGAGCACGACCGAACCGGCGTCGACCGCGACCAGCGACGCGCCTCGCCCAAGCAGCTGACGCGTTGCCACCCCGGTGCCCGCGCCCAGTTCGAGCACGCGCTTCGCGTCGAGTGGACCGAGCGCGTCGTACAGCGCGTCGGGATATGACGGTCGGCCGGCGTCATATTCCTCGGCGACCGCGTCGAAGATCGTCACCGCGCAAACACGGCGGCTTGATCTGGCGCGAGCTGCCCGGCGAAGTCGCTCGCGTGGGTGGACACCTCGACGCGCCACTCCCCCTCCGGCAACAAAACCGGCTTTGGTTCGTCGGTGAAGTTGATCGCAACGATGCGGCGATCGTCACCGTGGCTTCGTTCGTAGACCAACGTGCCCGGCGCGCTGTCTGCCCAGGCGAAGTCGCCAACCTGCAGCGCGGGCGACGATCGGCGCGTCGCCAGGAGCTCGCGGTACAAGTCGAGCATCGCGTTGCCGTCGGCCTCGTCCCACGGGATCGGCGCGCGGCACCCGTCGCGCCCACCCGGGTCGACCTGTTGTTCGGGCGGGACCACCGCGTCCTCGAGGCCGAGTTCCTCGCCCGCGTACAGAAACGGCGTTCCCCGTTGGGTGAGCAACAACACGGCGGCCGCGCGCGCCTTGGCTTCGCTGCCGCCGTAGCGGGTGCGGTGACGCGGGTTGTCGTGGTTCGACAACACCCACGTGGGCCACGCGTCGTGAGGCAACTCGTCGACTACGCGATCGATGCGCTTACGCCACGCGTCGGCGTCCCAGGGCGCGTACAGCGGCGGGAAGTTGAAGGCCAGGTGCAACTCGTCGTTGTCGCCGTAGTACTTGGCGACGAGTTCTGTCGACAATAGGTACACCTCACCCACCGACAGCCGGTCGCCGTCGTAGGAGTCGAGCAGCGCGCGGATGTCGCGCAGGATCGGGTGCGTGTCGTCGAAGTCGAAGAAGTTGACGCGTCCCACGCCACGCACGTCGTTGGGGATGCTGGGCAGCGACTCGGGTTTGCCGAGCAGATGAACGACGTCGATGCGGAACCCGTCAACGCCGCGGTCGAGCCAGAACCGCAGCGTGTCGTGCATCGCCGCGACGACTTCAGGATTGCGCCAGTTGAGGTCGGGTTGCTCGGGCAGGAAGTTGTGCAGGTACACCTGTTGGCGTTCCTCGGCCCACGTCCAGGCCGGGCCCCCGACGAAGTTCGCTTCCCAGTTGTTCGGAGGGTCCTCCCGTGTCGCGTCACGCCACCAGTACCAGTCGGCCTTCGGGTTGTCGCGGCTCGAACGCGACTCAACGAACCACGGGTGCTGATCCGACGTGTGGTTGGGCACCCAGTCGAGCAGCACCTTGATGTCACGCGCGTGCGCGTCGGCGATCAGCGCGTCCATCGTCGCGAGGTCACCGAACAACGGGTCGACGTCGCAGTAGTCGGCGACGTCGTAGCCCATGTCCTTCTGCGGCGACGTGAACACCGGCGACAACCAGATGGCGTCGACACCGAGGTCGCGCAGGTAGTCCAACTTGGCGCGTATGCCGCCGAGGTCGCCCATGCCGTCGCCATTCGTGTCCAGGAAACTGCGCGGGTAGATCTGGTAGATCACGCCGGTTTTCCACCACGGGTCAGCCACGACGACCGAGCGTAACGACGGTTACGACGCTCGGATCCGGCCGCGCCGGTCCATTTGTCGTGCCGCGGCGATCGCTTCCCGGATCTCGGCATCAAATTGGTCGTTCTGCAGCCGATCCGATGCCGAGAAGCCGTTCATTCAAGCTATGGCGCTCGACAGCCGATAGATGCAAGTGACCACAACTGATACGCGGGCCGCTACGCGGCGCTGCACGGCCTGCGGCGCCGACGCGCCACCGCGCAAACGCACGTGCGCGTCGTGCGGCGGCACCGTCGTCGCGGCGACAGCCGCGCCTCGCGTAACGCCAACGCCAACACCAGCTCAGGAGCGTGCGCCCTCACCGCCGCCTGTGACGGAGCCGACGCCACCACCGCCACGCTTATCGCCAGGAACCCGGTGCCGGAACTGTGAAGGTCTCCCTGCGACCGAGGTGACCTTCCGCTCCAACACCGGCATGGTGTTCGCCTGGCGGATGAAGTCGTACAAGGGCCCCTGGTGCCGCGAATGCGGCGAGGCCATCTTCCGCAAGGCCATGGATCACACGCTGATGGCGGGCTGGTTCGGGCTGATCTCGTTTTTCGCCAATCTTTTCTTCGTCGCCCAAAACGTTGCAGGCCGGGCGAAGGTCATGCGGCTCAAACCGCCGGTCGAGTCGTCGCGTCCTTCGCTGCCGGCCGGAGTACCGCTCTACCGCCGCGCCGGGATCTACGTCGCTGCGCTCGTGCTGGTTGTCGTCAGCGTCTATGGCGTGTGGCGGACTCATCCGGCCAAGGTTGCGACCCGCGATCTAGCCGGCCGGTGCGTGAACTTCGAGACGAACACCGATGGCCACCGCGTTATCAGCCGTCACATCCCCAAGTGCTCGGGCGACCACGACGGCAAAGTGCTCCAAGTCGTAACGGTGCCCAACGAGTGCCCGGCGGCCACCAGCACCTACTTCGTGTCGCAACAGAGCCGTTCAGTCATCTGCGTTGAAGAGACGGGCTGACCGACAGCGCGATCAGCGCGTGAAGACGAGGGTGAACTCGAGCGTGCCGTCATCGCCGACGGACGCCGGACCACCCGAGGGGTCGTTGATGCGATAGTCCGAGAAGTGGATCGGGATCGTTCCGTTGGCGCGCACCTCACCCGTCGCGCGTTTGGCCGAGACCGGGAACGTCACTCGCTTGGTGACGCCGTGCAGCGTGAGGTCCCCGACCGCGGTGGCGCTAACGGTCTCGTTCAATGCAACCGACGACAGCGCGATGGGCGACGTCAATGTGAACGTGGCCGTCGGAAACTGCGACGTGTTCATGATGCGACTACGGAACTGACCGTCGCGCTGAGTGCGATCGCTTGCGACCGACGTCATGTCAACCGTGAACGATCCACTCGTCACGGTGGTGCCACTGATCGCGATGGATCCGGTGACCTTCGAGGTTCGACCCACGGCTTCGCCACTGGCGCCGAACAACGTCTCCTTCACCCGGTATCCGACGATGCTGTCCGACGAAACCTTCCACGATCCGTCGGACGAACCGTCGTCTTGTGCGTTCGCGATGGTGGTGTTCGACGAGCCGCTGTCGACTGTGAGGTGCGCGGGCGGATCGCTCTCGAGCACCTTGATGTAGAACCACGATCCCCCGACCACTGCGATGGCGAGCGCCAACGGAATGCCGATCAGCAGCTTCGTGCGCATCGTCGGCTGGGCCTGTCCTTAACTGGTCGGTTGCGGGTTGAGATCGGCGGTGACGGTATGAGTCTGGCTGCCGCGGATGAACGTGATGCGGACCGGCGTCCCCGGCGTGTGCGCGCGGATCGCGGCGCCAAGCGCGGCAGCGCCGTCGACCGTCTTGCCGTCGATGGCCGTGATGAGGTCGCCCGCCGTGAGTCCCGCTTTCTCTGCTGCCGAGCCCGACTCGACGCTGGCGACTGCGGCGCCGCGGCTGCCGTCGGTGGGGTCGGTCGTGCGCACGCCGAGGTAACCCGAAGCGGCGGCCGCGGTGTGAGTGCGCAGGCGATCGAGCACAGGCGTTGCGTTGTCGATGGCGATAGCAAAACCGATGTTCTCAGCCGACGAGCCTTGGCCGCTCGCGGCGACCGCGCTGTTGATGCCGATCACCTTGCCGGTGGCGTCGACGAGCGGACCGCCGGAGTTGCCCGAGCTGATCGACGCGTCGGTCTGAATCAGGCCGGTCATCGTGGCGCTGCCCGTGTCGAGCGACCGGTCGAGCGCGGACACGATGCCGCGGGTGACGGTGGGGCCGCCGCGCAACGCCAAGGCGTTGCCGATCGCCACGACGTCGTCGCCGACGTGGACGTCAGCAGACTTGCCGAGGGTGGCCGCGGGCAGTCCGCTTACGTTCGGAATCTTCAGGAGCGCGAGGTCGGCGTCGGCGTCGGCTCCGACCACGTTCGCGGTGCGGGCCTGCGACTCGCCGGCGAGCGTGATCTTCACTGAAGTCGCGCCCTCGACCACGTGCGCGTTTGTCATCACTTCGCCCTCCGCGCTGATGATCACGCCGGTGCCGGCCGCTTCTGCGGTACCGCCGAACGGCCCGCCTTGGCTGATTTCGGATTGAATCGTGACCACCGACGGACCGACTGCCGCGACGACTCCGGCAACGTCGAGCTTCTTACCCGACAGCGCGAGAGCGCGGGCCGCCGAGGCGGGCGCGGCGGTGGCGCCGAATGTGGTGGTGGCGCCGCGGCCGTCGAGCGCATGAGTCGCTACGGCCGCGGTGCCACCGGACAGGACCGCTACTGCGACGAGGGCGACCGCGCGCTGGGGCCACTTCGGGGAGGAAGGGGGTGACGCGGTCACGATCGGCGTTTGTTCGTCGCTGCGCTCGGGGGCAACGGGCGGAACGACGCGGGGAGAGTCGCCGGCGTTTCCTTCGTCGAGCAGCGTGTCCATGGTCGTCATCGTGTGCCCGGGATCTGTGGGGTGGCTGTGAGGCGTTTACGAGGTTGCTGCAAGCGGCAGCGTTACTGCGAAACGGGCGCCTTCGCCCTCAGCCGACGACACCGTGGCTTGGCCACCGTGGGCGCGTGCGATCGAGTCGACGATCGCGAGACCGAGGCCGCTGCCCCCGTGGGCCCGTGATTCGTCAGCGCGGTAGAAGCGTTCGAAGACGTGCGCGGCGGCGTGTTCGGGTAGCCCCGGGCCTTCGTCGGCTACGGCCAGCTCTGCGGTGTGATCGTGCACGCGCACGGTCACCACAGCGGGGGTGTGCTCGGGCGTGTGCGCGCGCACATTCGCCAACAGGTTCGCCACCACTTGCCTTAGCGCCGCCTCGTCGGCGTGGACCACTGCGGGCACCACGCTGAGGTCGATCGGCCGGTCGGGTTCGACGGCGCGCGCATCGGCAACCGCGTCGGACGCGATGTCAGCGAGGTCGACGTAGCCGCGATCGTTCGCCTGTTCCTGGTCGAGGCGGGCCAGTTGCAATAGGTCTTCGACGAGGATGCCCATGCGCTGTGCTTCGGACTCGACGCGGCGCATGGCGTCGGTCATCTGCGCTTGGTCGTTCAACCCCCCGGCGCGGTACAGCTCGGCGTAGCCGCGGATCGACGTGAGCGGCGTGCGCAGTTCGTGGGAAGCGTCGGCGGCGAAGCGCCGTACCTTGGCTTCGGACTCTTCCCGGGCGCGGAACGCATCTTGGATGCGGTCGAGCATTGCGTTGAGTGAGGCGCCGAGCTTGCCGGCCTCGGTGCGCTCGTCGGGATGGTCGACGCGCAGCGACAGGTCGCCGCCGGTGATCTTCTCCGCCGTCGCCGCCATCGACGCGATCGGGTGCACGCCTAGACGGATCATCCACCACGACACGAAGGCCAGGGCAGCAAGCACCGCCAGCGTGCCTGCGATCTGGATGTTGCGGGCGTGGCTGAGCGTGTCGTGCACGCCGTCGAGGCTGATGCCGAGCAGGCTGATGCGGCCATCGAATCGGTTCGCGATCGCGACCACTCGCCATTGGCCACTGCCCGATGTGGCACCGGTCGTGAACGGTTTGATGTCTTGCCCGGGCGAGGTCAGGTGCGCGTTGACCACCTTGATCGCGAGCTTCGGCGGCGGACGGTGCACGGGGTCGTAGGTGCCCCCGAACGCGTTGATCGTGCCCGTGTCGAGGTCGCCGACGGCCTGGAAGTACTCGCTAACCGCCTCGTTCTGCTCGTCGCCGCCGTGGGGGTCACCCGGTCGGTCGCCCAGGGGCCCTCCCGCGGTGACGAGTTGGTTGTCGACACGGTTCACGAGGAACGTGCCGAGCGTCGAGGAGATCGCCAGGTTGCTGATCACGAGCACCGCCGCGACAGCGATGAAGGCGATGATGACTCGACGACGCAGTGACATGCGCGGTGGTTTCTACGCGGCGAGGCGCAAGGAGTAACCCACGCCCCGCACCGTCTGGATCAGCGGCGGGCCGAGCTTGTCGATTTTCTTGCGCAGGTACGAGATGTAGGTCTCGACCACCGTTGCGTGACCACCGAAGTCGTACTGCCACACGTGGTCGAGGATCTGGTTACGCGACAACACACGGCCCGCGTTCACCAACAGGAAGCGCAACAGGTTGTATTCGGTGGGCGACAACTCGATCACCTGTCCGGCGCGGCGCACTACGTGCGCGTCGTCGTCCAACTCGAGATCGGCAAAGCTCAGCTGGGCCGAACTGGTGGTCGCGCCCTGACGGCGCAGGATCACTTGGATCCGAGCGACCACTTCTTCAAGACTGAATGGCTTGGTGACGTAGTCGTCGCCGCCGAGCGTGAGCCCGCGAACCTTGTCTTCCGTCGCGTCACGGGCGGTGAGAAACAGCACGGGAACCTTGGCCCCGTCGAGGCGCAAGCGGCGCACGATCTCGAAGCCGTCGAGGTCGGGCAACATCACGTCGAGCAGCACGACGTCGGGATTGAACGCGTCGACGGCCGCGATCGCATCGCGACCGTTGCGCTCGACCCGCACGTCGAACCCGAAGTGGCGCAGGGCTGAGTCGAGCAGGAACGTGATGTTCTCCTCGTCGTCAACCACCAACACACGGGACAGGCGATCACTCATGAGGCTCAAGTGTGGCCCTGATTTCTGTGAGCCTGCTGTGGCCGCTCTGGGAAGTGGTCAGGCGACGACACGGCGTGCGACGAAACAAACACCGAACGCGGCTACAGCCGCCAACGCAATGGCGGCGCCCGCGGCGATGCCGAAGACGGACGACGCCGCCAGTCCAGCGATTGCGCTGCCGCCGCCGATCGCGCCGGCCAGCGGACCCAACACCGCCAAGCGATCGGTGCACTGGCGCGCCGCCAGCGCCGGCACCGTCAGAAGTGCCACGGCGAGGATCGTGCCGACGGCGGGGATCGCCGTCACCAGCGCAACTGCGACCGCCGCCATCGCGACGACGTCGAGCATCGCCGTCGAGTAGCCGAGCGCCCCGAAACCGGCGCGGTCGAAAGCGGAGCCGATCAATTCCTTGCGCAACAGCGCGAGCGTCGTCAACAAGACGACGCCGACAATCGCGGTGCGGACGACATCGGCGGTCGTCACGCCGAGCACCTCACCCACAAGGAACGCGGTGAGATCGCGGGACTGCCCGGGCTGGGCGGACAGCATCAATACGCCGACGGCGAACGCGCCGGCGAGAACGACGCCGATCGCGCTCGAGTCGTCGACCGCACGCGTCCGGCTGACGACTACGACAGCGAGGATCATCAACGCAGCCGCCGTGAGGCCTCCGAGGAACAGGCTCACGCCAATGAGCGATGCGGCGACTACGCCGGGGAACGTGCCGTGGCTCAGGGCAACCACGAAGAACGACATGCGGCGCAACGCCACGTGCACACCAACCACACCTGCAATAACGCCGACGAGGAGGGCCTCGGCTAGAGCACGACGGAACAACGGCGAGTGCAGGCTGTCTACGAGGGCGCTCACGCGGCGACGCTCCTCTGGCGTTCGCGCCAGGCGACCGCTCCGGCCACTACGGCGAACACCGCCACGAACGCGACCACCACGGTCGCGCCCGGCGCGAGGCGCACGTCGTGATTGACCGCCGCTTCGTAACTCACGGACAACGCGATCCAGCCGACGACCGCGGCGATAGCCGCGCCAACGATGGCTGCGCCCGCGACCGAACCGGTGACGAGCCGCGCGGTGGCCACTGGAGTGATCACGAAGGCGACCACGAGCACGCTGCCCACAGCGCGCACCGCAGCTACAACCGTGAGCGCTACCGCGGCGTCGAGCAGCAAGTCGAACGCGGACAGCGAGTACCCGAGCGCGGTTGCGTGCACGCGATCGAACGCCATCAACACAAGTTCCTTGTGCAGTACGACGAGCGCAGTGATTACGCCCGCAGCGATTACCGCGGTCTCCACGACTTCTCTCGCGTCCACGCCGAGGATCCGGCCGAACAACAGTTGGTTGAGGTCCGACGCGTAACCACTGCGATGCGAAACAACCGCGACGCCGAGCGCGAAGAAGCCCACCGTCATAACTGCAAGGGCGGCGTCGGCGTGGACGCGTTCGTCGCGTGTGAGCACCACCAACATCACAACCGTGATCGCCGCGGCAACGAGCGCGCCCAACAGCACCGACGCCTGCAACGCGAATGCGATCGCGATGCCTGGGAACACCGTGTGCTGTAACGCGTCGGTCAGAAAGGTCAGCTTGCGCAGCAGCACGTGCACCCCAACCGCTGCGCCGAGGACTCCGAGCAAGACGACCTCAACCAGCGCGCGCAGCATGAACCCCGATTGATAGGGCTCCACGAAAACGCGGAACATCACCGAGTCGAAACGAAGGTCGCGCCGTCGGCGAGCACCACCGCGCCGTGGCCGTACGCGCTTTGCAGACGCGCAGGCGTCAACGTGTCGCGGATCGGACCGAACGCCACTTGGTGCGTGTTCAGCAGGCACGCGTCGTCACAGGTGAGGTGCGCGACGGCGAGATCGTGGGTCGACATCACTACCGCGACGCCGGTGGCGCGGAGTTGGGCGAGCACGTCGACGACCAAGTCGGTGGTGCGGCTGTCGACGCCGTTGAAAGGTTCGTCCAACAACAACAGTTCGGCTTCTTGCGCGATGGCACGGGCCAGCAGCACGCGCTGGCGTTGGCCGCCCGACAGCCCGCCGAAACGCACGCCGGCGCGATCCGCGAGACCAACCCGATCGAGCGCGTCGCGCGCCGCGGCGCGATCGCCGGTCCCCGGGCGGCGAAGACAGCCGATGCGCCGGTACCGACCCATCAACACCACGCCGAGCGCGTCGATCGGGAACTGCGCGTCGAGCGTGTCGGCCTGGGGGACGTAGGCCACCCGTCCCCGCGCCCGTTTCGGCGTGGTTCCCAACACATCGATTCGCCCGCGGGCCAGCGGCACTGCGCCGATGATCGCCCGAATCAGCGTGGTCTTACCGGCGCCGTTGGGCCCGATCAGCGCAACGGACCCGCCGCGGGGCACGGTGCCGGTTATGCCGGCCAACGCGGTGGTGGCGCCGAACGACGCCGACGCGTCGTCGAGCACCAGCGCCGGGTCACGCGAGGTTGTCAACGAACACCTTCGTGTTGTGACGGATCGCGCCGATGTATGTCGCGCCGTCGGAACCCTTGCCGCCGAGCGAATCGGCGTACAACGCGTCGCCGCCCGAGACGACCTTCACCCCTGCTTCGGCGCCGATGGTCTCGGCCGTCTTCGATGGCGATCCCTTCTCGGTGAAGATCGCTTTGACACCCAGCTTCTTGATCTTGGCCACTAACGCCGTGACGTCTTTGGCCGACAGCGCGGCTTGCGTGTCGAAGCCAGGTATCACGGTGCCCACGACCGTCAACCGGTAGTGCGAGCAGTAGTAACCGAACGCGGCATGGTCGGTGACGATGTTGCGGTTGGTAAGCGCGGTGAGCTGTTTCGTGACGTCTGCGTCGAGAGCAACGAGCTTGGCTTCGTAGGCCGCAGCGTTGTTTGCGTAGATGTTCGCGTTCTGCTTGTCCTGACGCTCGAGTGTCAACGCCATGTTGTGAAACATCACCTTCGCCCACAGCGGGTTCTGCCAGATGTGGGGGTCGGCCCCGGCCCCGCCTTCTGCGGGTGTGCCGTCGGCCTTTTGCGCCACCACGTTCTCGCTGGCGTCGACAACCACGGCTTTCGAGCCGGCGTTCTTCAGCGTGGCGTTCAACCACGACTCGAGCCCGAGGCCGTTCTTCACGATGACGTCCGCGTCGGCGATGTTCTTGACGTCAGCTGCGGTCGGCTCGTAGTCGTGGGGGTCGACGTTGGGCTTCAGCAACCCGTGCACGGTGACCCTCTCGCCTCCGATCACCTTCGCCCACTCGGTCAGCTGGGTCGTAGTGGTGACCACCGAGAAGGCCCGCCCTGCGTGCGAGTCGGCTTTACACGCACCCAGCCCGAGACTGGCGAGCAGACAAACCATCGCCACGACTCCCTTCATCTCCACATCCTAGATTGAGAATGATTCCCAATGCCAGTAGCGCGCCTCTGTCCTCTCCGACTTTGGGCGTGTTGCCGACGGACGGGGTCAACGGTGCGCCCAAAGTCGCTTCTGTGGGTCTGCGAGGCTGGGCCCATGAGTTACGAAGTGCGTGGCGTGGTCGCCAGAGTCAAGGGAGAACCCGTCACCATCGAGACGATCGTGGTGCCCGACCCCGGGCCCGGTGAGGCCGTGGTGAACGTGTTGGCGTGCGGCGTGTGCCACACCGACCTGCACTACCGCGAGGGCGGCATCAACGACGACTTCCCGTTCTTGCTCGGCCACGAAGCGGCCGGCACGGTCGAAGCGGTTGGCCCCGACGTCACGAGTCTCGTGCCCGGCGACTACGTAATTCTGAACTGGCGCGCGGTTTGCGGTGAGTGCCGCTCGTGCAAGAAGGGCAAGGCGCACCACTGCTTCAACACATTCAACGCGACGCAGAAGATGACGTTGATAGACGGCACCGAGTTGTCGCCCGCGCTCGGCATCGGTGCGTTTGCCGACAAGACGCTCGTAGCCGCGGGGCAGTGCACGAAGGTGAATCCGGCGGCTCGCCCGGAAGCGGCCGGCCTGCTCGGGTGCGGGGTGATGGCGGGACTCGGCGCTGCGATGTTGACCGGCGAGGTTGCCTACGGCGACAGCGTCGCGGTGTTCGGTTGCGGCGGCGTGGGCATCGCGGCGATCGCCGGCGCACGCCTTGCCGGCGCGACCACGATCATCGGTGTCGACCTCGACGCGCGAAAACTCGACCTTGCTATAACCCTCGGCGCGACGCACACCGTCGACGCAAGCGCGCAGGATCCCGTCGCGGCGATCCAAGCGTTGACCAACGGCAACGGCGCTGACGTGTGCATCGAAGCCGTCGGCAATCCGAAGGTGTTCGAGCAGGCGTTTTACGCCCGCGATCTGGCCGGCACCGTGGTGCAGGTCGGCGTGCCCACCCCGGACATGCGCATCGACATCCCGATGATCGACTTCTTCGGTCGGGGCGGTCAGCTGCGTCCGAGCTGGTACGGCGACTGCCTGCCCGAGCGCGACTTCCCGCTGCTGATCGACCTGTACCTCCAGGGCAGGCTCGACCTCGACGCCTTCGTAAGCGAGGTCATACCGCTCGAGGGCGTAGAAGCGGCGTTCGAGAAAATGCACCGCGGCGAAGTGCTGCGCTCGGTGGTGTCGTTCACGCAGGGTGGGCTGAAGCCGTGATCGAGCGCGTGATCACGTCGGGCATCTTCGCCCTCGACGGCGGCGAGTGGGAGGTCGACAACAACATCTGGATCGTCGGCAACGAGGACGAGGTGATGATCCTCGACGCCGCGCACGACCATCAGCCCATCGTCGACGCGGTACGAGGTCGCCGCGTGAAGGCGATCATCGCCACGCACGGCCACAACGACCACATCAACGCGGCCGACGCGTTGGCGAAAGCAGTCGGCGCTCCCGTCTTCATGCACCCGGCCGACCTCCAACTCTGGCATCAGGTGTACGAGCGCGTGCCCGACGACGCATTGCAGGACGGCGACGAAATTCACGCCGGCGGTGTGACGCTGCGGGTGCTGCACACCCCGGGACATTCGCCGGGCGGGTGCTGCTTCTACGACGCCGAGGCGGGCGTGGTGTTCACCGGCGACACGTTGTTCAACGGTGGTCCGGGGGCGACGGGCCGGTCGTTCAGCGACTACCCCACCATCGTGGCCAGCATCCGCGACCGTCTGTTGACGTTGCCGACGGAAACTGTCGTCAACACAGGACACGGGGACTCGACCACAATTGGCGCCGAGTCCCCGTCACTTCCTGAGTGGCTGTCGAAGATCGACAGCTAATACTTCGACCTACTTCGACGCCTCGGCGCTGCGCTGCTCGATTTCCTTTTCCTTGGCTTCGGCCTCGTGGGCCTTGGCCTCGGCACGCGCCTTGGTGGCTTCGGTTTCGGCCTCGCCCTTCTCCTGCTGCGCGACGCCTTCTTCCTTCAGGTCTGCGTTGTCGGTCAGGTCGCCTGCGGCTTCCTTGACCTTGCCCTTGATCGACTCACCGATTCCCATGTCGGTCTCCTAACCCTTGGCCCGCTGGGCCATGGCTTCACGCTTCGTGGCCGCATCGGCCTTGGCGTCTTCCTTTTGGGCCCGCAGCTCTTCGCGCAGTGCCTTCATCTCGGCCGAGGCACGCTCCTGCTGGGCCTCGCCTTCCTTCTGCCAGCCTTCGTTGCCGACGAGGACGCCGATGGACTCCTTGCCGAGGCCCACCACCTTGTCGCCGATGCCGCGCAACTTGTTCAGATCAACCGTTCCGACCTGCATTCGCTCACTCCTTGGGTCTGGGGACACCCAAGACGTACCCCCGCGCGCACCCCCGCAAACCTTTGCTAGCAAAACGCTGTCAGTAACTAGCAAGACACCGGGTTCGGATGTTTCCCGTACGTTGCGGCCATGAAATTGACCAATGGTTGGGAGACGGTCGACGGGGTGACCGGGCCGATGCACGTGTACACGAGTCGTTCGTCAGCGGCGACGGGCCCGCTGCCCGCGGTGCTGGTGCTGCAAGAGATTTGGGGCGTCGACGAACACATCAGCGACGTGGCCGACCGCATCGCAAGCGCCGGCTACGTCGCAGTGTCGCCCGACCTCTACTCCATTGGCGGCGAGCGGCCCGAAGCGATCGGCGCCGAGCGCGTCGAAGCGCTCAAGACCTTCATGGACACGATGCCGCCCGGCGCGTGGCAAGACAACGACGCACGCGCCGCCGCGCTCGCGAAGCTGCCCGATGCCGAGGCCGCCACAGTGAGCGAGACGATGACGACGCTGTTCAGTCAGTTCGCCAACATGGAGACGTTCATCGGCGAGTTGCGCGGCGTCGTCGAGTGGGTGCGCAATCGCGACGAGTGCGACGGCCGCGTGGGCGCGATCGGATTTTGCATGGGCGGCGGCATGGCGGCGCGTCTCGCCTGCGACGAGCCAAACCTGCGCGGCGCCGTGGGCTTCTACGGTGCGGCGCCGACCGCAGAACAGATCGCGAACCTCCACTGCGCGGTGCTGTGCCTCCACGGTGAGCAGGACACGCGTCTCGTCAACACCATCGCCGATTTTCAGAACGCTGCCGACGCGGCGGCCAAGTCGTACGAAGCAGTGGTGTACCCCGACGCGCCGCACGCGTTCTTCAACGACACCCGATCGTCGTACCGGCCCGATGCGGCGCGCCCCGCTTGGGCCCGCACGCTGTCGTTCCTCAACGAGCACGTAGCGAGCTAGGCCCGCGTGATGACGGTCAGCCCGCTCACCGCGCGCAAGACGTGGCGCACGCTCGAACCCATCCACGGCCTCATCTACTTCGCGCCCGAAGCCACCGACGCGTACGCCGCGCTCGGCGTCACCGGTCGCTCGGGCTACTTCGCATCGCGCTCGGCACCGATGGGCGCCGTGCCCGCCGACGTCGTGATCGCGACATTCTTCAATTTCGAACCGGGCCTGGTGCGCGGCGCTATGGACGGCGTGTGGGACATCGCGTCGCCTGCGCAACTGCTGGCGGCGCGCCTCGAGGCGGCGGGCGCGATGCTGCGGCGCACGCTCGGTGACCTGGCCGAAGGCGCCCACGTCGAGGAGGCCGCGACGCTGGCGCGCGCGGCCGCAGACCACGCGACGCAGCACCTGTGGGGCAAGCCGCTGTTCGGTGGTCACGCGTCATTGCCGTGGCCCGAAGACCCGTTGCTCGTGCTGTGGCACGCCCAGTCGCTGCTACGCGAGTTCCGCGGCGACATCCACATCGCCGCGATGACGGTGGCCGGGATCGACGGGTGTGAAGCGCTGGTCACGCACGCGGCGTCGGGCGAGATCGCTTCCACCGTGCTGCAGAGCAGCCGCGCCTGGTCCGACGACGGCTGGGCGGCCGCCGTCGACTCGTTGCGCGCGAAGGGTCACCTCGATGCCGACGGCGCGTTCACCGACAAGGGCCGGGCATCACGGCAGTGGGTCGAAGACGAAACCGATGCCGGTGCCGCCGTCGCGTACGCCCCGATCGGCGAAGACGGTTGTGACCGGCTTCGCCTGCTGTGCCGGCCGATGTCGAAGGCCGTCGTGGCCAGCGGCGGACTCGGGTTCAGGTAAGCCCGTGGCGTCGCCGCTGACACCGCGTGTCGCGTCGACTGTGGATGCCTTGATTGCGGGCGCAACCGATCGTGTGGAGTTGCACCCCGACGACGGGAAGAGCGGCGCGAGCTTCGAGTCGTTGCGTATCGACGGCGAGCCGCATTTCTTGAAGGTGCTGTCCTACGACGGCGACTGGATCATGCGCTGCACAGGCAACATCGACAACTGGGAGTACAAAGCGTGGACAGCGGCGCTGTACCACCGAGCACCACCTGAGATCGATCACGCGATCGTCGCAATGGCGCTCGACGAGTCGTCAGCCGTGCCGCGGTTGGCGATGCTCATGCGCGACGTCAGCGCGAGCCTCATCCCCGAAGGCGACGCGCCGATTGCGGTCGACGTGCACGACTCGTTCATAGATCACATGGCGGCGTTTCACGCCGCATACTGGGGATGGAAAGACGACGTCGGCCTCGCGTCGATCGAGTCGCGCCTCGGGTTCTTCTCAGACGACAACGTCGCCCGCGAGATGCAACGCGCGGAACCGCCGATGCCGATCAAGGTTGCCGAGCAGGGATGGGCACTACTGCCGGAGCGGGCGCCCGCACTGTGGCGCGCAGTGGCGCCGGTGCGGGCCAACCCGTCGCAGCTCGCCGACGAGTTGCGCGCGCTGCCGCTCACGTTTATCGCCGGCGACTGGAAAATGGGCAACCTCGGCCACCACAGCGATAGTGGTCGCACGGTGGTGCTCGACTGGGCTTACGCCGGTGCGGCCCCCGGGTGCTGGGACCTGTGCTGGTACCTCGCGTTGAACCGGGCCCGCCTCCCGCGTTCCAAAGAAGAGTCGATCGCGCGCTATCGCGCCGGCCTCGAGGCGCGCGGCGTGGACACAACGGGATGGTTCGACCGGCAGCTGGAACTGTGCCTGCTCGGGATGATGGCGACGTTCGGTTGGGAGAAAGCGGTCGGCGACCCCGACGAGCTCGCGTGGTGGGAAGACGCCGTTATCCGCCCAGGTGCCGGGTGAAGAACTGCTGGTTGATATCGAACATGTACGGCGGCACCGCGGCGTGGGCGCCGGGGTTCAGCGCCAGCATCTTCTCCTGCGAGCCGAAAGCGTCGTAAAGCTCGAGGCCGGAGTCGACCGACACCAACTCGTCGCCCTGTTGCAGCATGAACTGCAGCGGAATGGTGATCTGGGCTGCGGCTTCCAGGTAGCGACGGCCGCCGCCGAGGCCGCCGCCCATCAAGCCCAGCACCGCGCAGTTGACGCGCTTTTCCACTGCGAGCAGTGGCACGCCGAACATCGTGCCCATCGACACTCCCCAGTAACCCGTGGGCCCGTCACCGACCTCGTCGAGTTCCTGCACCGCGTCGATCGTGGCCTGCCACTCGGCCACCGCCATCTGCGCTCGCGTCTTGCGCTCTTCGCCCGTGAGCGCGTTCATCCGCTCGCGCACCTTCTCGAAGCGCGCCATCGGGTCGAGCGCGCGCTCGTCGGCCGGGACGCGGTCGCCGTGGTCGGGCGCGTCGATCGCGACCGACGCCCAACCCTGCGCGGCGAGACGGCGCGCGAACGACGGGATGTGCGCAACCTTCTTGTGCTGCGTGCCGCCGTGGCCGAACAACACCTTGGGCCGCGACCCCGACGCTCCGGCCGGCGTCCACACCACACCGGGCACCACCTCGTCGCCGACCTTGAGGTCGAAGCGACGCTCGATCAGTCCGCCGCCCTTGTCCGTCTCGCTCACGATGTCCATGGGTTCGGACAGTACGTCTACCGTCGTGACCCGTGTCGGAAGAAGTCCCCAACCTCGAAGACGCCGAGGAGGCAACGCTCGAGGGCGATCACCCCTACCGGCGCGGCAGTGCGCGTGCCGCACTCGCCCACCGCGACTTCCGGTTGGTGTGGTCAGGATCGCTTGCCTCGAACATCGGCACGTGGATGCAAAACGCCGCGCTCGGCGCGCTTGCGTTCAAGCTGACGAAGTCGTCGGGATTCGTCGCGCTGCTCGGCTTCGCGCAACTGGGGCCGTTGCTGGCGTTGTCGTTGGTGGGCGGTTTGCTGGCCGACTCGATCGACCGGCGTCTCTTGCTGGTGGCCGGCCAAGCCGAGCAGATGGTCTTGTCGTTCGTGCTCGCGACAGTCGCCGCACAATCACACCCGTCGCACACCGCCCTGTTCTTCTGCGTGCTGGGCATCGGCATCGGAAACGCATTGTCAGCGCCGACGCTGTCGGCGGTGCTGCCCCAACTCGTCGGCATGGAAGACCTCGCCGGCGCGGTGTCGCTGCAGAGCGTGCAGCTGAACCTGTCGCGCGTTATCGGCCCGGTGATCGGCGGCCTGATCCTGCCCAAGATTCACGCGTGGGGCGTGTTCACGGTGAACGGCTTCACCTACCTGTTCGCCATCGCCACGCTGCTCATGGTCACGATCCCGCGTCCCTATCCCGATCGCAGTGAGACCGGGGTGCGGCGTGTCCTCGGTGGCTTTCGCGTGGCGCGCGAAGACCGCTTGGTCGGGCGCTGCTTGATCATGGTTACGACGTTCTCGTTCTTCTGCCTTCCCTTCATCGGGTTGCTGCCGGTGATCGCGGGCGCAAACCTCGGCATCGACGTCACCAGCTTCAGCTACGGCTTCTTGTTCGCGTGCTTCGGCTCGGGCGCCGCGCTGGGAGCAGTCGCAGTCGGCACGGTATTGGTGCCGTATTCGAAGGCGCGGGTGGTGCGGTTCTCGTTGCCGCTGTTCGCCGTGTCGCTGGCGGTGCTCGCCGCGCTGCGTAGCCCGGGCCCTGCGTACCCGATGGTGTTCCTGGTGGGGCTGTTCTATTTCTCGATGCTCACGTCGCTATCGACGGTATTGCAGGAGCACCTCGACCATGTCGTGCGGGGCCGAGTGATGTCGCTGTGGATCATGGGCTTCGGCGGCACCGTGCCGATCGGCCTGCTCGCGGGCGGCTGGCTCGCCGACCACACGTCGGTAAGCACGGTGCTCGTGGTTGGTGCGGTGATCGCGCTCGTGCTCATGGTCGCGATCGACTTGCGCGAGCCTGCCTCAGCCTGAGGGCAGCCCGCTCCACAACTCAGCGAGCGACGGCACCAGCCGCGACAACTCTTCGAGGTGCGCGGCCGACAACTTCTCGAGGACGCGCAGCCCCTTCGGGCGTAGCTCGACCCGAACCATGCGGTGGTCGGCGACGTCGGCGACTCGACGCACGAGCCCCGCAGCCTCGGCGCGGTCGATCAACTCAACGACGCTGTGGTGCCGCAGCATCAGGTGCTCGCCCAGGTCGCCGACCTTGGGTGACGACCCGTGCCCGCGAATAGCGAGGAGCAGCTGGTGCTGCGCCGGTGTAACGCCCGCGGCGCGGGCCTCGGTCTCGCTCCAGCTCAGGAACCGGCGCAACCCGTCGCGGAACGTGAGCAGCCGCACGAAGTCCTCATTGGACAAATTCATATCGTGACACGATATTATCGTGCGATGACCAGCTGGCGCACGCCCCTCGACCGCCTGCTGCTGCTCACCGGCAGCGGGGCGTTATTGGGGTTCGCGGGCGGCGGAGCGGCGTGGGTGCTGTTGCACCTGATCCGGTTCATTACCAACGCGGCGGTGTTCGGCCACCTCGGCGTAAACCCGCCGACGTTCCGTCATCTGCATACAAGCCCGCGTCTGTTCGTCGTCGCGGTACTGGGTGCGTTGATCGTGAGCCTGCTCGCGAAGTGGGCCCCGGTGATCCGCGGTCATGGAATTCCCGAAGCGATGGAAGTTGTGCTGACCAAACGCAGCCGCATTTCGCCCCAGACGGCGGTTGCCAAACCCATCAGCGCGGCAATTGCTATCGGGACGAGCGCGCCCTTCGGCGCAGAAGGCCCCATCATCGTGACGGGGGGCGCGCTCGGATCTCTTCTCGGACAGGTGATCCACGTGTCGGCCGCGGAACGCAAGATCCTTCTTGCCTGCGGCGCAGCGGCGGGGATGGCCGCGACATTCGGCGCCCCACTCGCGTCGGTGATGCTCGCGGTCGAGTTGTTGCTGTTCGAGTTCTCGGCCCGCTCGCTGTTGCCGTTGATCGTGGCGACCTGCGTCGCCGGAGCCGTGCACACGGCGATCATCGGGACGGGGCCGCTGTTTCACGTGCCCGCCTACCACTACCCCGGGCTGGGGTCCCTGCCCGCGTTCGCTTTGCTCGGCCTCGCGTGCGGCGTGCTCGCTGCGGTCGTGGTGAAGGGCCTGTTCCTCGTCGAGACGGCGTATCGGCGCTTGCCGGTGTCGGAGTTCTGGCACCCGATGATCGGCGCGGTGTTGTTCGTGGCCGTCGGATCGTTGGCGCCTCGCGCTCTCGGCGTCGGTTACGACGCGATTGGTGACGTGCTCACCAACCGTCTCACCTTGGGCACCGTCGCCGTGCTCGGACTGGTGAAATTGGTGTCTTGGTGGTTTGCGCTCGGCTCGGGAACCAGTGGTGGCACGCTTGCGCCGATCCTGCTCATCAGCGCGTCGTTTGGCGCGCTCGCCGGTAACGGAATCAACCATGTTCTTCCCGGGCCCGCCATCGCGTTGGGAGCGTTCGCAGTCGTCGCCATGGCGGCCACGTTCGGCGCCGCGACGCGTGCAACCTTCACGTCGATCGTCTTCGTCTTCGAGCTCACGCGGAACTACAACGTGGTGGTCCCGCTCATGCTCGCAGTCGCACTCGCCGACTTGGTGTTCAACGCACTAAGCGAGCATTCGATCATGACGGAGAAGTTGCACCGTCGCGGCGTTCGCGTCGGGCGCTTTTACGGCGTCGACCCACTCGTCACGACCACGGTCGCCGAGATCATGAGCCAGGCGAACGGCACCCACCCCCGACTCGACGGACCCGTTGTCACGTCGTTGGACCGCGCGATCACGGCGCTCGACGTGTTGCTCGACAACGACATTGCCGAAGTGCCCGTGGTCGACGGCGGCGAACTCGTCGGCGTCTGCACCCACGCCGACCTGCTGCGCGCCCGAGCGCACGACCGGCGGGCCGAGCGGCGACTGGTCGAAGACCGCCTAAACCTGCGACGACGTCGCGAGTCCTAACCTCAGCGGGTGGGCCCGTCGCAAACAATCCGCGCGTCAGCGGTTGTCACGCCCGACGCGGTGCTCACGCCGGGAGAGGTCACCTTCGACGACGGTGTGATCGTCGACGTCCGCGCCACTGCGGGCGTTGCTCCCGAACGCGTGCTGTGCCCCGGATTTGTTGACGTGCAGGTGAACGGTCACGACGACGTCCACGTCGCGTCGGCTACCGGTGCCGCGTGGGACCGGCTCGACGCGCTGCTCGTCGCCCAAGGGGTCACGGCGTGGTGCCCGACACTGGTGACTGCGCCGCTCGACGCATTCGCGGCACCGCTGCGTGAGATCACCGCAGCCGCCCTCCGGGCCCCGGCTCCCGACCGTCCAGCGATCCTCGGCGCGCACCTCGAAGGCCCGTTCCTCGGCGGCGCGCACGGAGCGCACAACCCGGCGTGGACAATTCCGCTCGACCTCGAATGGCTGGCGTCGTTGCCGCCGATAGTGAAGGTGGTGACGCTTGGCCCCGAACTCGTGAATGCCACAGACGCGATCGCGCAATTGGCCGCAAACGGCGTACTCGTGAGCATGGGGCACTCGACGGCCACATACGAGCAGGCCGTTGCCGGTGCCGACGCCGGCGCACGGCTCGTCACCCACCTGTTCAACGGCATGAGCGCGCTGCACCACCGGGCCCCCGGCATTCTCGGCGCCGCCCTCGCCGACGACCGCCTCACGCCGTCGCTGATCGCCGACGGCGTGCACGTGCACCCCGCGGCATTGCGCGCCGCCGCGCGCGCAAAAGGTCGGGGCCGCTGGATCCTCGTCACCGACGCCGTGGGGTGGCGCGACGAAACCGGCGGTCAGCGCGGTGTCGAAATGGTCGACGGCGCGCCGCGGTTACCGGACGGCACGATCGCAGGCAGTTGCCTCACAATGGACGCCGCCGTCGCGCGCATGGTGCGCGAAGCCGGCATCGACCTGGTCGACGTTGTGCACGCAGCCGCGACTACGCCGGCGCGACTGCTCGGCCTCAGCGCCGAGCGCGGCGCGATCCTTCCGGGTCTGCGCGCTGATCTCGTGGCGCTCGATGCAGCGACGCTGAGCGCTCAAGAGGTCTGGATCGCGGCATAAGCGATGATCGTCGTGCGCTCGATTCAGAAGGCACCGCTGGCATTTCAACGTCTCGCCGTGGTGCAGGCGATTCATGGCGTGGGCGACGCGATGGTTGCCGTCGCACTGGCCAACACGCTGTTCTTCAACGTGCCGGTGGGCGAGGCCCGCGACAAGGTCGGTCTGTACCTCGCGTTGACGATGACGCCGTTCGCGGTGTTGTCACCGCTCGTCGGCCCCTGGTTAGACCGGCGCCGCGGCGCCTACCGCCTCGGCATCATCGTGAGCGCAGTTGGCCGCGCCGGCCTCGCGCTAACGCTTGCGTCGCGCACCAACCGGCTCAGCCTTTACCCGCTGGCGTTCGGTTTGCTTGTGCTGTCCCGCGTCCACGGGATTAGCCGCAGCGCAATCGTGCCCAACGCGCTCGACGACGAGAAGCCGCTGATTTGGGGCAACGCGTGGCTGTCGGTGATCTCGGTCGCCGGCGCCACGGTGGGCGCGGGCATCGCGGCCGGTTTGCAGCACGCGTTCTCCACGAAGGTTTCGTTGTGGTCGGCCGCCATCGTTTTCGCGGCGATGGCCGTGCCCGCGTTCGCATTGCCGAAGCCCGAACGCGGTGAGCGCCGCAAGCGGGTCACGGGTGACTTCCGCGCACTGCTCACGTCGCGCTTGATCGGTGCGGGCGTGGCGATGGGCGCCAGCCGAGGCAGCGTCGGGTTCCTCACGTTCCTGCTCGCGTTCGTGTTACGGGCGCGGGGCGACGGCACGAAGGGTTTCGCCGTCGCGGTCGCTGCGGCGGGCCTCGGCGGCCTACTCGGCTCGAGCATCGCGCCGGCGTTGCGCCGGGTGTTCCGCGAGCAGGTGCTGTTGCTCACCGCGCTCGCTGCGATGGGGGTGGCCGCAGTGTTCGCGGCGTCGCACTTCACCCTCACGACGGCCGCAATCGTCGCGGGCACGATCGGCCTCGGCAGCAGCGCCGGGCGGCTCGCCTTCGACAGCCTCGTGCAGCGTGACGCGCCGGAACAGATCCGCGGCCGCACCTTCGCGCGGTACGAGACGATCTTTCAGCTGTGCTGGGTTGCCGGCGCCGGGCTAGCCACGCTGATTCCGTTCCATGCGCGCGGCGGGATGCGCACGCTCGCCGCGATCTGTTTCGGCGGCATCGCCCTTTCCCTCTACGGCCTAATCAAACGGAACTCACCCAATGCTCCGCTCGCGGTCGGCCCAGAAGGGGGCGCGGAGCTCCCGTCGCAGGATCTTGCCTGACGGGTTCCGCGGTAGCGCGTCGACGTAGGTGACCGACGTCGGGCATTTGAAGTGCGCGAGCCGTTCGCGCGCGAAGGCGATGATGTCGTCGGGCGTCGGTTCGGCGCCTTGCGCTTTCACCACCGCAGCGTGCACCGACTCGCCCCACTTCTCGCTGGGCACGCCGAACGCGGCGACGTCGGCGATTCCCGGGTGCGACATCAGGCAGTTCTCGACTTCCGCCGGATAGATGTTCTCGCCCCCCGAGATGATCATGTCCTTCACCCGGTCGTGGATATAGAGGTAGCCGTCGGCGTCGAGGTAACCCGCGTCGCCGGTCTTCACCCAGCCGTCGGTCGTGAGCGTGTTCGCAGTTTCGGCGTCCTTGCGCCAGTAGCCGCGCATGTTCTGGCGGCTGCGCACCCAGATCTCACCGACGTCGCCCGTCGTGGCGTCGCCGTCGGTGTCAGGGTCGACGATGCGCAACTCCACGCCCTTCATCGCCTTGCCCGCGGCGCGCAGCTTGTACTCGCCGGGCCCGCCCGGGTCGTGGTCTTCGGGCATGAGCGCGACGACCGCACCGGTGGTCTCGGTCATCCCGTAAAGCTGCACGAACTTGGAACCGAACGTCTTGATCGAGCCGGCGAGCACCTCGACAGAGATCGGAGATGCGCCGTAGCAAATGGTCTCCAAACTCGAGAAGTCGATGTCGTTCACGCCGGACACCATCAACATGAACTGAAGCACGGCGGGAACCGCGAACATGTTCGACACCCGCTTCTCGGGGATCAGCGCCAGCATCGCGGCCGGATCGACTTCGCGCAGCAGCACCGAGTGACAGCCGGTGTACATGCCGACCATCGCGTAGCCGCTGCCGCCGATGTGGAACAGCGGCATGGCGACGAGGTTCACGCTGTTCTCGGTGATGCCGAAGTCGCCCACCGACTCCATCACGCTGAACAAGTTGTCGTTGGTCAGCATCACGCCCTTCGGCAGGCCGGTAGTACCCGAGGTGTAGAGCTGGAAGCACACGTCGTCGGGCGCCGGTTCGGCCCCCGGGTCGGAAGCGGGTTGCGCGTCGACCCACTCGTCGTACGCCTCGTAACCGTCGTGTCCGCCGACGACCACGATCTTCTTGGCCGACAGGTCTTTGGCGATCGCGTCGAGCACGCCAGTGAACGCCTGGCCGACCACGACCACGCTCGCCTGTGAGTCGTCGAGGATCTGCGCAATCTCCGGCGCCGCGAGGCGCCAGTTGACCGCCACGTTGACCGCGTTCAGCTTGGCCCCGCCGAACAGCAGCTCGAAGTACTCGACGCTGTTCTTGTCGAGGATCGCGACGCGGTCGGCCGTGCCGACACCTTCGGCCGCGAGCGCGTTGGCCACTTGGTTCGATCGCTCGTTCAATTCGCGGAACGTCACGGTGCGGTCTTCGAAGGTGATCGCAGGCTTGTCGCCGCGCTCGGCGGCGTGGGTGCGGGCAAGCTCGGCCAGGCTGTAAATAGCTGTCACTCACGTAGTTTGGCCCGATGGACGAGATCCTTGCCGGGCTCGACGAACAGCAAGCCGAACTCGACGCGTTGGTGCGCCCCGACGTCGAAACCACGTGGTCGCGCCCGTCACGCTGCGACGGCTGGACCGTGTCCGACGTGATGCTGCACCTCGCGCAGACGAATGAGATGGCGCTCGGCAGTCTCACCGGCACGTTCGACGAAACGCTCCACCGGCTGACCGAAGGCGTGCGGCCCTCGAGCGACATCGACGACGGCGCCGGTTTGATGGTCGACAAGGAGCGTGGCGCGCCGCCCGCCGACGTCTACGACCGGTGGCGCGACGGCGTCGATCGCATGATGGCTGCGTACCGCCGCGCCGATCCTCATCACCGCGTGCAATGGGTCGCCGGCCAGTTGTCGGTGCATACCCTCGCGACGACCCGCTTGGCCGAGACGTGGATTCACACGAACGACGTCGCGTACGGCCTCGGCGTCGAGCTTGCGGCACCGGAACGTCTTCGTCATATCGCGCGGCTGGCCTGGCGCACTCTGCCTTACGCGTTCGCGCGCGCCGGCCGTGAGATGAGCGGGACGGTGGCGTTCGAGCTCACCAGCCCGTCGGGCGACCTGTGGCGTTTCACGGCCGACGACGGCGCGCCGGCGGCGACCGTCGTTCGTGGCCCTGCGGCCGACCTGTGCTTGCTGGCCGGGCAACGGGCCAACGCCCGTCAGACGCAGCTGACCGCTGTTGGCCCCGACGGCGACGACGTACTCGAGTTGGTCCGTACGTTCGCGTAGCGCTCTACGCGCTTACGACGAGGCTGTGGTCGTCGGAGGCGTTGCGCCTGCATCATCGGCGTCACCGTCGTTGGCGCCGTGGTCGCCGCGCCCGCCGGGGCCGTGATCGCCGCGCATCGGCGCCGGGTCTTGCACGTCGGTCACCTTGAAGTTCGCGTCTTCGTGCACGAGCACTCGCGTGGTGCCGTCGGCCTTGGTCAACATCGCCACGTAGCCATCGCCACGGTCATGGCCGGCTTTGTCGACGGTCGCATTCGGCACCGCCGCAATCGCCGCCGCCTGCACTTTCGCCGCGGTCGCGTCGTCGAGCGGAGCACGGTCGCGCGGGCCGGGACCGTCGTGATCGCAGACCGCCTTGTCGCCGGCCGCGCCATCAGGCGAAGTCGGCTTCACCACAGTGGTTGTGGTGTCGTTAGGAGCGGCTGTTGCGATGTTCAGCACTGGCAGGTTCGACCCGCCGCCCGCGTTCAAGACGGTCATGACGCCGGCACCGCCGAGCGCCGCCAAGCCGAGCGCTCCGGCCGACAAGACGCGACGAGGTATGCGGGGAGTTGTCATAAATCCCAGAGTGGCGGCCGAAGCTGTGAAATCAAACCCCCGAAGATGTGAATTCCGTGGGCATGCGCGGCGCGAAGCGGACAGTTCGTGCAAGCTGCGGCGGCATGCAGTCAGAGCGGCTCACCAAGCGTCTCCACGAGGTGCAGTTCGCGTCGCAGGCGCTAGGCCGTGCGTCACCGGTCCGCATTTTGGTGCCCGACGCTTTCGACGGCTCGACGCGTCTGCCCGTTCTGTACCTGTTGCACGGCGGCGCCGACGACGGGCGCAGTTGGACCGACAAGGGCGCAGCGGAATCCGTCACCGAAGGCCTAGATCTGATCGTGGTGATGCCTGACTGCGGCCAGGCGGGCTGGTATTCCGACTGGGTCCGCGACGCCGAGAACACGATCGGGCGCCAACAGTGGGAGACGTACCACCTCGCCGAACTTCGCCCGTGGGTCGAGGAAACCTTCGCCACCCGGACCGACCGCGCCGGGCGGACGATCGCGGGGTTGTCCATGGGCGGGTTCGGCGCGATGAAATACGCAGCGCGCCACCCGGAGTTGTTCGGCTTCGCCGCCGCGTTCTCCGGCGCCACCGACATACTCGACGACCGCATCGGCAAGACCGTCGACGCGATGACGCCGCTGAACGGCGGCGCCAAAGGCGACGTCTGGGGCCCCTATCCCGAATCGATACCAACGCGCCGCGAGCACAACCCCGTCGACCTCGCCGAGAACCTCCGGCACACCGTGTTGGAGTTGCGCACCGGGAACGGCCGCCTGTTCGACGACGGGCCCGTTCTCGACACGATCGAGGCCGGCGTGCACCGCGCCATGACGACGTTTCACGCCCGTCTCGACGACCTCGGCATCGACCACGTGTGGCACGACTACGGCGCCGGGTTGCACGACTGGCCGTATTGGACCCGGGCGCTCGCGCAGACGCTTCCGGGTTTGATGCGCTCGACTCGCACCGCGTGATCTGCGCGAGGATCACCGCACTTTTAGGGAGGGATGAAACGTGAGTCGTTTGAACGAAGGACGCGTGGTCGTGATCACGGGCGCCGGCGGTGGCATCGGGCGCGAGCACGCGCTGCTGTTCGCCGAGACCGGCGCCAAGGTGGTCGTCAACGACCTCGGTGGCGAGATGGACGGGGGCGGCACACCGACCGTCGGGCCGGCGCTGGCCGTCGTCGACGAGATCAAGGCCATGGGCGGCGAGGCGGTCGCGAACGGCGACGATGTGTCGGACTGGGAGGGCGCCGGCCGCCTGATCCAGACCGCGATCGACAGCTTCGGTCGCATCGACGTGCTGGTGAACAACGCCGGCATCCTGCGCGATCGCATGCTCGTGAACATGTCTGTCGACGAGTGGGACGCGGTGATCAAGGTGCACCTGCGCGGCACGTTCTGCCCGACCCGTCACGCCATCGATTTCTGGCGGGCCGAGAGCAAGGCCGGTCGCGAGAACGACGCCCGCATCATCAACACCACGTCGTCGTCGGGCATCTACGGCAACGTCGGCCAAGCGAACTACGGCGCCGCGAAGATGGGCATCGCCGGCTTCACGATTATTGCGTCGAAGGAGCTCGGCCGTTACGGCGTCACCGTCAACGCGATCGCGCCGGGCGCACTCACGCGCATGACCGAGAACCTCAACCCGAACCGTCCGCAGATCGAGGAGGGCGAGTGGAACCCCTTCGGTCCCGAGAACATCGCCCCGCTCGTGGTGTGGTTGGGCAGCCCCGAGGCGTCGGGCGTTACGGGCCGCGTGTTCAACGTCGCCGGCGGGCGGATCTCAGTCGCCGAAGGCTGGGTCGCGGGGCCCGGTGAAGACCACGGATCCAAGTGGGACCCCAACGAGTTGGGCAAAGTCATCCCCGACCTCGTCGAGCGCGCCGCGCCGAACGCCGAGACGAACGGCAAACGCCCGACGACGTAAACCGCTTCTCGGCATCAGATCGGTCGCGGAACGACCATTTCGATACCGAGATGTTCAGTCCTGCCGTTAGCTTGGCACCCATGTCTGCAGAAATTGGTCAAGAAGCGCCCGACTTCGATCTCAAGGCGAGCACCGGCGACAACGTGAAGCTGTCGTCGTTCCGCGGCAACAAGGCCGTCGCGCTCGTCTTCT
>JBEEFT010000202.1:0-5794 GCA_041166225.1 Actinomycetota bacterium | reverse complement strand
GTCCAACATTCGAACACCGCTTCGTGCGCGGGCACGGGCACGTTATGAAAATGGTCGTACACCCAGAGCGAGTCGAAACCGAGTTGCTCGGCGAGCACCGCAATCTCAACGGCCTTGTTCCACTTCGCTTCGGCACCGTCGATGCCGGCCAGTTCCATCTTCCAGCCCTGCGGCATGAAAACGCCGAATGTTGTGGGAAAGGTCATCCAGCGAAACTACTCAGCGCGACCACCTGCGCGTCCCTCGCCCGCACAACCCGTTTTCTGTGATGTGGTGCGCTGTAGCGCACCAGACATCACAAGAACGCCGCGTGCGTCAGTCCGGCGTAGTGGTGGTCGTGCCGCCGCCGAAGATCGGTCCACGCGTCGTCGATGTGGTCGTCTCGTCGGGAATCGTCGTGGTGTCTTCAGGTTGGGTCGTCGCGCTGCCGCCGTTATCGCCGTTGTCGTCACCCGGATTCGACGCGGTGGCCGACCCGGTGAGAAGTGCGTCGTCCTTGACGTCGGCCCACATCGCGTACGCGGCATCGGTGGCGTACACGACCGACTGGCCGCCGGCGGCCGAACCGGTCTTGCCCGGCATCACCACGTTGTTCAGGCGCTCAGGGCTCGTACGGCGGGCCAACGCCGCGAGCGGATCGAGTTCAGATGCGGCGATGTCGATTTCCGCGTCGTTTGCGAGCACGCCGAGCCAGTGATGCAACCCGTCGTCGTCGCCGACTTCGGACCGCATCTTCCCCAGTGCGGCCAGCATCAGCGACCCTTGGTTCAGTGAACGACTGAAGTCGCTGTAGGGCACATCGTGGCGGTCACGGCTGAAGGCCAGCGCCTGTTCGCCGTTGAAGTGGTGGTAACCCTGCTCGAAGTGGGCGCCCGAAAAGTCGTCGTCCATCGCGCGCGGCACGTAGACGTCGACGCCGTCCAACTCGTCGACGATATGCGCGAAGCCTTCAAACGCAGTGAGCACGTAGTAGTCGAGCGGTAGACCCGTGAAGTTCCGCAGTGTCTGCATCATGAGTTGCGGACCACCGCGCTCCATCGCCTCGTTGATCTTGTGCGTGCCTCGGCCGGGGATCTCGACGTAGGTGTCGCGCGGTATTCCGATCACCGTGCCGCTCTTGATCGCAGGGTCGATGGCAACGACGTGAAGCGAATCCGTGCGCGTCTTGTGGAGGTCTTCCCCGGGGCGAGCGTCGGAGCCAACGATGACCATGAACACGAGACCGCTCTTGTCGGCGATGCTGCTGTGGAACGGGATGGGTGGGCCGTACTTTTGGCCGTTCGCGCTGAGCAGCGGGGTGCCGCCCGAGCGATGTCGGGGCGCGGGGATCGTCGTGCCGCCGAGATCGGGAATCGGCACTGTCACCGTGGGCGGCGTGCTGCTTGTGGTCGTGGGGTCGTACTTGCCGATCACGATCGACTTGTGGTCGGGCTTCGTGGCAACAATGCCGGTGCCGATCAGCACCGCCGCGACGAGCAGTACTGCGGCGTAGGACACCCGGCGACGAAGCAGCGAGCCCTGCGCCAGCCATGCGCGTTCTCGGCGCGGTTTCATACTGTGTGCCACGAGCAATCCCCGACGACGAACGCCCTCGAAGTGACGTTTCCTGCACCTGCAACCTAGTGTCGAGCCATGGCTCGGGTAGCGACCCCCCTCCCTGAAGGAGAGGAAAAGGTCCACGCCGTCGGCGCCATGTTCGACTCGATTGCGCCTCGCTACGACCTGCTGAACCGTCTGCTTACGTTCCGGCTCGACGTGGGTTGGCGTCGCAAGACGCTCGACGCGATGGGCCTGCCCCCCGCGGCGCGCGTGCTCGACATCGCGGCGGGTACCGGTGACCTCTGCCGCGAACTCGAGCATCGCGGCATGAAGCCGGTCGCGCTCGACCTGTCCGCCGGGATGCTTGCGAACGCGCGCACCGACGCTCCGTTGGTGCAGGCCGACGCCCGTTTTCTCGCCATCGGCACCGCGTCGATGCACGGCGTAACTTGCGGGTTCGCGCTGCGAAATCTCGTCGACCTCGACCGCTGTTTCGCCGAGATGGCGCGTGTGCTGGTGCCGGGCGGGTCGCTGGCATTGTTGGAAGTATCAGCGCCTGCGAACCCGGTGCTCGCCTTCGGGCACCGCATCTACTTCGGCCGGGTCGTGCCCTTCATCGGCGGGCTGATCTCCGACGCGTCTGCCTACCAGTACCTGCCGCGGTCGGTGGCGTATCTGCCTCCGACGGGCGAACTGCTGGCGATGATCGAACGGGCGGGCTTTGTCGATGCCGAGCGCCGCGCGCTCACCGGCGGCATCGCCCAACTGATCACCGCGAGGCGAACCGCGTAGTGGACGCGAGCAAGCTGCTCGGCGGGCTGCGCGACGACGACTTCGTATTACTCGGTGGCCGCGACGGCGGATTCGTCGCCCGCGGCGTGCGGGCCCGCATCGACATACCGGCGGGACTCGGCGGACCCGGCATCGCCGATCTCGTCCGCGGCGAGCTCCATCCGTTCGGCCCCGACGCGATCGCGATCGGCGCGTTGCCTTTCAACGCCCGAGTCGGCACGTCGTTGGTGGTGCCCGAAGAGATGTGGTTCGCGGCCGACGGTGTGGGTCCCGGTGGTGCCGCCGATGGTTACGCGCCGCTCGGCCCCGACGCGTTCACCCTCACGCCATCGCTGAGCCATTCCGACTGGTGCGACCTCGTGTCCGACGCCACCGATGCGATCGACGCGGGTGCGTTCGAAAAGGTTGTGTTGGCGCGCGCGGTCGAAGTGTCGGCCAATCGGCCCATTGTGATCGCCGACGTCGTCCGCCGTCTGCAAAACCTGTATCCGTCGTGCACGACGTATTCGATCGACGGATTCGTGGGCGCGTCGCCGGAATTGTTGATCAGCAAGCACGGCAGTGACGTGGTGTCGTATCCGTTGGCCGGTACCACCGCGCGCGTGGGTGACCCCGACGCTGATGCGGCAGCTGGCGCCGCGCTGCTCGCGTCGGAGAAGGACCGCGCCGAGCACCGGCTCACCGTCGACGGCGTCGTTGCTGCGCTCAGCGCGTGGTGCGACTCGATCAGCGTGCCCGAGGGGCCGTCGGTCGTCGCGCTGCGCAACGTCACGCATCTCGGAACTCGCATCACGGGGACGCTCGACGAAACCACGCCGGTATCGGTGCTCGAACTTGTCGCTGCGCTACATCCCACCGCCGCGGTTGGCGGGCAGCCGAGCATGCAGGCGCTGCGCTGGCTCGCGCAGCACGAACGGCTCGACCGCGGCCGGTACGCCGGGCCGGTCGGCTGGGTCAACGCCGCGGGCGACGGCGAGTGGTGGGTCGGCATCCGCAGCGCCGAGATCGACGACACCCGCGCCGTGCTGCGCGCCGGCTGCGGCATCGTCGCCGGTTCCGACCCCATGAGCGAACTCATGGAAAGCCAGCTCAAACTCCAGGCCCTGCTGGCCGCTCTCGTACGTCCCTAAGCGAAAGCCGCAGCAAGGGTGGACGCCACCGCTGCGTGAATAGCGCGGTGGGTGGTGACGGCGGAGCCGGGCGGGACATGCCGCACGTCGACGCGCACGCCCGGAACTGCTGCCGCGTGCGCGGAAAGGTCGAGGCCGTGTGGCGTAGCGAAGAGCTGCGCGAAGGTTTCCGGCGACAGCGCGGCGGCCTGAGGCAGAAAGTCGAAGATCGCTCCCCCGTCGTTATCGATCACGACGAAATCGAGATTGTGGTGTCTGGCCGCGGCGCGCAGCCCGCCGATGTCGTGCAGGAAGCCGAGGTCGCCGAGCACGCCGACGACGGGCCGCGCCGGTGCCGCCCACGCGATGCCAGCGGCTGTCGACACCAGACCGTCGATCCCGTTTGCGCCGCGGTTGCTCAGCACCGTCACGCCCTCGCGCGGCGCCCCGAACCATTCGAGATCGCGCACCGGCATCGACGACGCCACGAAGACGATCGCGTCGTCGGCGGCGTCGGCGTAAACGCGGCGCACGATGCCCGACGCGCTCGCGTCGTCCACCGCCGACGCGATGGCGGATTGCGCCGCGGCCTCCGCCGTGGTCCACGCGTGCACCCACCCGTCCGCCGCGCGCTCCTCGGCCAGGGGCGACACGTTTCCGCGCACGATGCACGCCGCCACCCGCCACGGGTCGGGCCACACGCCGTATGGGTCGATCACCGTGTGCTCGGCGTCGCTCGCTGTGAGCCATTCGTTCACGACGCGACTCGCCCACGGCTCGCCGACGTGCAGCACCGCATCGGGAACGTGCGCCGCGGCGAAGCGTGCGTCGCGCAAAAGCGCGTCAGCTGACGCCACGGTGAGTTCGTGCGGCACCCGCGCCCCCGAGCGCGGATCGGCGAGCACCGGCCATCCGAGTTGCTGCAGCGTGCCGACGGGTGGCGCACCGGCGCCGGCCACCACCAAGCCACGGCGCCCCCGCAGCCCGAGCGGCGTCAACCCCGCAGGCGCGGTGTCGACGCGATGCCACGGCCCGCCGTCGGCGCGACCCGGTACGGCCTCGACCGATCCGTCGGCCAGCAACGGCTCGCGGAACGCCAAGTTCAAGTGGACGGGGCCCGGCCCACCCACGTGATGGCGCGCTTCGAGCAAGGCCCGCGCGGCCAACGATCGCCATGCGCCAGCCGATGCGTCGTCGGGCACGCCGGGCGCGGCGCGGAATCGGGTGAGCCCCTCGAACAGGCGCGTCTGGTCGACGGTTTGCGGTGCCCGCACGTCCATCGCCTCCCAGGGCCGGTCGGCGGTGGCCACGAGCATTGGCACCCGGCCGTGGTGCGCCTCGACCACTGCGGGCAGCAGTTCGGCTGCGGCGGTGCCGCTCGTAGTGAGCACGACTGCGGGTCGCCCGCTGGCGAGGCCGACACCGAGCGCGACGAATGCCGCCGACCGCTCGTCGACCACGACCTTCAGGTGTAACTCGGAGCGGGCCGCGAGCGCTACGGCGAGCGGTGTCGAACGGCTGCCGGGCGCGATCACGGCATGGGTCAACCCGCCGCGAATCCACTCGTCCACGATCGTGGCGCAGAACGCGGCCTGTACGGTCATGCGCAGTGGCCCGCCTGATCCTCGTTCACGGCTTCACGCAAACCGCGGCGTCGTGGGATGCGATCGAATACCGCCTGACCGCGCTCGGACACGACGTCGTCGCGCTCGACGCGCCCGGCCATGGATCGCATCACGACACCCACCTTGGTCTGTGGCCCGCCGCCGACCTCCTCGCGGCCGAAGGCGGTGCCGGCACGTGGGTGGGCTACTCGATGGGTGGACGCCTCGCGCTGCATATCGCGCTCAGCCATCCCGACGTCGTTGAGCGACTCGTGCTCGTCGGCGCCACGCCCGGAATCGAAACCGCCGTCGAACGCATCGAACGACAAGCATCGGACGATTTGTTGGCCGAGGAACTCGAGCGAGACGGCATCGAGGCGTTCCTGTCGCGCTGGTTGGCCCAACCGCTGTTCGCCAGCCTTCCCGACGACAGCGCGGGGATGGACGCGCGTCGATCGAACACTGTCGCAGGATTGGCCGCGAGCTTGAGGCTGATGGGCACCGGCGCGCAGGAGCCCTTGTGGGACCGACTGCACGAGATCGTCGCACCGACGATGCTCGTGGTCGGCGCCCTCGACGAGAAGTTCAGCGCCATCGCGCAACGCATGACCGCAGCGATGCCCGACGCGCACGTGGCCTCGTTGATCGGCTGTGGTCACGCCTGTCATCTCGAGGCGCCCGATGCGTTCGTGGGCGCGGTCGACTCGTTCGTCAACGAACCAGCAGCCCAGCACTGAGCAGCGCGCCGCC
>JBEEFT010000201.1:0-16211 GCA_041166225.1 Actinomycetota bacterium | reverse complement strand
AACGTGAACGAGCTGCCCTCCGAGTTTGCGTGGATGGCGGCCGACGTCAACGAAGCGGAGGCCCGCGCGAAACGGGGCAAGGCGCTGGCCAAACAACTCGGCGTCAAAGACGTCGTCGTACGGACCGGCGCGTCCGATCCTGCGCTTGCGTTGATCGAGGCCGCCGAGGCCGGTGGCGGCGACCTCATCGTCACCGGCAACCGCGGCATCACGCAGGCCACGCGAGCGATCAAGGGCAACGTACCCAACAAGGTTTCGCATCACGCACCGTGCGACGTGCTCATCGTCCACACGACAGACGGTTAAGGAACGCCATGGCTGAGGACAAGTCCCCAATCGAACGCATCATCGAAACCGCGGTGTACGCGCCGCTCGGCATCGCCGCGATGATTCGCGAAGAGCTACCGAAGCTCGTCACCCGCGGCCAGCAGGAAGCGAACATGGCCAAGATGATGGGCCAGTTCGCCGTCGGCATGGGTCGTCAGGAACTGGAAAAGCGGCTCAAGCAGTACACCGAGCGACCGGCGCCTAAGACGGCGCAAGGCCCTGTTGCGACCCCCAAGCCCGCGTCCGCACCCGCGCCGCAGCCCGCACCGGCAGCGCCGTCGGCTCCTGCGGCTCCGTCCGGCGACCGCGCTCCGACGTCCGCGCAAAATGGCACGCCGGTGACGGTCCACGACGCGCAGAGCCTCGCGATCCCCGGCTACGACAGCCTGTCGGCGTCACAAGTGGTGCAACGCCTCGCCGGCCTGAACGCCGCGGAACTCGCGGCCATCGGGTCGTATGAGGCCGCGGGCCGAGGCCGCCGGACGATTCTGAACCGGGTCGCGCAACTCCGCGACGCGTAGGAACGCGGTGGCGACGAGTCCCGTCGTGCCGACCGCGTCGGTGCGCGCTGCGACTGAGGCCGACACCGTCGCTGTGGCCGAGATGGCCGAGCGAGCGGCGGCGTCACTGCGGGGCCAGCGGGGTGCCGACGTGATGCTTGCCCGCGAAGCGCCGGTGCCGACCGCCACGACGCTTACGGACTGGATGTCGCGCGGGGATGCCACGGTGCTCCTCGGTTTGCTCGACGAGCAGCCGGTCGGCGTCGCAGCGGCTGTAGTCGAAGTGTTGCTCGACGATGAGCACCTCGCCGTCATTCCGATGCTGTGGGTCGACGAAGAAGCGCGGGCGATGAGCGTCGGCGAAGCGCTGCTTGTCGCGTTAGTCGACTGGGCGCGCGCGCAAGGCTGTGCCGCAGTCGACGCCTATGCGCTGCCGGGGGAGCGGATCACGAAGAACTTCTTCGAGGCGGCTGGGTTCAAGGCGCGCTTACTGACGGTGCACCACCGGATCGATGCCGCGACCTGAGGTATGCGTTGGTGCGGTCGTCGTCGACGACGACCGGCTCCTGATGATCCGCCGCGGGCGCGGTGCGGCGGCGGGGGAGTGGTCGGTACCCGGCGGTCGCGTCGAGTGGGGCGAGTTGATGGTTGAGGCGCTCGTGCGCGAGGTGTTCGAGGAGACCAACGTCGAAATCGTGGTCGACGAGTACATGGGTTACGCCGAAGTGATCGCCGACGACCACCATTTCGTGATCCACGACTTCCACGCGACGGCGTTCACGACCGAGCCGCTCGTGGCCGGCGACGACGCGGCTGAAGTGCAATGGGTCAACGTCGCCGACGTCGCCGAGATGAACCTCGTCGAAGGCCTCGCCGAGTTCCTGGCCGATCACCACGTAATCCCGCTCATCACCTAAGCCCGGTCGTGAGCGCCTGAAGGCGGCGTTCGTTCGCCCGATCTCGGCATCAAATTGGTTGTCGTGCCGCCAATCTGATGCCGAAAACCCTCCCGGTACTCGACTACTTGCCCTTCCATACCGGCGCACGCTTCTCGATGAACGCCAGCGGACCTTCCTTGAAGTCTTCGGTCTGGAAGAGCTTGCCCATGGCGCCAAAGCTCATGTTCCAGAGTGTTTCGTCGTCTTCGCTGTAAGCGGCGAGCACGATTTCGCGCGTCAAGCGCACGGCGACGGGGGCGTTGGCGTTGATGCGTTCGGCCAGCGCGATCGCGGCGGTCAGCGCCTGCCCGGCCGGCACAAGTTCATTCACGAGACCGAAGTGGAACGCGCGCTCGGCCGAGATCGGGTCACCGGTGAGCGCCGCTTCCATCGCGATGTTGCGAGGGATGGCGCGGGGGAGACGGAACAGCCCGCCCGCGGCCGCCGCCAGCGAGCGTTTCACTTCGGGCAGCCCGAAGCGCGAGATCTCTGACGCCACGATGAGATCCGAAGCGAGCGCGATCTCGCAACCGCCGGCGAGCGCGGGTCCGTCGACCGCCGCGATCACGGGCTTGGTGCGCTCGCGCTGCACGAAGCCGGCAAAGCCGCCCCGCTTCGTCTGAATTGAACCGGCCTGCCCGCTGTTGATCGCCTTGAGATCGGCGCCGGCGCAGAACACGTCGCCGGAGCTGGCGATGATTCCGATCCAGAGTTCTTCGTCGCCTTCGAGTTCGTCGATCGCCGCTTCGATGCCGTTCGCGACTTCGCCATTCACGGCGTTCTTGGCCTCGGGACGATCAATCGTGACGATCCCGATGTGGCCGTTTTTCTCAAACTTGATCATGCGGCAAGCTACTCAGCACACAGGGGTACCTGCCTTTTCGCAGATGTGTCGGTACCCTTGAGCGGCGTGCTTCGGGGAGAATCATCCCGAGCTGAGGGAGCGCACCTGGCCTGCCCCTTCTGTTCGGGTTACGAGATCGATCGGTTGTACGTCGCGTCCGGCAACCTCGACAGCTGCGAGTGCCTCACGTGTGGCGCCCGCTGGGACGAAGAGCGGGGCAGCGGCGCCTACCTCGGCCGCGGTGTCCGGTCTTCGGTGCTCGCACCGCGTTCGGAGTGACCGCGTCGTTCCAAGCGATCATCTTCGATCTCGACGGCACGCTGCTCGACTCGGATCGCGCGCTCGTCGAAGCGTTCGTGCGATGCGGTGTCCCGGCCGACCAGGTCACCTTCGGCCACGTACTCACCGACGAGTGCGCCCGGTTCAACATCCCCGTTCAGGACTACATCGCGGCGTACGAGCCGTCTGACGTGCAGCCCTTCCCTCGCGTCGAGGAATTGCTCGCGGCCACACCTCGATGGGCGGTGGCCTCACACAAGGACCGTGACACCGGTTTGGCGGAACTGAAGGCGCTGGGCTGGCAGCCCGAGTGCGCGTTCTTCACCCAGGACTTCGGCGGGGCCAAGCGCCTCGACTTGGTCCTCGACACCCTTGAACTCGCGTTCGGCGACGTCATCTTCGTGGGCGACACTGCGCACGACAGGCGCGCCGCGCACGCAGCGAAGGTGCCCTTTGTTGCGGCGGCCTGGAATCCGCGCTGCGACATCGCCGAGGGCGATCTGGTTGCTGCGACACCGGCCGACGTACTGCGCATCGTCGGCTCAATGTGAGCTGAGCGAGTTACTCGCTCGCGACCTCTGCAGCCGCGTCGGTAACGGCGTCGTCGGCCGGAGCGGGCGCTACGGTGCCGCCGGGATCCTGACGCTGTTCCTGCGCGTCGGCGGGTGCGGCCTCAGGGACCACGGGGTCAGAGACCACGAGGTCAGAGGTCGGCGCCGCAGCGGCCACGGACCCCGAAAGACCCTGCGCCTGCTCGACCCGGTCGGCCTCGGCCGCCTCGGGAACGACAGGCTCGGGTACGACAGGCTCGAGCTTGCCGGTCGGGCGTGGGGGAGGCGGGATGGCCCGCCCGCCGATCATCACGCGCGGCGTGTTGGCTGCGGCTTCGGCCGGACGCTTGATCGGGCCCGCGGGTTTCTTGGCGACGTTCTGGCGCGGGGGACCCGACGGCTTGCGCGTGGAGCCTGGCTTGGCCGGCGGCGCCGGTGCCTCGATGCCGATGCTCGAGGCGATCGCGGGCACCCGGCTCGCGATCTTGGTGATCGCGGCCTTTAACTGGTCAGACACTTCCTTGGGCGGTGCCGCCGGTGTGACCACACGCCGCACCGACGACGTGGCGACGGCTTCGGCCACAAGCTGCCAACGATCGGGCATCGTGTCGGCATTCAAGGCGGCGCTGGCCTGCGAGGCCAGCTCTGTGGCGAGCTCCTCGGGAAAACGGCTGCCCGGCTCGGGGGGCTGACCCGAGATCTTGAGGGCGCGCACGAGCCGGCCTTCCTTGATCGCGGCAGTCAGCTCGTTGACCCAATTCTGTTTCATGGCCTCGACGCGGGCGTCGAGCGCTTCGCGCAGCTGGGCGGCCAGAAGGCGAGTCTCGTCGTCGCGGGTGCCGGAGCTGCTCTTGGCGACGACGGAGCGCAGGTCGCGCAGTGCGATCTCGTTGGCGCTGCCGATCGCGGCTTCGGCAAAGTCGCGCCACTCGGCGGCAGCAATCTGGGGCGTCAGGTCGTCGGCCAGGGTCAAGATCGGAGCTTGGTCGACCGCCGGCTTGCCCTCGGCCTCGAGGGCTCGGGCCTGCGCTTCGAGACCTTGACGAACCGAGTTCATGCCGCCGTTCATCAACTGCTCGGCGATGCGGCGCTCGGCGTCGCCCAGCGAGGCGAGCAATGCGTCGCGGTTCGTACGACCAGCCACGAGGCGCTTCGGCTTCGGCTTGGGTTCGGGCGCCGGGCGGGGCGGCCGCTCGGGGCGAGGACCGCGTGCACCTTCAGGACGGGGACCACGATCGCCACCGCCGTCACCGCGGGGTCCGCGGCCTGCGTCGGGACGAGGACCACCACCGGTGCGGGGGCCACCGGTACGCGGGCCGCCGCTGGGGCGGGGGCCGCCGCGATCGCCGTCGCGACGCGGCTTGCGCTCACGCGTGTCGCCGTCACGCAAGGGACGGCGCAGGTCGCTGGACACGCCCCCCTCGACGGGCCGGGTGCCCTTGACCTCTAACAGCTGCGGCAGCGGCGACGACGACTTCGACGCGAGGATCTGCTGAACCGTGATCCCGTCGATCTCTTGTTCGACTTCTGCTCGCAGGACGTCGCCGACCTTTGCCTCGGCCGGCAGCAACGCCGCGGTGACCACGCCCTTGGGCTGTCGGGCTCCGGCGGCGCGCCACGTCCAAGAACCATCCGCGCGCGCGCTCGTGAGCTCGATTTCCATACGGCGTGACATAGCCCGCCAAAGTTAGTGCCCACGGACACCTATCCCACAGACCAAACCCACGAACTGGTCGCGGAATCCGCGCGGGGGACGCCCGGATTACGCGACCAGTTGCCTGATGAGTGCTTACATAATCATTCTTTAGTAAGTAGATTGGCGAGATGGCCGGTAGCCCGACGTACAGCACGATGATCGAGCGCTTCTTGCAGCGGCTGGCCAACGAGGGTCGTTCGCCGTCGACGCTCGCTGCCTACCGCACCGATCTCGACGACACGATGATCGACGTGTGCATCGAACTCGGCCTGCTGGCCGACCGGCGCCGTCTGCCTTCCGACGCATCCGAACGCGAAGCGCAGATCCTTGCCGCGTACGAACAACTGGCGCTCGGTGACATCACCGCCGACCACCTCGACGGCGCCCTCGCCGAGTTCCGGACCCGCCCCGACCCGCGGTTTTCGACGCACCCCGAACGCGGCCCCGACGAACGTTCACCGGCGACCGTGGCCCGGCGTACGTCGGCGATCCGCTCGTTTTTCGCATGGGCGTACAAGACCCAGCGCATCCCGAACGACCCGGCCGCATTGTTGAGCCCGCCCAAGCGCCGCAAGCGCGTGCCTCGGGCGCTCGAGCAGACCCTCGCCGGCGGCGCACTTTCGAACGCTAGTTCGAACAGCCAGTGGCCCGAGCGCGACGCGCTGATTCTGGCCTTGGCACTCGCGTGCGGTTTGCGCCTCGCCGAAATCGCCGGACTGAAACTGGTCGACCTCGAAGGCGACCCGCCCTACGCCATGGTGGTGCGGGGCAAGGGCGACAAAGAACGGCGCCTGGGGGTGCCGCCGATCGTGGCCGACGCGCTCAGCGCCTACCTTCCCACCCGCGTCGCGAAACTCGACGAACTCAACCTCGAGGCCCAGACCGTGGTGATCTCCTCCCGTCCCCGGCCGGTGAAGAACCGCGAGGGCAAACGAATCGGCGAGACGGTCGAAGCGAGCCGGGAGTCGGTCGTGTACGTGGTCGACCGGGTGTTGCGATCGATCGGCGCCCGTCGTCCTGGCATCCGCGTACATGCGTTGCGCCACACCTTCGCCACCCTCGGCTTGCGCGAAGGCGCGTTCAGCCTCCGCCAACTCCAGGTGGCACTCGGTCACGCGTCCTTGGCGACGACACAGATTTACACCGAGGTCGCCGACGAGGAGATCGCGCAAGCGATGCGCCTGCATCCCCTCGCCGACGGATAGCGGTCGCGGACTCCCCCGCCGGGGCAGCGGGTCGTACACTTTGGCCATGGCCGAGATGTTCCACACACTGCCCACGTTCGCCAACGTCGAGGAAGAGCGCCTGCACCGCAAGCAGCGTCTCGCGGCGGGCTTCCGCATGTTTTCCAAGTGCGGCTTCGACGAAGGCGTCGCCGGGCACATCACCGCGCGTGACCCGGAGCACACCGACTGCTTCTGGGTGAATCCGTTCGGCATGCACTTCGGCCAGATCCGGGTGTCCGACCTCATCCTCGTCAACCACGAAGGCGAAGTGGTCGAGGGCAAGTGGGAAGTCAATCGCGCTGCGTTCGCGATCCACTCGCAGGTGCACGCGGCGCGCCCCGACGTGGTCGCGGCTGCCCACTCGCATTCGATTTACGGCAAGACGTTCTCGGCGCTGGGCAAGAAGCTCGACCCGCTCACGCAAGACGCTTGCGCGTTCTACGGCGACCACGAGTTGTTCGACGACTACACCGGCGTGGTGCTCGACACCGAAGAGGGCAAGCGCATCGCCGTAGCCCTCAACGAGGCCAAAGCCGTCATCCTCAAGAACCACGGGTTGCTCACGGTCGGGCATTCCGTCGACGAAGCCGTGTGGTGGTTCGTCACGATGGAGCGCACGTGCCAAGCCCAGCTTCTCGCCGAGGCCGCCGGCACGCCCGTGCCGATCGACGCCGAGATGGCGGCAATCACCCAGACGCAAGTGGGCGGCCACCTCGCGGGCTGGTACAGCTTCCAGCCGATCTTCGACCGCATCGCGGCCGAGCAGCCCGACCTGTTCGACTAGCAGCACACCGAACGCGAGCGGCGCGCAGCACCCGATGCGTTGCTAACTGACCAAGGCGCCGTCGGGCGCGCGCTCGAACGGCGCTCGGTGCAACTGGCCTTCTGGACCGTTGTCACCGCCGCCCTGGTCGCGTTCGTGATCGCGCGGCGGCCGTATCCGAACTACGACAGCTACTACGCGCTCGTGTGGGGTCGCGAAATCGCCCGGGGTCATCTCCCCGATTACGCGGTGTTCCGAACGCCGACGCCGCACCCGCTGTTCAACGCGTACACGGCAGTGCTGTCGATCGCGGGCGCGCGGGCCGTCCGCGTGATGACGATGCTGTCGGTCGGGATGTACGTGACGCTGCTGCTCGGCGTCTACCGCATGGTGCGGTTGAAGATCTCGCCCGTGGTGGCGTTCGTCGCCGTGCTCGTGCTGCTGACCCGTACCGACCTGCTCGCGTTCGCGTTGCGTTCGATGCTCGACATCCCGTTCCTGAACCTCATTGTGTGGGCGGTGGTGCTCGAGTTGAAACGGCCGCGGCGTGGTGTCGCTCCGCTCGTCCTGCTCGGGCTCGCGGGCTTGCTGCGGCCCGAAGCGTGGATCCTCAGCGGCCTGTACTGGCTCTGGCTCGGCGTTGCTATCGTTCGGCCCCGGCTGCACCTCCCCGGGGGCGATGTATCGCGCGCCCGTCTCGCTTCGCTAATGCCACTCGTAGCGTTGCCGCCGATCATCTGGATCAGCCTCGACTGGTGGATCGCCAAGGATCCGCTGTATTCGTTCGTGTCGACGCGCGATGTCGCCGGCGCCCTCGGTCGGCAAAAGTCGCTACTGGAGTCGATCGCGTTAATCCCGCGATTCGTAGGCGGCAGCGAACCGGTGGTGAACGCCCTCGTCGGCACGCTCGGACTGGTGCTCGCGCTGTACCTGCTGCGCTCGCGCATGTTCATGCTGGTCGCGTTGGCGTTGTCAGGCCTGCTCACCTATCTGCTCATCGCCGTCGGCGGTTTGTCGGTGATCGAGCGGTATCTATTGCTGCCGTCGCTGGTCGCGTGCATCGGCGTGGCGTTCGCGCTCACGGGGTGGATGCAGTTGACGGGACAGCCGCGGCGGGCCGCGATCGGGTTGGCTGTCGCCTCGCTGGTTGTGATCGGGGTGCGACTGCCCGCGTACGCATCGACGATTCGCGAGTTCAACGGCGAGTCGCGTCAGACGTCGTCGCGGTTCGCCGGCATCGAGTCGATACTTACCGCGGCACCCGTGGCGGCTGACGCGCGTCGGTGCCGGCCGTTCCTCGCGCCGACCCACGAGGCGGTGCCCGTGATCCGCTACCAACTCGACCTGGCCAAGGACGAGGTGGTTGCCTCCACACAACTCTCGCGCGCCGCTACGCACGGCCTCCAGCTACTCCAAACCGGTTACCTCGACCCGATCAGCCTCACGAGCATCTCGCACGTGCAACGCAAGCCGTGGACGGTCTTCCCGCTGACGAACTTCACCTACCGAGCTGAGAACGACGCGTGGATCGTCTACGCGAAGTGCTGAACCGCGTCGCTTTACTCACGGCCGCGCTGGCTTTGGCCGCGTGTGGGGCGACCGCGGCGGCGGCCAGCGCCACGACCAACCGCGCGGGCGTGAGCGGCGCGCGCTTCGTCGGACCTCGCGTCCGGATCGCGGGTCGACCCGTCGCGCTCGCGGCAACGCCCGATCGCGTGTGGGTCGCCGACGCGACCTCTGGAACTGCGTCAGTGATCGACGACTCCCGGCGCGAACGCGTCGGCTCAGTAGTGAAGGTCGGCGGATCGCCGTATTCGCTCCGCTTTGCTTTCGGTCGGATCTGGGCGGCGAACTTTCGCGACGACACCGTCGTGGCCGTCGATCCGTCGACGCGCAAGATCGTCAGTTCTGCACGCGTACCCGATCGGCCGTTCGGGCTCGCCGACGGGTTCGGCGCGATGTGGGTTGGCGGGATCGCCCGGGGCACCGTTACCCGCCTCGACGCCGCGACGGGCGCGGCTGTGGGTGAGCCAACCGTGATCGACGGCGTGCCTCACGGCATCGCGGCGGGCGCTTTGTACGTGTGGGTGGTGGACATTCGCGACAACGAAGTGCTTCGCATTCGTCCCTCCGACGGCCACTTGGTGGGCAAACCAATTCCGGTCGGAGTGTTGCCTGACGCAATCGCAATCCGCAACGGCGTGGTGTGGGTGACCAATGCGCGGTTCAGCACCGTGGTGCGCATCGACGAAGCCACCGGTCGACGTCTCGGTCGACCCACGCGGGTTCCGGCGCGCCCGCAGGCGATCGCAGTCGACGAAACCGCGGCATGGGTGGTGAGCCTCGACGGTGGCGCGCTAAGCCGCCTCGACCCCCTCACGGGTCGGGTCACTGGTCCGCCGGTTCTGATCGGCACGAGCCCGACCGATGTCGCCCTCACGGGGGGCGGAGTGTGGGTGGTCAACTCCAAAGACGACGACGTCGTGCGGTACGCGCCTCGGGGTTAGGTGACACATCCCGGATCGTTCAACCGGTATACGTCGACGCGAGGGCCCGGGCGCGTGTAGCGCAACGGATACCAGTTGTACGAGATGTCGAAATTGAAGCGAGGCAGGCTGGCGCCGCGGCGAACGGGGCTGAAGGTAGCGATGCGCGTCGCCCGAGTGCTGAGCGCGCGGTAGTACGCGACCGCGGCGGGCGGGGCGTCCTTACCTTTTAGAGCGCGGTCACGGATGATGCTGCCCGTCACGACGTAGCAGTAGCGACCCGCGGCGTACGCGTCGATGGTGCTGGGGCTGAGCGTCGTCGCGTATCGCTCGATGTCGGCGCCGCGAGGTTGAGGGTACAGATCGAACAGCGGCGCCCCGTCACGGCGGTTTCCTTCGTTGAAATACGCAGGTGCGGCGATGAGCTCGGAGACGACCCGGCTGCCCCGCCCCACGTGGGACAGCAACCACGCCTTGGCCGCGTCGCGCGTGTCGGGCCGGTTGAGGATCACGTCGCTGTGCACGACGGTCACCAGCGGTTGCGCGAGCGCGACGACGCCGAGCGCGATCCCAACCACTCCCCTGCTCCGCGGGGCCAAGCTCGCGAGTTCGACAATCGCCAACGCGGCGAACACCGCGAGCACCGGGTACACGGGCATGAACCAGCGCGCGTAGAACCGTTGCTGGCTGCCCATGAACAGCCACACCGCCACGGCGAAGCCGATCCACGGCACCGTCCGCTCCCAGCGGCGCCGCAACGCCATCGCGGCTCCGACAGCCGCGAGTACGCACGGCACAACGCCGAACCCCCACGTGAGCGTCCAGAGGTAGTACTGCCAGCCTGTGGTGTTGTCCGTGCCGAGTTTCGCAATGTCGGCGGACTGCTTCTGTTGCCGACTCACGCCGTGCCAGAAGCTGCGGGGATCGAGGACGCTGAACGGGTTGAGCACGACGAAGGCCACAAGCGCGACGGCGCCGGCCATCACGAGATGCCGAAGCTGCACGCGCCACGTGTCGCGCTCGGCTCGAACCCGTAGTGCGGCGGCCAACGCGATCGCCACGACGAGTGCGGCCGCGGTGTACTTCGTCGCCGTCGCCATCCCGAGACCGAGGCCGGCCACGACGTAGTCGACCCGATCGCCGCGCGTCGAGATACCGGCGACACCGACCAAACCCAACGCCAACGGCAGAAGAGTCGGCACGTCGTTGAGCGCAAGGTGGCCGTAGAAAACGGGCAGGAACGTCACGGTGAGGAGTAGCGCGGCGACCAGTGCCACCGCGTCGCCGTACAAGCGCTTGGCTGCGGCGAACAGCACCCCGACCGCCGCCACCCCGAGCGCGGCGCTCACCACGCGCCCGATCAGAAACAGCGTCGTGGGATCACCGGCGAGCGTCGCTTTCACCGATTCGTGGGTGACACCAGGCAGCGCGAACACGATCAGGAACACAACGCGCAACACGTAGGTGAACGCCGGCGGGTTCTGGAAGTAGTGCGGGTTGAGCGACACGCCGGTCATGCGCGCCGCGCCGGGCACGAAGTGCGCGTACTCGTCGAGGTTGTACACGGCGGGCAGGCCGGTTCCGATGCCCCATAGCCGCAGGCCGAGGCCGACAACCAGGATCGCGCCGAGTGCGCCGAGCACTCGCGTGCGTGACATTCCAGTCAGCCTGTCCACTCGAGCCACCGGCCATGGGGATGGCAACGGCCTATCGCGTCGACGTGCATGTGCGCACCGTCGAACACGGCGCAACCCAAAGTGCTGTGCGCAGACAGGCGCCGGTCGCCCCTGGTCGGAACTGCGGGCGCGATCCCGACGCCCTCCGCGGAAACCCAGGCCAGCGGACGCCGGGCACCAGCTTCGTCGAGGCGGCGCAGAAACCGCAGCCGATCTTCCAGTGAGAAGTAGGCCAGCGCCCAGGTGGTGGTAACGATCGGTACCGCGTCGGCGGGCACCATCGCGAGCGCTTCGGGCAGCCGCTCAAGCGCGTCGCCTTGGAGCAGCAATGGGGGGTCGGCGCGCGTCAACTCGATTGCGGCGTTGAGGCGTTCTATCCGTTCAGGCTGGTCGGGCCACAAGCAGGCGCGTAGCCACCGCGCGTCGGCCGCGTTCTCGACGTCGATCGGGTGCAAGTCGACACCGATCCGTGCGACGACCGGCGGGACGGCGCGTTGTGGCACCGGCGTGGCGCCACGCTCCTCGCAGCGCAGCTGCACGAGCGACGCTCCGTCTCCGATCACCGCGCCCGACGGCTCGTAGGTGATGGCGTAGCGGTCGACGTTGAGGTTCAACCCGGCCGAGCAACCCACGTCGATAAGCGCGATGCGCGCTGCGTCGAGCCGACGCGCCGCTTCAGCGATCGCGGGGTACAGCACGGCGCACCGACCGGTTTCATTCGTCTGGGTCTGACGCTGTGCGGCGGTACCGATGACCGCCGCGACGAGCGCGACGAGCGCGTCGACGGCGACCGCACCAACGCGTCCGAGGTCGCGCTCGCGGTACGCCGCGGCGAGTTCGGGCGCGTTGCCGAGCAGAACCTGGTCGTGCAGCGCGGCGAGAATCACCGTGGGGTGACGTTTGAGCGGCGGCGCTTGCTCGACCACTGCCAACGCCGCCGGCGAGTCGGCGATCGCAGTCGCGACGCGCTCGTACAGCGGCGACGCGCCTCTCACGTCGGCTTCGCCGAAATGGCGGTACGCCTCAGCCAGTGTCATCGACCGCCCCGCCGTCTCCGCCATTGCACAGATTCTCGCGCTCATGTGGTGAACTCGCCGCCGTGGAATCGGCCGTCCCCGTCCTCGCCTACGCGTCGTGGCCCCGCCGCCTGCTCTCCGGTGTGATCGACAGCGCGGTGATCTCGTTCATCTCGGGTCCCTTCACCGGTGCCGCGAGTCATCACCTGTTCGACGCCATCTCGAAAGGAACCAAGCTCGGTGCCGATGACGTGCGGACGCTGCTGCTCGTCAACCTGGTGGTCACCGTCGTTTACATGACCGCGTTCCATTCGTGGAGCGGATCGACGCTGGGCAAGATGGCGGCGCGCACGGTGTTGGTCAACGAAGACGGCACCAAGGTGACGCCTCAGGTTGCCTTCGTTCGCGCCGTGACACTTGCGGCGATCCAGTTCGTGTCCACGTTGTTGCTCGCGCCGCTGATCGTCAACGAACTGCGTCCGCTGTGGAGCCCCCGCCGTCAAACGTGGCACGACGCGGTCGCCAAGACGGTGGTGGTCTCGGCCGGTTCGTTGCCCGACGAAACTTGACCGCGTAGACCGCAGAGGTTAGCAAGCGGCTATGGATTGGCCGCTGAAGTTCGGAATCTTCCTCGCCCCGTTTCACCCTGTCGGCCAAAACCCGACGCTGGCGCTCGAGCGGGACCTCGAGCTAATCCAGCGTCTCGATGCGCTCGGTTTCGACGAGGCCTGGATCGGTGAGCACCACTCGGCGGGCTACGAAATCATCGCGAGCCCCGAGGTGTTCATGGCCGTAGCGGCCGAGCGCACGACCAACATCCGCCTCGGTACCGGGGTGAGTTCGTTGCCGTACCACCAGCCGTTGATTCTCGCCGACCGCATGGTGCTGCTCGACCATCTCACCCGCGGCCGCATCATGTTCGGTGTAGGCCCCGGTGCACTGCCGTCCGACGCGTTCATGATGGGTATCGATACGAGCCGGCAGCGCGAGATGATGGAAGAGTCGCTCGAGGCCATCCTCCTGCTGCTCGCGAGCGACGAGCCCGTAAACATCGAGACCGACTGGTTCACGTTGCGCGACGCCCGGCTGCAACTCCGGCCCTACACCCACCCGCATTTCGAAGTTGCTGTCGCGGCGCAGGTTTCGCCCTCCGGTCCTCGTTTGGCCGGCCGGTTCGGTTTGAATCTGTTGTCGATCGGCGCGACCAGCCGCGGGGGCTTCGACGTACTCGGCTCGCACTGGTCGGTCATGGAGGAACGCGCCGACGAATTCGGCACGTCCGTCGACCGAAGGAAATGGCGCCTGGTCGGTCCGATGCACATCGCCGAGACCGAAGAGCAGGCGCGCGCCGATGTCGCGTTCGGGCTGCCGCAGTGGATGGACTACTTCCAACGCGTGGCGGCGCTACCCCTCGCCCCTGAGGATGCGAACACTCCCGACAAGATGGTCGACGCGATGAACAACTCAGGGATGTCGGTGATCGGCACGCCCGAGCAGGCGATCGCGCAAGTGCAACGCCTCATCGACCAGTCGGGCGGTTTCGGGACCTTCCTGTTCATGGCGCACGAGTGGGCCGACCGCGAGGCGACGCTACGCAGCTACGAGTTGTTCGCCCGTGAAGTGATGCCGCACTTCCAGGGTCACCTCGAGCGTCCAGTGGTTTCGCGTGACTGGGCCGCGACGAACCGACCCCAGTTCATCGGAGCCGCGACGACCGCGGTGATCAAGGCGATCACCGACCACAACAACGAGAAAGCCGCGAAAGCCGAACTCGCCGCTGAGAAATAGCGCCGCGATGTCGAAGGGCCGGGTGGTCATGGGCCTGCTGTTCTTCCCTCGCGGCGGCTCGGCACAAGTGTCGCGATACCTATCGATCGCGCTCGCGAACGCAGACTGGTCGGTGTCGCTGGTCGCGGGGTCGCTCGGTGTCGCCGGCGAAGAAACCCACGCCCCGACGTTCTTTGGTGACGTGCCACTGCGGTACCTCGATTTCTCCGACGCGGTGCGACGGTTCGAAGCGGGTGGCAGCGCCGTGGCCGCACCGGTGCCGATGCACCCGTCGTACGAGGATCGCGACGACGCACCCGACGTCTTGTTCGCTGCGGTTCCCGAGTCACTCGCCGAACACTTGGCCGAAGCATGGACGGCGCCGCTGCGCGCCGCGGGCGCCGACGATGCCGATGTGTTCCACCTCCATCACCTAACGCCGCAGCACGACGCGGTGCGGGCCCACTGGCCGGCCACACCCGTCGTGGCGCATCTCCACGGTACCGAGATCAAATTTCTCGAGGAGGTGGAGCGGCGCGACGCGCTCGCTCGTTCGCTCGGTTCGTCGTTGTCGCAAATGCCAGAGCGGCTTGCGCAAGGCGACGTAGCGACGGGCGGCCTCGACGACGACGCGCGGCAACTGCTCGCCACCACGAGATGGGAGCGGTGGACGCATGGCGCGTTCTGGCGTCGGCGTCTGCTTGAGCAGGCCGCGCGGGCCGACCACCTGGTCGTGGTCTCGCCCACCGATCGCGCCACGGTGGTCGACGTGCTGCGGGTTCACCCGGACAAGGTCACCGACGTTCCGAACGGCGTCGACGTCGACACGTTCCGTCCCCGCACGCTGGAGGCAGCCGAACGACGGTCGCTGTTTCGGCGGTGGCTGGTGGAAGACGCGCAGGGCTGGGACGACAGTGGGCGGCCCGGTTCGGTGTCGTACACCGATGAAGACCTCGACGCGCTGGTGGGCCCCGACGGCCACGGCGTCGTGCTGGTCTACGTCGGGCGGTTTACGGCGGCGAAGCGTGTGCCGTCGCTGGTGCGGGCCTTCGCGGCCGCACGGACCCGCTTCGCGTGTCCTGCGTCATTACTCGTGTGGGGCGGTCATCCCGGTGAGTGTGAAACCGAACATCCGGTCACGGTGGCGCGCGCGGTCGGCAGCGACGGCATCTTCTTCGCAGGGTGGCGTGGCCACGACGACCTTCCCGATGCGCTCGCTGCGAGCGACGTCCTCGTGATGCCTTCCGTGAACGACTCGTTCCCGCAGACACCGCTGGAAGCGATGGCCGTCGGGTTGCCGGTGCTCGCCACGCAGAGCGGCGGTTTCCCGTTCATGGTGAATCTCGACGCCCACGCGCCAACGGGGTGGCTGGTGCCGCCCGACGATCACGACGCATTGACCGCTGCACTGGTCGAAGTTGTCAACCGACCCGCCGACCGTGCCGCGCGCGGCGAACACGCGCTCGCTTACGCGCGGCGCGCACTGTCATGGTCGAGCAAAGTCGCAGGATTCGAGGAGGCCTACGACCGGGCGCGTGACGCACGCGCCCGCACGTCTGCGCGCTCAGCCGATCGCGACGGGTAGCCAGCGCGCCAGCACTGCCTGCAACTCCGCGGGCCGTACCGGTTTCGATATGTAGTCGTCCATTCCCGCATTAAGACACTTCGTACGATCCGTCGTCATGGAGTGCGCGGTCATGGCGATAATCGGGATGTGCACGCCGTTGGTTTCGCTCTGGCGGATCGCGCGGGTGGCTTCGTACCCGTCCAACTCCGGCATCTGGCAGTCCATCAACACCGCAGAAAACTGCGCTCGGGCGCCGAGCTCAACGGCCTCTCGCCCGTTGTGAGCCACGACCACGCTGTAGCCGAGCTTGTTGAGCATTGTCACTGCGACCCGCTGATTGATGCTGTCGTCCTCGGCCAGTAGCAGCCGATGGGCGCCGTCGGCGACGTTCGACGGCCGCGCCGACACGGGGGCCTTCGCCGCGTGTGTCGCGAGCGTTGCCGAAGCACTGGAAGTCATCAAGCTCAAGATGGCGTTGTAGAGCGACGCGCGCTTCACGGGCTTCACGAGCTCGGCAACGTGGGGACGTTCCGCCGATTCCGGCGCGGTAGTGCTGAGAATCAAGACCGGAGTCA
>JBEEFT010000200.1:0-2711 GCA_041166225.1 Actinomycetota bacterium | reverse complement strand
CCTTCGAGCACGTAGATCGTCTCGTCGGAGTCGGGATGGCAGTGCCAGGGCGTCATTTTGCCTTGAGTCATCTCGTCTTCGAACACGAAGAACCGCCCGTCGCTCTGTTCGGAGTGCACCTTCCACGTGTGCACACCGCCCCCGAAGAACCAGCGTCGGTCGCCCTCCCCTGCTGCCCTGATGATCGGTTCTGCTCCCATGACGCACGTCCTTTCGTGGTACTTAAGTACCACGATGAGAGTACGGTACCGTGTGTCGAATGTCAACGGCCTACGAGCAGGACGGGCGCGTCGCCCAGAAACAGCGCACTCGCGCCGCGTTGGTAGCCGCCGCGCAGGGGCTCGTGGCGCAAGGCCACACCCCCACCGTGGAAGACGCAGCCGAAGCCGCCTCGATCTCACGCACTACCGCGTACCGATACTTCCCCAATCAGCGGGTGCTGCTGGCGGCGGCCCACCCGGAGACCGCGATGGTGTCGATGTTGCCGACCAACGCGCCCTCCGATCCGATCGAGCGCGTGGACCTGGTTGTGAAGCGCTTCACGCGAATGATCCTCGCCACGGAGAAGCAACAACGCACGATGCTGCGGCTGTCGCTCGAGGACTCGCCCGCCGAGCTGCCGCTTCGCCAGGGCCGTGCGATCGGATGGCTCACCGAGGCCTTGGAGCCCGCGCGCGACCAGTTGCGCTCGGATGGCATGCGAAGTCTGGTGTTCGCGTTGCGCAGCGCGACGGGCATCGAAGCGCTGGTGTGGCTCAAAGACGTTGCGGGCTTGTCGAATACCGAAGCCTTGCGACTGATGCGCTGGTCGGCGAGGGCGCTGGTACGCGCCGCACTCGACGACGCGGGCTACGTGGGCTGAAGCACGCGTTCCTCGGGGTCGAGCAGCGCCACATCGTCGGATGTTCCTTCGACCGACACGTTCGGCAGGATCCGATCGAGCCACTTGGGCAGCCACCAGTTCCGGTCGCCCAGCAACTCCATCGTCGCGGGTACGAGCAGCATGCGAACGACCGTGGCGTCCAACAGGATGGCGAGACCGAGCCCGGTACCCATGAGCTTCGTGGTGCGGTCGCTTTCGAAGATGAATGCACCGAAGACAACCACCATGATCGCCGCGGCGGCCGTGATGACTTTGGCCGTGGCGGCCAGCCCGTCGGCCACCGACGTGTGACTGTCGCCGGTGCGCAGCCATTCCTCGCGCACGCGTGACAGCAGGAACACCTCGTAGTCCATCGAGAGACCGAACACGATCGCGAAGAGCATCATCGGTGCCCACGGTTCGATCGGCGCAGCCGAAAGGTGGGTGATCTTGCCAAACCAGCCCCACTGGAACAGCGCGACGACGATGCCGTATGAGGCGCCGATCGACAGCAGGTTCATGATGACGGCTTTGAGCGGAACGAGCAGCGATCGGAACACAGCCATCAGAAGCAGGAACGACAGCGCCAACACGGCAAGGAAGAAGTACGGCATGCGGCTGGACAGGATGTGCGCGAAGTCGGTGTTCGCCGCGGTGAACCCGGTGACTTGGATCTGCGACCCGAGCGACGATTCGAGCGGCGGCAGCACGTGCTTGCGCAACCGGTTCACGAGCTGGGTGGTGGCCTCTTCCTGCGGGCCGGTTCTCGGCACGACGTTCCACAACAATGCAGTGGGGGCCTGCGGATTGTTCGGCACGGGGTCGGAGACGAACACCACGTTCGGATCGACGTCGACGGCCCGCTTCACGGCGTCGAGCGCGCCGGGCGACGCACTGGCGCTGCTCTCGGTTACGAGCAGGATCGGCCCGTTGTAACCCTTGCCGAACCCGGCGACGAGGAGGTTGTACGCCTTCTTGGTGGTGGTACCGGACGGGTAGTTGCTCTCGTCGGAGAACGCGAGCCGCAAGTGCAATACGGGCACAGCCAGGATCAGCAGCACGAGTGCACTCGAAAGCGCGGCCAGCCACGGCCGATGCTGAATGCCGCGACTCCAGCGGTAGGCCAGGGTCTCGCGCCGCGGCCGGGGCGGGCGGTGTTCGACTTCGCTCTTGAGCGCCGGCACGAAGAAGCCGGCCAACACGACGACGGCGGCGAGCGCAAACGCGCCGAGCAGCGGCGCAAAGTGGAACCCCACGCCCAGCAGCCCGACGGCCACAAGGCCGGCTGCGATCAGACCGGCACGACGCCGCTTCTCGATGCGCGGTCCAGCAAAGCCGAGGAGCGCAGGCAGCAACGTCAACGACGCCAGAACCGTGATGGCAACGGTGGCCGCCGCGCTGACCGCGAGACCCTGCACGAAACCGACGCCCATCAACAACATGCCGAGCAGCGAGATGACGACCGTGATGCCGGCGAACAACACGCTGCGTCCGGCGGTGTCGATCGCAATCTGTACGGACTCGCGCACGGTGTGGTTCGCGTGCAGCTGTTCTCGGTAACGCGTGACGATGAGAAGCGCGTAATCGATGCCGACACCGAGGCCGATCATCACGCCGATGAAGGGTGCGAACTCGGGGACCTGCACGATGTGGCTGAACAGGATCACCAACGCGCCGCCGATGCCGATCCCGGTGAGCGCAACGGCAACGGGTAGGCCCATCGCGAGCACCGACCCGAACGCGAGAATCAAGATCACAATCGCAAACGCGAGGCCGATGACCTCGGAAGTGGGCGGTTTGAACGCGGCGAAGATCTGACCGCCGAGCTCAACCTGCAAACCATGGACCT
>JBEEFT010000199.1:0-2517 GCA_041166225.1 Actinomycetota bacterium | reverse complement strand
AACTTGAAGCCCTTGGTCCAGTCGAACTTGTCGACGGCGCGCATCAGGCCGATGTTGCCTTCCTGGATCAAGTCGAGGAAGTGCATCGCACCCTTGCGATAGCGCTTGGCGATCGACACCACGAGGCGCAGGTTCGCGTTCGTGAGTTGACCCTTGGCGACAAGGCCATCGGCGACCACGCGCGCGAGCGGGCGGCCGACCTCGGCGGGGAGCGGCGAACCGTGAAGCGTTTCGAGCTCGGCAATCTGCGCTTGCGCAGCGAGGCCCGCTTCGATGCGTTGTGCGAGCCGAACCTCTTCCTCGCCGGTGATCAGCGGGAACTTGCCGATCTCCTTGAGATACATGCGGACCGGGTCGCCCGCGCCACCTCGCCCGTCGTCGTAGGGAACGGCGTCGTTGCGCGCCGCCCGCGGCGAACGGGTCTTTTTGACGGGCTTGATCTCGGGGACGGTGCGCAACGGGGTGACCACCGCGACACCAGCGGGAGGCGTGAGCATTGGGTCTTCGACGAGCACGTCTTGCGCAGCGGCTCGGTCTTGAACGTCGATGTCCTCGTACGCGATGCCCTCACGGTTCACCCAGCCGACGACGTCGTTGATGAGTTCGGGAGTGAGCTCGATGTCCTTGAGCGCTGTTACGAGGTCATGCGACGACAACACGCCTTTGATGCGCGCCAACGCGACCAGTTCTTCGATCTCCGCGTCAGGCAGGTCGGCCGGGAACGAGCTGATGGGTTGCGCATCGCTCATGTCGTTCCCTCCCCTCCCTCTGCGTCTTGCGCCAGCCACGCTACCAAGGCCTCGGTGGCCTCTGAACGGAGAGCGTCGTCGGCGAGTTGTTCGCGGGTCTGGATCAACCAACTGATTGTCGGCGCCAACGACGCCGGGTCGCCCCCACTTTGTGCCTGCTTGTTCAACCGATCGACCGCGGACCCCGCGGCCACCCGAGCCAGGCCAGCGAGAACGTCGCCCGGTTCGGCTTCGGAGTCTTCGACTGCGAGACGCTGCAACAACTCGGCCGCGTCGGGCGCAGCGTTCGCGATCGCGTCGATCAGCGGTTCGCCCGACGCGAGCGCGATGAAGGCGTCGCGGTGCGCGGGGTCGGTGAACAACACCTCGTGCAGCTTTCCGGCGACTTCGTCGGGCGAGTGAATCGCGACCTTCAGCGCTTCGGTTTCGGGACCGACGACGCGCCGCTGCGCACGGCGTGGCGCAACCGGCGCCACGCTCACGGTGTTGCCGCGCTGCGTGATGCTGCGGGTGAGTTGTTCGGCAGAGATCTCGACCGCCGCTGCGATCGTGCCGATGTACTGCTCGCGGACCAGCGCGTTCGGATGCTCGGCCACCATCGCGAGGGCGGCCTCGGCGGTCTTGGCGCGCCCTTCCGGCGTGCGCAGGTTGCCGCTCTCGAGTGTGCGCTGCACCCGGAAGTCGAGAAAGGACTTCGCGTTCGCAAGTGCGGCGCGCAGCGCGGCGGGATCACGGCGGGCCAGGTCGGCAGGGTCGGCCCCCTTAGGTAGCGCGAGCACTGCGAGGGAGAGGTCGAGGTCACGCTCCCACGTGTAGAAGCGCTCGGCGGCGGCTTGACCGGCGGCGTCGGCGTCGTAGGCCAACACGATGCGGGGCGCGAACGTGCGCAGCACCCGCAGGTGTTCTTCGGTGACCGCAGTCCCGCAGGTAGCGACAGCCCGCGGCGCTCCCGCGAGATAAAACGCGATCACGTCGGTGTAGCCCTCGCACACAACGACCTCGTTGCTCTTGACCGCGTCGTCCTTGGCCCAGTTCAGGCCGTAGAGCACGCGGCGCTTCGAGTAGATCGGCGTCTCCGACGAGTTCTTGTACTTCGCCGGATCATCGGAGCCCGGCAGCACCCGTCCGCCAAACGCGACCGGCTTGCCCGCGGTGTCGTAGATCGGGAACATGATGCGAGCCCGGAACGCGTCCTGCTGTTTGCCCCGTCGGTTCACGAACCCAAGACCAGTGTCGGTGAGCTCCTTATCGGACAGCTTCAGCTCACGAGCGAGTTGGTCCCAGTCGTCGGGCGCCCAGCCGATCGAAAACTGCTTGGCGATCTCGCTGTTGTAACCGCGCTCACGCAGGTATTCCCGCGCCCGACGGGCGCCAGGATTGGTGAGCAGCTGATCGTGGTACCAGGCGACGGCCTTCTCCATCGCCGCGTAGAGCGCGTCACGCTTGGCCCGATCCGGGCCCGTCTTGGCGTCGTCGTAGCGAAGCTGGATGTTGGCCTTGGCCGCGAGCTTTTCGACGGCGCCGACGAAGTCGAGATGCTCGGTCTCGCGCACGAAATTGATCACGTCGCCTTTGGCGCCACAGCCGAAACACATGAACAGCTTTAGTTCGGCATTCACCGAAAACGAGGGTGTCTTCTCCGCGTGGAACGGGCATAGGCCGGTCCACCGCGTGCCCACCTTCTTGAGCGACATTCGCTCGGAGGCGATCTGCACGAAGTCGGTCGCATCGCGTACGCGCGCCACGTCCTCGGCCAGAATTCCCACGC
>JBEEFT010000198.1:0-9270 GCA_041166225.1 Actinomycetota bacterium | reverse complement strand
TGGCTCGGCCGGGGCGACGACCTGGCCGGCATGTGGAAGCACTGGAAAGACGGCGACCGCAAAGCCGCGACGGCGGCGATCCCCGACCACGTCGTCGACGAGTTGATCGTGCATGGCTCACCCGACGAGTGCCGCGAAAAGATCCAGCGCTACGTCGACAACGGCGTCACCACACCCGTGCTGGCGGTGCTGCCCTTCGGCGTCGACACAATGACCGCGGTGCGCGCCCTCGCCCCGCAGTAGCTAACGCAAGCGGTAGCTCCACACGTACGTACCTGCACGCACCCTCCAGTCCGTGTCAGGGCCGCACGCGCCACTGCCGACGCCGCGGCGCGCGGCATCGATCCAGACGTAGCACTCGTCGCGGACCGGCAGATCTTCGAGGTGCTGCGCGGCATCTAGCTCCTCGTCGGTCACCCGCGACACGACGACGTCGTGATCCACCATCTGGTCGATGGTGAGAACGGGGTTGCCCTCGGCGTCGAGAAAGCGCATCCATCGAACCGCGAAGCGGTTGCCGCTGTGTTGCGGGTGAACGTACGGAACCGACCACTCGTCAACGGGCGTCGTCCACCGCCCGTAGTGCGCGCTAGCGCAGCGGTCTGCGTAGTTTTCGTGCGGACCCCGCCCGAACCACTCGACCGTCCGAACCCCCGCGCCGAGGCGGAGGCGTACGCCGACCCGGGGAAGGTCGTCGAGTGCGTCGGGTACCTCCACCCGGTGCGTGACCTCGCCGCCGTCGATCGAAGTCTCCAGTTCGAGCCCGCCGCCGCTGCGCAGATCCTGTGTGTCCCACCGCGCCGCGCACCCAGTGCCGAATGTCTCGTTGTCGATCGGCGCCGCCCACACGGCGAGGCGCGGCTCGTAGTCGTCGAGGTCGCGCGCAACAACCTCGCCCGATGCGTCGAACTCAAGCCACCGCTGGAGCTGGTCGGCGCCGCGGATGCTGCCGTCGGCATCGAGGAACGTCAGCGTGACGAGATCACCGTCTTCGGGGGCAGCGATGAACACGTGCTCGCCGGGCGCTGCTGGGAGCGGCGGCAGTGTTGTGCTGCGACCGTCGACGTCGAGGACCGGTGTCAATGACGCGAGGTCGGTGAACGCGTACTCATTGATCACGCGGAAGCCATCGTCGACCGCTTCGACCCGCACCGGCGCCATCACCGCCGCGAGCTCCAACAGCGACGGGTGCGGGTTGCGCCATGTGTCGACGAGGCCGTTCATGCAGAACGCGCCGTCGTTCGGGTAGTCACCGAAGTCGCCGCCGTACGCGAGCCGCTCCGACCCGTCGTCCATCCGCTGGACGAGCGCCTGGTCGGCCCAGTCCCACACGAAGCCGCCGCACAGCCCGTGGTGCGAACGGATGGCGTCCCAATAGTCCTCGGCACCGCCGCACGAGTTGCCCATCGCGTGGATGTACTCGCACATGATGAGCGGCTTGGTCGGCGTCGTCTCGGTGGCCCACGCGATCAGCGCATCGACCGGTGGATACATCGGCGCGATCACGTCGGTCTCGGCGCGATCGCGACCCAGGATTTCCGGCCGGTAGCTCTGGCCTCCCTCGCGCATCTGGTCCTCGCTGATTCCGCTCTCGTAGTGGACCGGCCGTGTCGCGTCGTACGCGCGGAGCCATGCCGCGGCCGCGTGATGTGCAGGCGACACGCCGCTTTCGTTGCCGAGCGACCACATGATCACGCTCGGGTGGTTCTTGTCGCGCTGGGCCATGCGGGCGACGCGGTCGATGATGGCGAGAGTCCACTCGGGCTGTTTGGTGAGCGCCCGCAGATATGCGTGCGACTCGATGTTCGCCTCGTCGAGCACGTACATGCCGAGCCGGTCGCACACCTCGTAGAGGTACGGGTCGTTCGGGTAGTGGGCGGTGCGGATTGCGTTGAAGTTGTGCTGTTTCATCAGCACGACGTCACGCTCGATGCCCTCACGCGTGACGGCCTTTCCGCGTCGCGCATCCGTGTCGTGGCGGTTGACTCCCTTGATGAGGACAGGTCGACCGTTCACCAAAAGCTCGGCGTCGACGATCTCCACGCGTCGGAAGCCGACATCGAAACGTGCGGTGTCGACGACGCCGCCACGGTCGTCGATGAGTTCGACCGATAACGCGTGCAGGTGCGGCGTCTCCGCGGTCCAGGCTGCGACGTCGGGGACCGTGAACGACACGACGCCGCCCCGACCGTCGAACGCGAAGGAGTTCACGATCCAGCTCTCGTGTTCGAACCGGGCCACCCCTTCGCCCTCGACGCCGGCGCACGACGCCCGCACGCGCCAGCCGCGACCCGACGCCGGCGTGCCGCCAACCGCAACCTGCGCGGTCAGAATTCCCTCGCGAGTGGCGTTGTCGTAGTCGGCGACTACATGCACGTCACGGATGTGAACAGACGGCGTCGCGTACAGGAACACGGAGCGGTGCAGCCCGGCGTGATGCCAGTGGTCTTGATCTTCGAGGTACGTGGCGTCGGACCAGCGCACCACTAGGAGTGCGATCTCGACCGCGTCGCCCGCGGTGACAAAAGCGGTCACGTCGAACTCTTGGGGCAAGCGTGAGTCCTTGCCCATCCCGACCGGCGCGCCGTCGACGAACACGTACAGCACAGACTCGGCGCCACCGACGTGCAGCACGACGCGCTCGCCGTCCCACTGCTCGGGCACGACTACCGTGCGCCGGTAGACGCCGGTGGGGTTGTGGCGGGGGACGGCCGGCGGTGGGCCCGGGAAGGGCATCTGCACGTTCGTGTACATCGGGCGGTCGAAGCCTTGCATCGTCCAGCAGCCCGGCACCTCGATCGAAGCCCATTGATCGGCGGCGCCGCTGAGATGTTCGGCGCTCACCGATTCGGGCTTGGGTACCAGGGTGAACCGCCACTGACCGTCGAGACGCACCTCGTTGCCGCGCGACGCATACGTCGACATCGGCAGTCGTCCGGAACTGATTGCGTCGGGGCGGGCCCACGAGCGCGGGCCGAACGCGGCGAGCGCGGTCAAGAGGCGAGAAAGTCGAGCAACAGCGCGTTGAGTTGATCTGGCGCCGCTGTGGGGATCCAGTGCGAGACGCCGTCGATGCGCTCGAAACGGAAGCCTGCGGTGACGTGATCGGCCGAGTTCTTCATCTGCGCTTCCGTGAGCGCGTCGTCGCCGTCGCTCCATACCCCCATCGTGCGAACGGCGACCGGCGGCAGTGCGAGCCGTTCGGTTGCCAGCAGCGATTCGGGCGGCACGTTCGCGCGATAGATGTTGAGCGCCGATGTCATGCGTCCGGGTCGAATCAGATCTTCCGCCCACTGTTTCTCCGAGCCACCTTCGCCCCAGTTCTGCAAGAACGCGAAGTTGTCGTGCATCACCATGTTCTCGGCGAGCCCGACGTGTTGGAATGCGAGCATGTACCAGCTCTTCTGTTTCTGCTCGACGCCCGCGCCTGCGAACGCGGACGGATGACCGACCGATACAGCGGTGAGCGACAACACGCGATCGGCCGCGAACGTCGCAAGCATCCAGGCGAGCGCTGCGCCCCAGTCGTGGCCGACGACGTGGGTCTGGGTTACGCCGAGCGCGTCGAGGACGCCGGTGACGTCGCCGACGAGCGTGAGCAATCCGTATTGATCGACGTCGGCCGGAGCGTCTGAGTCGCCGAAGCCGCGCAGGTCAGGCGCGATCGCGCGGTAGCCGGCTGCGGTCACCGCGTCGATCTGGTTGTGCCACATCGAACCGCGATCGGGAAAGCCGTGGAGGAACAACACCGGCGTGGCCCCCGCGTCGCCCTCGTCGATAACCGAAAAGTTCAGACCGTTCGACTCGATTGTCTTGGTCGCCATGGCGCGAACCTAAAGCGCGTGCACGAGCAGTGCCACGGCGACGAAGTGTGCCGCGGCGCCGAGAACCGTTAGCGCGTGGAACACCTCGTGAAAACCGAAGACAGCGGGCGACGGGTTCGGCCGCTTCGCGGCGTACACGCCCGCGCCGATCGTGTAGAGCAAACCCCCGCCAACGATCCAGGCGAACTGTGCGTCGGTAGTGCCGCGCAGATACGCAGGCATGTCGAAGATCGCGAACCAACCAACCACGATGTAAACGGCGGCACTCAGCGCGCGCGGCGCGTCGAGCCACAACATCTGGATAGCTACCCCGATCGCGGTGGCCACCCAGATCCCGATCAACAATTGCGACCGACGCGGACCGTGCACCGCCAACGCCGTGACCGCGGTATACGTGCCGGCGATAGCCAACAGAATCGTGCCGTGGTCGACGCGCTTAAGCAGGCGCGTCGCGCCCGGTGACATCCGTCCCGAGTGATACGCCGCGCTCACCGCGAACATCGACAGCACGCCGAGGCCGTAGACGATCACGGCGACCCGGTCGCCGTTGCGACCGGGAGTCTCGACGGCCAGCGTCACGAACGCAGCGAGGAACGACGGAACCGCAATCCGATGCGACACGCCGCGCCAGCGCGGCCGCACCGGCACCGCGATCTCGCTCATGCCGACTACGCGCGAGTGGCTTCGCGGTCGCCGCGGCGCGACCCGTTGGAGCGGTCGCGACCGCGCACGTTCTGCCGCGCCGGCGGCCGGTAGTTGTACTCGTAGGAGTACGACGTAGTGGCCGGTGCGCCGTTCACGATCACGCCGAGCATGGGCGAGTCTGCAGCCTCGAACGTGCGGAGCGCGGCGTTGAGATGGCGGCGACCGGTGACCTTCGCCGTAGCGACGAGCATCACGCCGTCGACCCGCGATGCGAGCACGACGGCATCGGTGACAGGCAGTACCGGGGGTGCGTCGATGAGCACGATGTCGCTGTCGGACTTCAACGCCGCGATCAGCTCGGCGACGCGTGAAGTGCCGAGCAGCTCGGCTGGGTTCGGGGGCAACGGACCCGAGGCCAGGAGTTGGATCGTGGCACCCTCGGGCAGCACCACGTGCTGCAGCGCGCTCGACAGGGGTTCGTCGCCGAGTAGCACCGACGTGAAGCCAACCTCGTTCGACACGCCGAAGAACTCGTGGACACGGGGCCGGCGCAGATCGCAGTCGACGATGGTGACGCGCCGGCCCGACAACGACATGGTGACGGCAAGGTTCGCGAGTGTGGTCGTCTTGCCTTCGGCCGCTACCGGGCTTGATATCTGGAGGCAACGCGCCTCTTTGCGAAGCCCGGCAAATTGCACGCTGGTACGCAGTGACCGGTATGCCTCGGAGACGCTCGAACTGGAGTCTTCGATGGTGATCAGCCGCGCCTGGTCACGACTACGCCAGTCGGCGACCGTCGGGATCGCCCCGAGCACCGGCAACGGGCGGACCAGACGCTCGACTTCCTCGACCTGCTTGACCGAGTCGTCGAGGAAGTCGAGGGCGATCGCAGCGACGATTCCGAGCATGAGCCCGAGGGCAAGCGCGAGCGCGGCGCTCTGTTTGGGCCGGGGACTGATTGCTGCGGAGGGCACGACGCCCTTGACGAGAACCTGCACTCCGCCCGTAGCGACCGAGGCGTCGACGCTGGCCTGGTCGGCCTTCTGCTGGGTGAGGATGTACGACGTCTGCGCTGCGTCGCGCTGCAGCTTCAGGCTCGACAGTTCAGACGCAGACGCCTTGTTGGCCGTGGCTTGCGCGATATCGGCGTCGAGCGCATCGACCTTCTGTTTTGCTTCGCCCGTCTTCTCCTGCAGCTTCGTGGCGAGCGCGATGCTCTCGGAGGCTGCTTCGTCACGGCGCTGTTCGGCGTAGGTCTGCGCGTAAAGCGTTGCGGCCTTCGCGGCCACCGCGGGCGACGTGGCTTTCACCGTGATCTGCAACACCCGGGTCGTGCCGACCCCCGCCGCAGTGACCCGCGTGACCGACAACGCGTCTTTGCCGAGCTTTTCGGCGACGGCACCGGCAACAGCGGGCGACGTGACTACTTGCACCTGCGTCTCGATCTGCGACGGATCGGAGGACACAAACCCACCGGTCTGGAAGGCGCTGGTGTCCTGCGTGGCGATCAGAACACGGCTCGCCGACGAGTAAATCGGCGTGGCGCGAGCACTGATGAACAGCGACACGCTTGCCGCGGCGATCATCGCAGCCGCGATCAACCATTTGCGACGCCACAAAATGCGCGCATAGTCCAGCGCAGATGAGTCTGGTGCGATGCGTTCCACGGTCAGGGGCAGGCTAGTGGAGCACGTATCGGAAGTCGGGTCTGGCTAGACGGCGGGTAGACCGGGGCTTTGCGCTGGCACTCGGTATCATCGAGTGCCAAATGTTGGATGAACGCAAAGCCGCTGTCCTCCGCGCGGTGGTGGAGGAGTACATCGACACGGCGCAGCCGGTCGGGTCGGCGCACGTCCGCAAGAGCGCTGGGGTCGCGGTGTCGAGCGCGACGATCCGCAACGACATGGCCGCGCTCGAACGCGAGGGCTACCTCAGTCATCCCCACACCAGCGCGGGACGGGTTCCCACCGACAAGGGCTATCGCTTTTTCGTCGACGCGCTCACTGCTCCAAGCGACCTCGAGCGTCCCGAGCAGCAGCGCGTCAGCGAGTTCTTTGATCGCACTCACGTCGCGCTTGAACAGATGCTCGCCGAGACGAGCCAGTTGCTGGCGACGCTGACGAACTATGCGGCGGTGGTGGTTTCACCCGCGTCGGAAGACGCAGTTGTGCGATCCATACACCTCGTGGAGATGGGCCCCCGCGAAGGCTTGGCCATCGTGGTGCTGTCGAACCACGTCGTCGAGAAAGCCTCGTTCGATCTGCCGGAAGCGACGTCGCCCGAAGACCTCGCGGCTGCAGGGAACGCGCTCGAGGCGCACCTCTGCGGTCGGCCCCTCGACTTGACCGGACGCGCCGGCACCGGGAACCACAGCGTCGACGCGGTGATCGAAGCGGTACGCGTTTCGATCACCCGGCAGGCGCAAGTGGCAAGCGGCGACCACGTATTTGTCGGCGGCACGGCGCGGGTCGCCGACGCGTTCGAAGCGGTCGACACCGTGCGACGCGTGCTGGGCGTGCTTGAGCACCAGTTCGTAGTCGTGAGTCTTTTGCGTGAGGTGCTGAGCAATGGGCAATCCGTGGCCATCGGTACCGAGCACGGACTGGCGCCACTGGCGGAATGCGCCGTGGTCGTCGCGCCGATCACGATCGGAGGCCAGAACGCCGGAACCGTCGGTGTGCTCGGCCCTACTCGGATGAACTATCCGCACGCGCTGGCCGCGGTCACCGCGGTGAGCCGTCGGCTCGGTGAGAACCTGGGCGAACAGTGAGCGATTTTTACGAACTCCTCGGCGTCTCGCGCAACGCCTCGAACGACGAGATCAAACGCGCGTACCGTCGTCTTGCCCGCGAGTTGCACCCTGATGCGAACCCCGACGACGCGAGCGCGCACGAGCGGTTCAAAGAAGTCAGCCAGGCCTACGAGGTGCTGTCGGACCCTGAGAAGCGTCAGCGGTACGACACCTTCGGTGCGGCCGGAGTCGGTGGTGCCGGCGGGGCCAACCCCAACGACTTCTTCGGTGGCGGCCTCGGTGACATTTTTGAGACGTTCTTCGGCGGGAGCGGCTTCGGCGGCGCCGGCGGCCGAAGCGGACCGATGCGCGGCGCAGACGCCGAGGCGGTTCTCGACCTGTCCTTTGAAGAGGCAGTGTTCGGAGCCGAGAAAGAGATACGACTGCGCCTTCCCGTCACCTGCACAACCTGCGACGGCTCGGGTGCGGCCGACGGATCGGCGCCGACTCGCTGTACGAATTGCGGCGGGTCCGGCGAAGTGCGCCGAGTCCGCCAGAGCATCCTCGGGCAGATGGTCACGGCCGCACCGTGCAACGCGTGCGGCGGTCTCGGCACGGTGATCGCGACGCCGTGCCCCGATTGCCGCGGCGACGGACGCCGCAGCGAAGAGCGAGTAGAGATCGTCACCGTTCCCGCGGGCATCGACCACGCACAAACGCTGCGCTCTACCGGCCGCGGCGGTGCGGCACCCCGCGGTGGCCCGGCCGGCGACTTGTACCTACACGTGCGGGTGCGGCCCCACGACCGCTTCGAGCGCGACGGCATCGACATCCACACTGAGCTTCACGTGCCGATGACGCAGGCCGCGCTGGGCGCGCACTGCGACGTTGTCACGCTCGACGGCTCCGAGCAGATCGCGCTGCACCCCGGCACGCAGACCGGAGCGGTCACGCGCCTGAAGGGCCGCGGCGTTCCCCACCCCGGGGGGCGAGGTCGTGGCGATCTCCATGTGCACGTCGTCGTGGATACGCCGGTTGAACTCTCACCCGAAGCCGAGGCGCTGTTGCGGAAGTTCGCGCAGGCGCGTGACGAATCCGTCGACGAACCGTCGGGGGGGATTTTCGGACGGATCAAGTCGGCCTTCTCGTGAGCCATCGCAGCGGCGTCGCCTGATCCGAAACAATTTTACCGGGCGCGCTTGTTGCCCCACGCGAGCACGTGCAGGCGCGTCGTGAGGTTCCAGCCGTGGCCTACGACGTCGTCGGCGAGACGCGCCGTTCGCTCGGCAACCGTGCGCGCAGTGGTTCCTTCCGGCATCACCCATACTGAAGTGGGCGCGATGCCGACCCGTTCGACGATTTGCGCGACTTCGTCGAGGTCACTCGGCTCGACGACGACGAACTTGAACGCGGCGCCCGCGTCAGCGAAGCCTCGAAGCACGTCGTAACGCAGCCGGCGTCGGGCCGTCATCCCCGAGTTGGCGAGCTTGGGTGACACCACCCACTGGTCGATCAGCTTGGCGTCGGCGTCCCACGCGAGGGTCCCCGCCGTCTCGATGTGGGTCTTCCATCGACGGCGCCGGAACTCCTCGATGAGTGGCACGACGCGACGCTGTTGCAACAAGGGTTCCCCGCCGGTAATCACCACGGTGTCGATCGCCATCGTGGCCAGACGAGCCACGATGGCGTCGACCGATATCTCGCGCAGTTCCTCGGACGCATCGAATCGCGACCAGTCCCATGAGTACGGCGTGTCGCACCACGTGCACGACAGGTTGCACCGCCCCAGACGTACGAAACCGCATCGGGTACCGATCGCAGGGCCTTCACCTTGCACCGTGGGGCCGAAGATCTCGCTGATGACCAAGGGTTCGGTCATCGCGAGCTACAGCGCGGGATCAACAACGTCGGCTTCGGCGAAGCCCTTGGCTCGCAGCGCACACGAGTCGCACGTGCCGCACGGCTCGGCGCCGCCCCGGTAGCACGACCAGGTGAGGTCGAGCGGTGCGCCGAGCTCGAGGCCGAGCCGCACGATGTCGGCCTTCGACAGGTCGATCAGCGGTGTGCGGA
>JBEEFT010000197.1:0-10896 GCA_041166225.1 Actinomycetota bacterium | reverse complement strand
CCGACTTGGCCGGGGCGCTCGGTTGCGACCTCGACGCCGACGGGCTCGTGGCCGTCGACGACGACGGCTGCACGTCGGTACCGAAGGTTTACGCCGCCGGTGACTGCACGCGCGGCCCGCAAATCGTGCAAGTCGCGGCGGCCGAAGGCGCGCGCGCTGGTTTGAAGTGCGCGCAACATCTGATCGCTGACCGAGCAACGTGAGCATCTCTGCCGACGAGACTGACGTAGCGGTACTGGCGAAGGAGGGCCTCGACCTCGACCGCCTACGCGCCGGCCAACGCGAAGCCGCCGAAGCCGCCATCAGCGGTCGCGATGTGTTGGCGGTGATGCCGACGGGTCATGGCAAGTCTGCGGTGTACAAGCTGGCCGCCGCGGCCATCGACGGCTGCACGGTGGTCATCTCGCCGTTGGTCGCGTTGCAGCGAGACCAAGTTGGTGCCTTGGCCGAAGAGCGGGTCGGAGCCGCCGCGGAACTCAACGGCGACGTCGGCGAACGCGAGCGTCGGGAAGTGTTCGCGCAACTCGCAGCCGGCGACCTCGAGTTCGTGTTCCTCGCGCCCGAGCAACTCGCCCGTGCCGACACCGTCGAGGCGCTGCGGGTGGCTAAGCCATCGGTGTTCGTAGTCGACGAGGCGCACTGCATCAGTTCATGGGGCCACGACTTTCGCCCCGACTACCAGCGGCTCGGCGCCGCCATCGAAGATCTCGGCCACCCCGTCGTCATTGCATTAACGGCAACGGCGGCCCCCCCGGTGCGCGCGGAGATCATCGAGCGGCTCGGCTTGCGCGATCCCGCGGTCGTGGTCCACGGATTCGGTAGGCCGAACATCAGGCTGTCGGTGGAGCAGTTCGGTGAGGGACAGGAAAAGGACGACGCCGTCGTCGAGCGAGCAGCGCTGCTCGCGGCGGGTCGGCGCGCCGGCATCGTGTACGTCGGCACCCGCAAGCGAGCCGAGGAAATCGCCGCCGCGATCAACGAAACGGAAGTCAGCGCCGCGGCGTACCACGCGGGGCTGCCGCGTCGATTACGAGACGACGTCCATCTCCGCTTCTTGAACGGCGACGTCGACGTCGTCGTAGCAACGACGGCCTTCGGCATGGGCATCGACAAACCCGACGTGCGCTTCGTGCTTCACGCGGACATCGCCGAGTCGATCGACGCGTACTACCAAGAGGTCGGACGGGCCGGCCGCGACGGCCAGCCGGCCGAGGCGGTGCTGTTCTACCGGCCCGAGGACCTGGCGCTTCGTCGCTTCTTCGGTGCGGGTGGGGCCGTGAAGCCCGACGATGCGGCCGCGGCGGTCGCCGCGGTTCGCGCCCGGCGCGCCACGGTCGAGGCGCTCGCCCAAACCCTCGACGTCAGCCGGCGCAAGGCGGTGCAGATCGTCAACAAGCTCGTCGACATGGACGCCTTGCGCCTCAAGGACGACGGGCGACTAGCGGTGCGGCGCGGCGTGTCGGGCGATGTGATCGCGGACCAGGTCCGCGCTCTTGAGCAAACCCGCAAAGGCCTTGACGCGTCGCGCATCGAGATGATGCGAGGGTACGCCGAGACGCGCGGGTGCCGCGTGCGGTTCGTGCTGACCTACTTCGGTGAGCGTTGTGACGACCTTTGCGGCCACTGCGACAACTGCGCAGACGGGCGGGCCGCGGCGCAAGCCGCCGCAACCGCCGAGTCGTCCTTCGGCGAGGGCGCGCGCGTCGCGCACGCGGTGTGGGGACAAGGTCAGGTCATTCGCATCGAGGCCGACGTGCTGGTGGTGCTCTTCGACGAAGGCGGATACCGGAACCTGTCGGTCGACGCGGTGGTCGAGCGCGACCTGTTACGCCTCGTCGCCGACTAGCCCCAAAGCCGCTATACGACGCGGATGTAGGGTCTCGTTCCGATCGACCGCAAGGAGCACGGGTGGACATCGACGACGAGCTGACCGACCTCGCCGGGCACATCCACGGTGTGGTCCCCCTACGCGACATGCTCGACCGCGTCTCACAGCTGGCGCTGGAGGTAGTCGACAAGTCCGACGAGGTTTCGGTCGTCCTCGTCGCGCAACCGCACGAAAGCACGATCGGCGGTACCAGTGACGCGGGGCGCGCCCTAGACGAACGGCAACGCCAACTCGGGCGCGGCCCGTGCCTCGACGCCGCATACGGGGGTTCGACGGTTGTGGCCAACAACCTCGCTACCGATGAGCGCTGGCCGAAGTACAGCCCCACGGCGGTCAACCTGGGAATCTTCAGCTCCCTCTCGGTGCCGCTGCCGGTGCAGGAGCACGTCGTCGGCGCGATCAACTGGTACAGCCGGGCGACCGACACCTTCCACGACGGTCACCACGATGCGGCCCGCGAGTTCGCGGCGAAGGTTGCGGTGGTGGTCACGAATGCTCACCTGTTCGGGTCGATGCAGCAGATGGCCGCGAATATGCAAGCGGCGATGGCGAGCCGGGCGGTCATCGAACAGGCCAAGGGCGTGTTGATGGCGTCGATGCGCTGCGATGCGGACACCGCGTTCGGCGTGCTCATCGAACAGTCTCAGTATGAGCAGCGGAAACTGCGCGAGATCGCCGAGGAAATCGTTTCCCGGCAGCGTCGACCCGCAGACTAAGCGTCGAGCCCGCGACGCAGCTGATCGAGCGCCTCAGTCAACAACTCGGTCAGCTCCCCTCGTCCACCTCGGTTGATCCACACGTCGACCGCCACGCGCAGCGCAGTGGTCGCGGCGCCGACGGTCAAACGCAGTCGCAATTCGTCGGCGGCAGTCGCCCGCCGGCGCGGCCCGAGTTCCTCGACGATCAGTCGTTCCCACGAGTGGCTGCGTTCGGCGACGCGGCGCTGTAGCGCTGGGGTGTCGTGGACGATCCGATGGCGCAGGACGACCAGATCGCTGCGGTTCTGGTATTCGCCCGCCACTGCTAGCACCGCTCGGCGCAAGGCAGACAGCAGCGGCTCCTCTGGCATTCGGTCGTGGAGCAACTGCACGATGCGAGCGCAGTTCTCGTCGCTGTCGCCGAAAAGCACGTCTTCTTTCGAGCCGAAGTAACGGAAGAACGTGCGCGGTGACACGTCGCACGCCTCGGCGATCTCGTCGACGGTGACGTGGTCGAATCCCCGTTCGGCGAATTGGGTAAGCGCCGAGCGGATCAACGCGTCTCGCGTTTGCTCCTTCTTACGTTCTCGCAATCCGGCGACGCTCACGTCATGCAGTCTGCCACGTCTCACGAGTTTGTGGCAGGTTCTGCAATCTGGCACACTGTGACACTTCTTATGGCACCCGATTCCGACACCCTCGACCCACGGCGCTGGTGGACGCTGGCTGTGCTGTGCCTCAGCCTGCTAATCGTCTTCGTGGGCAACTCGAGCCTGAACGTGGTGATCCCGACGCTGTCGCGAGAACTGAACGCGTCAACCTCACAACTCCAGTGGGCTGTCGCCAGCTACTCGCTCGTATTCGCAGGCCTGTTGTTCAGTGCCGGCGCAATTGGCGACCGCTTCGGTCGGAAGGGAGCGCTCCAGTTCGGGCTGCTCGGGTTTCTTGTCGGTGTGTTCCTCGCCGCGATCTCAACACAGATGTGGCAGATCATCGCTTGCCGCGCGCTGATGGGTGGGTGCGCCGCGTTCATCATGCCGTCGACTCTGTCGATCCTCGTGAACATCTTTCCGCCGCACGAGCGGGCCAAAGCGATCGCAATCTGGGCCGGCGTCACGGGCAGCGCCGGGTCGCTCGGTCCGGTCGCGAGCGGATGGATGCTCGGCCACTTCTGGTACGGCTCGGTATTCCTCGTCAACGTGCCCGTCGTGATCGCAGCCCTGGCCCTGGGCGTTTTCCTCGTGCCCCGGTCGAAGAACCCCGAAGAAGGCTCGCTCGACCCCGTCGGTGCCGTGCTGTCCATAATCGGTATCTCGGGGCTGGTGTTCGCGTTGATTCAGGCGCCCGACAAGGGCTGGTCGAGCCCGAGCACGATCGGTGCGTTCGCGGTCGCCGCCGTGGTGATGGTCGGGTTCGTCGCGTGGGAGCGCCGCCACCCGCATCCGATGCTCGACATCGCGTACTTCCGCAACCCGTCGTTCAGCACTGCGACCAGCGGAATGATCCTCGTGTTCATGTCGATGTTCGGTGTGATGTTCTTGATCACGCAGTACTTCCAGCTGATCCTCGGGTACTCGCCGCTGTCGGCTTCGCTGCGCTTCTTGCCGATCGCTCCCATCATGATGATCGTGGCGCCGTTGACACCGCGGCTGGTCGCGCGCGTCGGCCACAACCGTGCGGTCGCGGCCGGCATGACAATCGTGGCGACGGCGTTCCTGTTGTTCAGCCGGCTGGGCGTCGCCACCGACTATCCCTACATCCTGCTGTGCGTAGCCGTGCTCATCGTCGGTATCGCCCTCACCATGTCGCCGATGACCGCGGCGATCATGTCGGCGGTGCCACCCGAACGGGCCGGCGCGGGCTCAGCGATGAACGACGCCACTCGCGAACTCGGAGCCGCGCTCGGCGTCGCCGTGCTCGGCAGCATCGCCGCGTCGCGGTTCTCGGCCCAGCTCAAACCCGCGGTCGCGACACTGAGCGCCGCAGATCGGGCGGAGGCGCAGACGTCGCTCAGCGGCGCGCTGCAAACCGCCCATCGGCTTTCGGGTGACGCCGCGGCGCACCTCACGAGCGTGGCGCAACACGCGTTCGTGTCGGGCATCCACGGCGCGTCGCTCACCGGAGCTGCACTCGCACTGGCCGGAGCGGCGGGAGTGTTGCGTTACCTGCCGCGGAACATCCCGGCCCACGAGCACCGCGACGGCGTCGGCGCGCTCGAGGAGGAGGCCGAGTTGGGATTGGCCGGCGTGATGCCGGTTCCCGCGGGCAACGTCGCGTCGCCCCACGACGAACTCGTGCGTTAACAAGCGTGGACGACGCGCTCCGGGCCGGAGTCGCCGCCGCCCTCAACGACGAGGTCATCGCGATGACTGCGGTGCGCGGCGGCGACGTCGCCGAGGCGTACCGCGTGACGATGGCCAGTGGCGTCACGGTGTTCGCCAAGACGCATCGGTCGCCACCGCCGGGATTCTTCACAACCGAAGCGGCCGGGTTGCGCTGGCTGCGAGAGCCCGCCGTGCTCGCCGTACCCGAGGTGCTCGCGGTACACGACGGGCACCCGGATGGCGTCGCCATGTTGGTGCTCGAGTGGATCCAGGAGGGCGGCGAGCCCAGCAACGACGAAGGGGCTTTCGGGCGCGCGCTAGCCGAGCTGCACCGCGCCGGCGCGCCGTCGTTCGGACGCGAAGACCGGTGCACCACCGGTAGCCGCGCGCTGCCAAACGAGCCGTGCGCCACCTGGGACGAGTTCATCGCCACGCAACGACTCGGGCCAATCGCGACACTGGTTTTCAGCGCAGTGCACCTCGACAATCGCTTGGCGCAGCGGATCGACGCGGTGGCAAATCGCGTCAGTGATTTCGGTGCCGGCCACGAAGCACCGGCGCGCCTGCACGGCGACTTGTGGGCCGGTAACCGACTAGTCGATCGCGACGGACAGCCGTGGCTGATCGATCCGGCCTGTTTCGGTGGCCACCGCGAGTTTGATCTGGCGATGATGCGGCTCTTCGGCGGCTTCGGCGACGCGGCGTTCGCTGCGTACGACGACGCGTTTCCGCTCGCCGCAGGTTGGGAGGGGCGCGTCCCGCTGCACCAACTCGCGCCGTTAGCGATTCACGCCATCAAGTTCGGCGGCAGCTACGTCAGCGCACTCGACCGCGCCCTGAGTGCGCTGGGCGGGTAACGCGTATCAACCCGCGCGTCGCAGCCCTTGAGCAGCACCGGTGTCGGTCGCGCTCCTAGGCAGGGTGCGGCGCGCCGACGCGTCGGCGATGCTGTCGTTCGGCGCCGCACTGCGCCTCGCGTCGACGCCAACCACGAGTTCGGCCCAAACCACCTTGCCGTGTTCGTGCTCGGTGTCGACACCCCAGGCTTGGCACAGCGCGGAGACGATGCGCAGCCCGCGGCCTCCCTCGGTACGGCCGGTCGGAGCCTGCAGGTCTGGCGTGCCAGACCCGCTGTCGCGCACCTCGATCCGCAGGAGGCTGTTGTGGAACCGCGCCCGCAACTCACATCTGGTGCCCGCGTGTACGAGCGCGTTCGTTACGAGTTCACTGAGCACGAGTTGCGCGTCGGCCACGACGTCTTGGCATCCCCACTCACTGCAGTGCTCGTACAGGAAGGCGCGGGCGCGGCGAACGTCTTGGATGTCGGGACCCAATTCGATCGACGCAGTGTGAACTTCGCTTTCGTCGAGGCGCCCGAGGAGACCGACGAGATACTTGACGCCTTGCTGCTTCATCACGAACGCGTCGACGGTGCCGTCGAGATTGGCGTTCTCTGCGGTGACGGAGCCGGTGTACACCACGACGCGGGCTTCGGGTGCGGCGGTGCGTACGCCTGTGACCAGTTCGCGGCCGGCCAGGCCCGGGAGACCCAGGTCGAGCACCACTACATCGGGCTGGAGTTCTGCCGCGAGGGCGACGGCACCGGGGCCGTCACCGATGTCACCGACCACTTCGAAGCGGCCGTCGAGTCGCAGAGCCTGGCGCAGCGTGGCGCGCAACTCGTCGACGTCTTCCACAATCAGTACGCGCACAGCCACGGCGCACGAAATTAGCCCGTGTCGCGTACCTCTTAGTCTCTTGTCGTGACCGACGAAGTGTTCGACGTGGTTTTGGTCGACGACGCGGCCGACGTACGCGCGGTCGTTCAGCGCCAGTTGCACCTCAGCGGACGGTTCCGGGTGATGGCCGAAGGCGCAACCGGGCGCGAAGCCGTCGAGCTAGCGGCCGCTCACCGTCCTGCGGCGCTGGTGCTCGATGCGTCGATGCCCGACATGGACGGCTTGGACGCGATTGCCGGGATACGGGCTGCATCGCCCACGACGAAGATCGTGATGCTTTCCGGCTTCGACGCAGCCAGCTTGCGGGGCGAAGCGTTGCGGCGGGGCGCGGCGGACTACGTGGAGAAATCCGCTCCGTTGAAAGAGTTGCCCGCCCGCCTGCTCTCCGTACTGGGCGCTCACTTCGACGTTGCTGCTGTCGACGACCAGAGTTTGGGAGCCGAGGCCGAAGCAGTTCTGGCCGCACACCTCGAGCGGTTCCGAACCTTCTTCGACCAGGCCGCGATCGGCATGGCCACGCTGACGCTCGCCGGCGCACTGGTGCGAGCGAACGAGGCGCTCGTCGACCTGCTCGGGGAACGCCCCGAAGCTTTGGTCGGCAATCCCTTGGTCACCTTCGTCGCCGAAGACGACAACGACGCCGTTCTCGCCGCGTTGCGCGAGGCGGCGGGATCACCTCACGCGCGCGAGGTCGAGCATCGCTTGCGGGCCGACGGTCAAGACCGCTGGGTACACACCACGATCGCCGCTGTACGCGACGCCGACGACCGCCCGCTCTATCTGTTCGCCCAACTCGAAGATGTCACGGCGCGACACGAGGCGTTGGAACAGCTGCGCGCGTCGGAAGAGCGTTTCCGGCTCATGGTCGAATCGGTACAGGACTACGCGATCTTCATGCTCGACCGAACCGGCCACGTCAGCACATGGAACCTCGGCGCGAAGCGGCTAAAGGGTTACGACGCCGAAGAGATCATCGGCAAGCACTTCCGCACCTTCTATCCCGATGAAGCCCGGTCGATCGGTCACCCCGAGCGCGAACTGGAACTCGCCGTGCGCGACGGCCGGTACGAGGAGGAAGGTTGGCGCGTTCGTAAGGACGGATCGTTGTTCTGGGCCAACGTGGTGATCACCGCGCTCTTCGACCACGCCGGCGATCACCTCGGCTTCGCGAAAGTCACCCGAGACATGACCGAGCGTCGTCACGCCGAAACCGCCCGCGACCGCGCTGCGGCCGATCTCGCCGCGTCGAACGAGGAACTGCACGAAGCCGCGCAACAAACCGAAGAGTTCCTCGCGGTCACCGCGCACGAACTGCAGAGTCCCGTCGCCGCGATCATCGGCGCGGCGGAAATCCTCGTCGACTACTGGGACAAGCTCGACTCCGACGAGCGGGTCGATACGTTACGACGCATCAGTGCCGGGGGTACCCGCATCCGGCGCCTCCTCGACGACCTGCTCACGGCGTCGCGTCTCGAAGCCGGCACGTTTGCAGTGACAAGCGACGTCGTGGCCCTCGAACCTCTGGTCGACCAGGCTTGTAGCGAAGTCGTACACGGTTCCGGCGAGGTGGCCGTCACCGGAGTCAAGGGTCTGCGGGTGCGCGCCGACGCGGCTCGGGTGGTGCAAATCGTGATCAATCTGCTCACCAACGCGGCGAAGTACGGACAGCCCCCGCTTTCGATCGACGCGCAAGAACGCGACGGGTTCGTCGAATTGCGAGTCAGTGACGGGGGCCCGGGGGTTCCCGACACGCTCGAGCCGCGGTTGTTCGAAAAGTTCGCGAAGCACAGCCAGACCACAGGGCGGGGTACCGGCCTCGGCCTCTACATCGTGCGCGAACTCGCGCGAGCCCAGGGCGGCGCCGCTTGGTACGAGCCCCCGTCCACGTTCGTAGTGAGCCTCCCCGCCGCCGTGTAATGCGTTCCGTCGCCGGGGCGCACGCACGCCACACTGGGGCCGTGGACAATTCGAACGACGAGCGGCGCCGCGCCCGGGCCCGGCGCCACGTCGCCGGTTTGATGATCAACACGGCGCCGCTGCGGGCGTCGCGCGACTTTCGTCTGCTGTGGATCGGTCAGGCCGTTTCGTACTTCGGCGCCATGATCACGATGGCCGCGCTGCCGTACCAGGTGTTCCATCAGACTCGTTCGTCGGTCGACGTCGGGTTGCTCGGTCTGGCCCAACTCGGGCCGATGCTCGTGTGCGGCTTGCTGGGCGGCGTGCTCGCCGACGCGTTCGACAAACGCACGATCTTGTTGTTCCTGGGCGTCGCCTCCGCGCTCACGTCAGCGTTGCTCGCGATGAACGCGTCGCTCGACCACCCACACCTCTGGGTGCTTTACGTGCTCGGTGTGCTCAGCACATCGGCGGGCGCACTGACGTTTCCGGTGATGCGATCGCTGTTGCCGTTGTTGCTCGAGGAACAACTGCGGCCCGCTGCCTTCACGCTGCAAGCCACGTACGGTTCGTTCGGGATGATGGCGGGGCCCGCGGTCGGCGGGCTCCTCATCGGCACGATCGGGTTGAACGCGGCGTACCTGGTCGACGTCGCGACTTACGTGATCGCGTTGTTCGTTTACACGCGTATCTCGCCGTCGCCACCGGTCGCGAAGGCTGACCCCGAGGCGCGCACGTCACTGCTCGACGGTGTGCGTTTCTTGCGCGGTCATTCGCTTGTCGTCGGCATCTTCACCATCGACTTGGTCGCGATGGTGTTCGGCATGCCCCGCGCGTTGTTCCCGGCCCTCACCGAGCGTCTCGGCGGTGGCCCGTTGTTGTACGGACTCCTGCTGTCTTCGGTGGCAGCCGGTGCCTTCCTCGCTTCGGTGACCAGCGGGTGGACGGTGCGCATCCGTCGCTACGGCCGCGCCGTGCTGTGGTCGGTCACGGTGTGGGGAGCCGCGATCGCGGTGGCCGGACTCGTTCAGATTCCTGCGCTCGTGATGTTGGCCCTGCTTGTTGCGGGCGGCGCCGACATGATCTCGGGGGTCTACCGCTCGACCATCGCCGCGGCCGTGACGCCCGACGAGTTGCGCGGCCGCGTAAGCGGCGTCGAGTTTGCGGTGTACGCGAGCGGTCCTGTACTCGGCGATGTCGAGGCGGGTGTGGTCGGGGGTCTGGTGAACTTGCCCTTCGCCATCGTCTCGGGCGGAGTCGCGTGCATGGTTGCCGCCGCGGTGTTCGCAAAGCGGATGCCGATGTTTGCCCATTACGAGGCTGACGCCGTTTCCGAGCCCGCAACCGACGGCGCGTGACATTGTTCGAGATTGCGTTACGACCTGAGGCCCGAAGACAACACACCGATCACTACGGCTGACCTTCCGGCCACCCCGGTGCGTGATCGCACGATCAAAGCCACTGCGTGGATCGAAGCGCCGGCCGAATTGCTCCACCTCGGTGACGACCTACCGGGCCAACCCGTCGCCGACTACAAGCGGCGCATCGGCACCTGGCTCCTGTGGCGGGCCGGACCCGCGACCGGGGGCGACGCGCGGTACTGGGCGACCGACCTCTCTCGCCAGGTGACGATGCGGCTGTTCCCCGACGGTTCCGCCGAAGGTGTCGGGCCCGACGGGTCGCACCACACGCGATTCCGATCGTGGAAAGAGTCGTTGCTGGGGCGCCGTTAAAGCACGACGAACGGTTTTACGACTCGAGCGTGCGGGCCAAGAATTCGGTCGTGCGGTCCCACGCAAGCGCAGCCGCCTCAGCGTCGTACATCGAGGGCGCGTCGTTATTGCTGAACGCGTGGCCGGCGGCGTAATGGAAGAACTCGGCGTTGCTGCGTCCCTCGAAGGCCTTCTCGACTTCTGCAATTTGCGCCGAAGGAATGAACGCGTCTTCGTCGCCGTAGTGGAACACCATCGGGCACACGGCCTTGTCGGCATGCTCGAGCAACTGATTGACGGCTGAGCCGTAATACGACACCGCGGCGTCGGGACCCCGCCCGTCGACGCGGCTGAGCGCGGCGGCCGCGAACGCAAGCCCGCCGCCCAAGCAGAATCCGACGGCTCCTATGTTCCCGGTGCACTCCTCCATGCCAACGAGGTGCGCGTGCGCGGCTTGGATGTCTTCAATCGCCTTCGGGAAGTCGAGTTGCTGCACGACCGCGAAGGCATCGCCGATCCCCGACTCGTCTTTGCGCTCGAACCGCGGCTCGATGCGCCAGAACATGTCGGGCGCCAACACGACGTAGCCCTCGGCCGCGAGCCGCTCCGACAAGTCACGAATGTTGTCGTTGATGCCAA
>JBEEFT010000196.1:0-32813 GCA_041166225.1 Actinomycetota bacterium | reverse complement strand
ACGCCCCAGCAGTACTGCACGACTTCGCGGTGGCTGCGCCAGTCTCGGTGCAGCACGAGCGCTCCGGGCTCGTACTTGCCCTTCCAGCCGTGTACGAGCATGCGCAGGAACAAGTCATGGTCTTCGGCCGACAGCAACCGCGAGCCGGCGCCGAGGCGGTCGTCGGCACCTCCGTACGCGACGTACGCCTCGCGTCGGAACGCCATGCACGCGCCGTGCCCGATGTCGATCGGATCCACGATGCCCTCGAACACCCGGCGAGGTCGAGGTGTCGCGTCGAACGGGAGGTACGGGTCGTCGACATCGGCGCGCACCTGACCGATCACGAAGCCGACGTCGGCGGCGTCGAAGGCGGCGTCGATCGCGTCGAGCCAACCGGGCTGGGGCCGGCAGTCGTCGTCGGTGAACACGACGATGTCACCGGTCGATTCGGCCACGCCGCGGTTGCGCGCGATCGACAATCCCTTCACCTCGGCTCGCACACAACGCGCGCCGAGCTCGTCGCACACGTCTCGGGTCGAGGCCGACTCGGACGCCGAGTCGACGACGACGAGCTCATCGTCGCAGCGCAGCGTCGGCATCACCGCGCCCAGCGCCTCGCGCAACAGTTCCGGGCGGTTGCGGGTGCACACGATCACCGAACAGCCCATCGCGCCATCCTAAGAAGCCGGCGGTGCGGCAATACACTCCGGCCGTGACCGGCGCGTGACCATCGCGGTGATCACGCCGGCGTATCAGGCCGAATCCACGCTCGACGCCGCGTTGGCGTCGGTCGCGGTGCAAACGCTGGCGCCCGACGAGGTTGTGATCGCCGATGACGGGTCGACCGACCGCACCGCCGATATCGCCCGGCAGTGGGAGGCGCGGCTGCCCGTGCGAGTCGTTCGCACCGGCGGCAACCGTGGGCCTGCCGCGGCGCGCGCAGTCGCGATCGCGGCGTCGACCAGCGACCTGATCGCGTTGCTCGACGCCGACGACGTGTTCCTCGCCGATCACTTGGAGTTGATGCGCGCCGCGCACGCAACGACGGACGACGGCCTCGCTTCGGCGGACACGTTGCGATGGATTCCCGGGCGCACGATCAGTGACAAGCCCCTGTCGGCCATGGCGCCGGTGCCGCCGCGGGCCCAGCAGCTGGGGTGGTTGTTGCAGGCCAACCATCTGTCGGTCGCCTCGCTCTTTTCGCGCCGGCGCTACGACTCGGTTGGGGGTTTCCGCGCCGAGTTTCACGGCACCGAAGACTGGGACCTTTGGATCCGGATGGTGCGATCCGGCGCGGTGGTCGTGCGGCCCGACCGTCCCACGCTGCTGTACCGGCTTTCTCAAGGCAACGTGTCGTCTGAGGACCGGCTCGTGCAGGCCAAGATCCAAGTGCTCGACGCCGCCGCCCGCGAAGGTGGAACCGACGAGCAACGCGCTATCAACGCGGGCCGGCGCCGTCTGTGTGCTGCGGCGAAGCTCAACGACGCGTACGCGCGTGCCGCCGCGGGCGCGTCGTGGTCGGCACGCGTCGCGGGCGTCAAGGCGTTGCGCGGTACCCGTCGTGTTGCGGTGCGGGGCGCCGCGATGGCCGTGGCTCCTCGCTACGTGTCGCGCCGGCGTGAGGCGTGCCGATACGACACCGACGTTTGGTTGCAGCGCTACGGGTCGTAACGATCGGTCAGCGCAGCACCGACTCGTAAGCCGACACAAGGCGGGCACCGAACGCGGCGCCGCTGAAGCGCTGTTCAAAGTCGGCGCGCGCGGCGCGGCCCATCGAGGCGAGCACGCTCGGCTGCGCGTGCGCGGCGCGCAACGCAGCGGCGAGCGCAGACGGGTTGCCCGCAGGCACGAGCGTGCCCGTGACGCCATCCACCACCAACTCGGGGATGCCACCGGTGCGGGCGCCGATAGTCGGCAAGCCGGTTGCTGCCGCTTCGATGATCGCGGTTGGTAAAGGGTCGGCCCCGACCGAGGGCACCACGGTTACGCGCGCGCCGCGTCGCTCGACTGCGAGTTGTTGCGTGTCGACGCGGCCGAGAAAGGTCACGTGCCTGAGTTGGCGCCCGGCAACGACGGCCTCGAGCGCGCCGCGCTGCGGTCCGTCGCCCGCGATGCGTAGGGGCAACTCGGGAACTGCGGCCGCCGCCTCGATCAGCACGTCGACGCCCTTCTCGGGCGACAAGCGCCCGACGTACAGCGCGTACCCGCGGTCGTCTCCGGGTTCGCGCTCGCCCGGGTCGGGATCAAGACCGTTGTGGCACACCGTGAGCCTCGAGGCCGGCACTACCCGCGCGTCGCGCAGCGTGGAAGCGAGCGCCTCGCTTACGGCGAGGAAGCGGTCGACGTCGCGGTGATAGGTGCGTCGGGCGCGATGCGTCAGCTGCACCGCCGTCGCTGCGACCGACTGCGGCAATGAGTCTCGATAGCAGCGGTGCACCACCCCCGGCCATGTCAGCGTCTTGCGGACGCAGTCGGTGCAGCTATGGCCGTCGCGTTCGAGGAACGCGTTTACACACACGTAGCGCGCGTTGTGGAGGTGTTGCACGACGGGCACGCCCGCACGCCGCGCCGCGCCGTAGATCGACGGCGACATCGCCTGGAAAATGTTGTGGACGTGCAGCACGTCGGGGTGCTCGGTTCCGATCACGTCGGCGATCGCGCGCTGGGCCCGGCGCGACCACACGCTGGCGCCGGCCCCGCGCAGCTTCGTAACGATGCCGGCATCGATGCCCGCGTTGTGCTGCTCGTAACGCACTACCTCGTGTCCGAGCGCGACCAACACGCGCTCTTGCGTGTCGATCACCGCCTCCTCGCCGCCGGGGTCGATATAGCGGGCGTGTGCGATCAGGATTCTCACGACGTGTACGCCCGCTCGAACTCGGGCCACGGCGTGTCGGCGTTTATCAACGTGCGGATCCGTGTCGCAGCGGCGGCGCCGCGACGGGCGGCGAGCGCAGGATCGGTTGCCAAGTTGCGCATAGCGGCGGCGACGACCGCGACGTCGTCGGCCAGCGAGCCCGTGTCACCGACGAGATAACGGATGCCGGGCCGGTCGGACGCGATAACCGATCGACCCGCCCACATCGCCTCCATTACCGCGAGGGGAGTTCCTTCACTGCGCGCGAACAGGCACAGTGCCCACGCCGGTGTGAGGACGTCCACCGCGTCGGCCTGGCCGAGCATCGTCACGGGGGCGTCGAGTTTCTCGATGAGCGCGGCGATTTCACCGGCGCGCGGTCCGGCGCCCGCGAGCAACCCGCACACCTCGACGCCGTCTGACGCCACTGCGGCGATAGCGCGCACGAAGACCTCAGGGCGCTTTCGATCGTCGAGCAAGCCCAGCCACGCGAAGGTGGGCCGAGACTCCGTCGGCGGAAACCGCAGCACGTCGAGGTGGCCCAAGAGGGGGCTCACAAAGGGCCGGTATGCCCAGCCAGCCGCGGTGGTCGGCTCGCCGCTCGTTGCGCCCCGTGCGAACCGCGGGATCGACGCGAACCACAGCCGGCGCACGAGGTGGTAGCCGGCGGGATCGTCGCTCGACGGGTGGGCACCGTGCACGCTCACAAACGGCTTGGGCAAACCGGCCGCGCGTGCCAGCAGAAAACTTCGCAGGCCGTGCACGTGCACCACCGTCGACTTTTTCGCGTTGGCGCGCCACGCGGCGCGTACGGCGCGGCGCGCCGCGAGCATCTCGCGCACGCGGCGCGCCGACTGGACCGCCGGGATCACCGTGTGCACCGTGGGCGCATCGGGCGCCGGTCCGTCGTCGGGTGCCAACAGCGTGACGGCCCAACCGCGGCGCGCAAACCACGCGCACTGCGCGCGCACGAGCGCGCCCATCCCCCCGGCCAGCGTGTCGGTCACGACGAGCAAACCGCGCGTATTCGGGACCGAGGCGCTCATCTTCACTGATCATGCCGCGCTCGGCCGTCGGTGCACCGTGTCTACGCTGATCGAAATCCGTGGAGTCAGTCCCCGGACGTGGAAGGGTCATCCGCTGTGGCACCCCAACGGAAAACACCACCAGCGCCCGTGCAACTCGAGCCGGTCACTGCGGAGTTCGCGCCCAACGGCGTCACGTACCCGCGGGCGTGGAATGCGATTCTCGTGTTGTCGGTGGCCAACCTGCTCGTCGCGATCGCGGTGGGCCTGATCGCCGCGGGCGTGGCGTACGCGAACGTGATGCGCGCGCCGGCGCAATTCCAGTCGACGGCGGTAATGCTGATCGACCAGCCCCTCGCGTTGTCCACCGGCGACGCGGGCGTCGTCGTGAAGCTCAACCAGCTCCGCGGGAAATACGTCGCCCTCGTGCTGACGCCCGAAATCATGACGCCGGCGGCGAAGCGAGCGAACCTGCCGGTCGGTGTGATGCGAGGCGCGCAACGGCCACTTTTCCCGGCCCAGACGCTCACAGTGTTGCCGTTGGCCCGCGCCGGCAATCCCCAACTCGCGCAAAAGATCGCGCAGGCCACGGCGGAAACGCTCGAGGAATACGTGGCCGACGAGCAGGCGGCCACCGGCCTCAACCCGGCGCAACGCATCAGCCTGCGCATCGTGCAGAACGCCAGTCTCGGCGGGAAGGTGTCGCCGCTCGCGTCGAGAGCGCGTCAGGTCGCGCTTGTGTCTGCGGCGGCGGGGATGCTGCTCGCGTACGTCGGCTTACAGCTCACGTCCGCCGCTCGCCGCAGCCTCTAGGCCGCTCGTGCCGTCGGCACTCATCGTCCTGCTCGCCCTGGGACTCGTCGCGATTCATTTGCGGGCGCCCTTGCCCGTATCGGTGGCCGTGCTCATCGGGACGATTTTTCTCGTGCCTGGCGCGCTGCCCGTGCCGGGGGCGCCACCGACGATCTACGTAGTCCGGGTGGGGTTGTGGACGGCGGCCGCGGGCGTGATCGCCCGGTCGACGCGGGGTGAGCTGCCCAGTTGGGCAATCCGTCCGACGCGGGTCTTCGTCGCGCTCGCGCTCTTCGTGGTGCTGGCCTACGTGGTGGGCGTCGCGCGTGGACCGTATCCCTCGCGTCCCGAGGTCGCCTTCGACCTGTGGCTCGTGATACTCGACGAGTTGTTGTTCTTATGGGTTGCAACGGTGGCCGTGCGAGTGCTCGGAGTGCGGCGGGTCGCCTCGTACGCAGTGATCGCCGTTGTCGCGTCGGCGGTTGTCGCAATCGGCGAGAAGTACACGGGTTCGAGCTACGCCCGCTTCTGGTTCGAGCACAGCCCGAACCGGTTGGTCGCCGCTCTGCCGCTTGAACTGCGCGGCACCACGAAACGGGCGCGGTCATCAGCCGACTTCGCGCTCGAATACGCGTGGGTGTTGACGTACTTCATGCCGCTCGTAGCGCTGCTGGCGTTGCGCGCTCGCCGCCGCATTGCGTACATCGCACCCGCGCTCGTCGGAGCCGCTCTGGTGTTCACGGTGACGCGCAGCGCGTACGCCGGCGTGGCGCTCGGTGCGGTCACGTTGCTGCTCTCAGCCCGCGGCGACCGCCGGATTCTGGTTGGCCTCGGCGTGGCCGGCCTCGTCGTCGTCGCGTTGTACTTCGGCACCAGCGCGGTGCGCCATCCCTATCAGTCGGCCGATCCCGAGTCTGAAAAGGTGCGGTCGCGCCGGCTGGTGCTCGTCACGCAGGAACTGGCACCCAAGCCGTGGTTGGGCACCGGGCTAGACGGGCTTATTCAACGCGGCATCAAAGGAACCGACAACGCTGCGCTCGGCACCTACGGCACGTTGGGTGTGGTCGGCCTCGGCGCGTTGGTCGGCGCAGTCGGTGCCGCGTTGATCACCGCCGGCTACAGCACGGTGCGCGGCGACGACGAGTTGGCGCCACTGGCCGGAGCGGTTTTCGGGGGGTTAGGCGCCGCCACCCTCGGCATGTTCGCCTTCGACACGTTCAGTTCGCCGATCTCGTCGTGGAGCCTGTGGTTGCTGGCCGCCCTCGGCGTTGGGCTGTTCGAAGAAGTTCGCGTCCGCCGCGGCATCGACGCGCCGCGACCGCTGTCGTTCAATCGCGAACGCGCCCTACTGCCCGCGGCTGGACTGCTCACGGGCGTGGTGCTCGCCACGTTCGCCCCGGCGCACGTCGCGGTCGAGATGCGGGTGTTCGCGCTCAGTTCGCACTACCTGTCGGTGAGCAAGAAGCCGAACGACGACTTCATCGGGCGTCTCCTCGTCGACACGATCTGCGACATGGGCACGCGCGCGGTGGGTCCGCGCATCAAGGTCGACTGCTTCGACCCGCTGAACTTCGGGCCCGGTACGGGGATCGTGCGCCTGGAATCGACTTCGCGGCCGGTATTGCGAAATGCGCTGCTTACGTTCGGCCGCGCCGCCCAGCAGATCCCCAACGCGCGAGTGACCGTGGTAAATCCCGCGACCGAAGGGACGCCGACGTGGGCGCGTACCGCGCCCCTTACGGGGCTGCTCGCAGGAACCGAAGCGGCGCTGTTGTTGCCGACGTTTGCGTTGCGTCGACGACGCGAACCGCTACTTACCGTTGAGTGACTTCCACCCGTTCGCTTTGAACAGGAAGTCTTGCACCGGCTTGCCGCTGACCGACGGCGTGTTCTTGCCGTCGGGCGTGAGCAGGCAGAAGTCGGTCATCTTGCCGTTGCACCACAACCACGCGGCGTAACCGATGTGGTGATCTTCGGCCCATTGCAGGACCGAGCGCATTTCACCGTCATTCGAGCGGGGGGTGCCGAACTCGGTGATCATCACGGGCCGACCCTTGTTGATCGCCGGGGCGATCTGCGTGTCGAGGAAGGCCGGGTATTGCTTGCCCTTGCAGCGGTACGCCTCGTTCAGGCCGACGGCGCGGTCGCACCAGAATGGGTAGCTGTGGGCGGCGTAGATCACGTTCGTGTCGTTGGCGAGCGGCGTGTCAGCGATGCCGCGCAGGTCGTTGCCCCAGTCGACGCCGGTAGCGAACACAACGCCCTTGAAGCCCGTTCCGCGCACGGTGTCGAGTAGCTGCTGCATGCCTACGGCCTTGTAGCCGTCGACCACGCCACCCTTGCGCCACGTGTCCCAGCCGATCTGGTGCGGTTCGTTGTAGAGGTCGATCGCGACGTACGGGCGGTTCTTGTAACGGGTGCCCAGCATCTTGAGGAACTCGACGTTACGAGCGTCGGGCATCTTCTGGTTCGAGGCCCAGCCGTTGCGGCCGCAGGTGAGGCCCTTCGTAGCGATGTGATCGTCGAGCATGATCAGCATCTTCAACTGCTCACCGATCGACACGATGCGGTCGATGGTCTTGATGTAGTTGCGGTCGTACGAGCACATGGTCTTGAGCGCGAAATTGTCTGCGACCGCGACGCGCACGAAGTTGGCGCCCCAGCTCTTCATGCGCTGGTAATTCCACATCTCCTCGTCGTAACCGTTCGCGCTGTACTCAAGGCCGCCCTTGTTGACACCCCGGAAGACCACCGGGTTGCCATCAGGGCCGACGACGTTGCGCCCGTAGACGTGGAATTTCCCGTCACCCTTCGACGCGCCCTGTGCCGGTGCAGTGGCGATGATGCTGCCGAGCGCAGCAACCACCATGCCGATGAGAGCGACGCGTCGTAACGATTTCTTGATGTGTCCCATGACCTTCAATTCCCCAGTCCAGCGGCCTTTGTGGCGCAATCTTATAACGCGGCCCCGATTTGGTGCCCCCGGGCCCGCAGGACACCGTCGGTAAACCGGCATTCGCGACAAATCCGAGCGCGCACCGACACCTCGTACTGTGCAGCCGCAGTGGCGACCGTCCTGCACGTGATCGAGCGGTACCTCGACTTGTCGTCGGGATTCGTACACGGCCAGATCAGCCGCAGCCGGCATCGCGGCGTGGTCATCTCGCGTCTGGCGACGGAAAATCTGGATGCGTTCCCGCTCCCCGGCGTGCTGCGAGTGCCCGCCGCCGTCGACTGGCTGCCCGCGTCGACACGAGACCGGGCCGCGCGCGCCACGGTGCTGCGCCAAGCCCGTCGGGTTGGCGCTGACATCGGCCACGCTCACTTCGGCTACGCGCTGCCGTATGCCCGGATATTGAATCGGCGCGCCGGCTTGCCCGTGGTCGTATCGCTGCACGGACACGACGCCACGGCGTGGGCCGGCGCGCACCCCTGGGCGTACGCGCCCGATCCTGGTCTGGTCGCGACCGTGATCGTGCCTAGCCGGTGGCTGGCCTCACGCGCAGCGACGCTCGGCTTTGCGCCCGACCGGGTGCGCGTGATCCCGTCGGGAGTGGACACGGCGTTCTTCGCGGCGACGCCGGTTCCGAACGAACCGGTGGTCGCGTTCGTCGGCCGCCTGGTGGAGAAGAAGGGGATCGACACGTTGATGCAGGCATGGCCTCGGGTGCGCGCCACCGTGCCCGACGCGCGCCTGCGCGTGCTGGGGGCAGGCCCGCTCGCGCCGCTCGTGCACGGCGAAGGCGTAGAGGCGATCGCGCCTTGTGCGACACGCCGGGCGCAGCAGGTTCGCGACGTGATCCGTTCGGCGGCGGTAGTCGCGACTCCCAGCCACACCGGCGAAGACGGCGACGCCGAAACCCTGTTGCTCGTAAACCTCGAAGCGCAGGCGAGCGGCCGACCCGTCGTGACCACCGACCACGGTGGCATCACCGAGTTCGTCGAGGCCGACGCCAGCGCGCTCGTCGTACCCGAGGCCGACGCGGCGGCGCTCGCCGCGGCGCTCGTTCGTGTACTCACCGACACCGGGCTCCGGCAGCGCCTGGCGGCGCGGGGGCCGAGCGTCGCCGCGCGGTTCGAAGTGCGCGCGATGGCGGCGCGCGTCGACGATCTCTACGACGAAGTGTTGGACCGGCCCGGCGCGAAGTGACCGTTGCGCACGGGCGTAAAAACCGCGCTCGCAAACCCAGATGCAGTACCGGCAAGGCGGGCGCTGACGCGGGCGATGTCGGTCTTGTTGCGCTGACGCAGCGCGGGGCCGAGGCGTTGCAGCCCCCAACCCCATGCCGCCTCAGCAGCGACGCGGCGGGCCCGGCCGCGGTCGGTGCGCACCAACTTTGCGAGGCGGGCGCCGTTGCCGAAGCCGTAGCGCCAATCGAGACGAACCAGCTGCGTCGGGTTGCGCCACTGGTCGTGGCGGGCCACAGCAGACGGCTCGTAGCGACCCGTGAATCCGGCGGCGAAGAGCCGGTCGTAAAGGTCGGTTTCGGGACTCGACTGGAATGGTGCGCCCGCGCCCATCGTTTCGTCCCAGCCCCGCACCGCGCCTAACGCGTTGGCGCGCACAAGCAGGTTCGCACCGTGGCCGAGGTCACCGCGCGACGAGGCGTCGAGAACGGCCGGCTCGGCGTCGTCTTTCACCGCCACGTTGCCGTGCGAACTCGCGGTCGTGACGTGCGCCACCACCCGGCCCGAGTAGAACGCGTGGTGGGGGTGGGCCGCCGCGGCACGCGCGAACCGGTCGGCCCACGTCTCGTCGACGATCACGTCGTCGTCTACGTAGGCCACGAGCTCATGGGCTGCCTCGCGCCACCCCGCATTGCGGGCGCGGTTCACACCGGGTTGGTTCAAACGGATCACGCGCGCGCCGTCGGCCGAAACCGGTGCGGTCGACGCCGAATCGACCACGATCACTTCGTCGTCGGATCCGACCGCTGCGTGCACCGAGGCGAGGCAGCGGTTCAGCATCACCGGCCGGTCGCGGGTTGGAATGACGATTGTGAGCGCAGGACGCGCCGCGCTCTCCGGCTCGCCCATCCGCGCTAGATGAACAACGTCTTGTAACGGATCGAGCCTGCGACGGTGACGGCCACTTCGGCGATGTCGGTGACGGCGAGTTGCAGGCCCGAACGCGCACCGGACTTCATGCGCCACGCGAAGTGCGGCAGCACGAGCACGATCGCCTTGCGCGTGAGCGGGAGCAGCAAGATGCCGACCAGTGCGAGCGAGCCGGTTACGTGCGATTGCTTCCAGAAGATCCGGTAGGGCACGAGCGGCCGCAGCTGAGGGTGCCGCTTCATCGTGAGCGACGCGTTGGCCCACCGCGGTAGCGACTTGAGATGGGCGACGAATCCGACCGTTCGCACCGCATGCCACACGAGGGCGTCGTCGACATAGACCACGCCGCCTCCGGACTCGATCACACGGTGGGCGAGGTCGGAGTCTTCGCCGGCGCCCCAGAACGCTTCGTCGAATCCGTTCACGCGTTCGAGCGCAGACTTCCGGTACACCAGGTTGGCGTTGGGATAACCCTGGTAGTGCTCGTTCACCCTGATGGTGCGTTTGAACACGCCCTGCACGCCGGCATCTTCGGGATGGGGGTCGACGCGGCCCTGCACGAGGTCGAGCGCGGCTTGGCCGTCGTCGAAGGCCGCAAGCGCGGCTTTCAGCCAGCCGGGGGCCGGCTCGCAGTCGTCGTCGGTGAACGCAACGATCGGAGCGCGCGCGGCGCGCCACCCTGCATTGCGTTTCGGCACGGTGCCGCGCTCGGTGATCCGCACGGGGCGCAGTGGGAGCTTGTTCTGCCACTCGTCGAGCAGGGCGACGATCCGAGCGTCGCCGTCGTGCACGACGATCGCCTCGTAGCTCACCCCATCTTGCGCGGCGAGGCCGCGCAGCGTGCGCTCGAGCAGTTCGACGCGGTCGACCGTGGGCACGACCACGCTGATGCGTGGCGCCGACGTGCCGTTGGTAGCCGCTCCCGGCGTCATGCGCCGAAGTCTTGCGTGCCGTCGTCGGCGTGCTTGCGCCACGCCGGCGTTTCGGGATCTGGTGCACCGGGAGCGTTGTTCAGCACATCTTCCATCCACGGATGACCCAACGACCGCACCACCTTGGCCGGTACCCCGGAGGCGAACACACCGGCAGGGATGTCACGCGCAACGACCGAGCTCGGCCCGACCACAGTCCAGGGACCGATCGTGACGCCGCGGTTCACCGACACGCGTGGACAAAGGAAGGTGTTGCGGCCGATTTCGATCGGTTCGAACTTCACGTTCTCGCCAATCGGATAGTCCGCCGTGGTGTGGAAGTGCGTGGAGTCGGCGATGCTCGAATACTCCGCCATAATCGCGGCGTAGCCGAGGCGAACCGACTCGCCGCAGTGCAGCACGCAGCCGTAACTGATGGTGTTCTCGCCCTCGAGGGTGAGGTTCCCTTCGAACTGCACCGAGCAATGGGCGCGGATGTCGGTGCGCAGCCCGGCGTTGAGCGTGCCCCCGCGGAGGTGGAGCAACACGTTGTCGCCGATTCGCGACTTCGGTCCGATCCGCACGGTGGTCTCCGTGCGGGGCCACACCTTGACGCGGATGCCGCGGCCGAGTTGCAGGTCTGGGGCCAGGTCCCAGTGGACAACGGACCCTTCCCACTTCGCCAGTAAGTTCACCCGCGCTATGAGGACCGTGTGACGCAGCTTGCGGTACGCCAGGATTCCGGTCCAGCGCCGCTTCAGGACCGCGCGCGCCATCGTTTTCATAACTGGGGTCCCGTCGGCATGTCCCCACAATGTACGAGCCTGCGGCGGCCCTAGGTGAGCCGTGCCGGTCGGGGCATGCGTGAGTTCTGGGACAGCGCGGCGAAGACGAACGCGCCGTGGTACGTCGACACCACGGTTTCCTACGACGATCCCGACATGCAGGCGTTCTTCGCCACCGGCCGCAAGATCGTGGACACCGCCCTCGCCGGTGCACCGGTGTCGCTGCCCGGACGGAAGCTCGCCGTGGAAATCGGTTCCGGACTCGGGCGCAACTGCGTGGCGCTCGCCGAGCACTTCGATCACGTCGTCGGGGTGGACATCGCGCCGGAGATGCTCCGCCAGTCCCGCGAGCTCGTGGACGACGCGCGCGTGGTGTTCGAGTTGTGCGAGGGTGCAGACCTGTCGGCCGTCGCCACGGGTGCGGCGGACTTCGTGCTTTCCTTCACCGTGTTCCAACACATCCCCGACGTGTCGGTGATCGACGCATATCTGGCTGAGGCGGCGCGCGTCCTGCGCCCCGGCGGAGTGATCGCGTTTCAGTGGAACAACCAGGCGTCGCAGCGCCGCTGGCGGCTGCGACGTGCGCTGCTGTCCACCTTGCAACGAACGGGCCTGCGGCGCGAGGTGCACCGCCGTAATGCGCCGCAGTTTCTCGGCACCACTGTGGACCTCGCGCGCATGCAGACCACGCTCGAGCGTGTCGGCCTCGAACTGCGCAAGACCGACGGCGTAGGCACCCTGTTCTGCTGGGCGTGGGCCGTGCGTCGCGGAGGATGAAGCGCGGGCTGAAACTGTGCGTGCCCGCGGCGCTGCTGATGATCGTCGGGCGGCCGGCGTCGCCGGCGCGCATTCGCGTCGGCGCGTTTTCGCTACTACTCGCCCTATGGAGCTTCGTGTACGCGCGTTACCGCGCGACGGCGCGGGCCGTCACCGCGCACGAGCGTGAGTTGTTGCGCACGGCGAACTGGGAGACATATTCGCGTCATTACAACGAGCAAGTGCCGACGATCGAAGAAGAGTTCGACATCTGGGGCGCCTACCACCAGCACCGTCACGAGATGCGGTACGACAAACTCGCGGGCGCCGCGACCGCAGCGTGTCCCGACGGCGGTGTGGTGCTCGACGTCGGATGCGGCTCGGCGCTCGTCGCCGACCGTCTCGCGGCGCGTGACGCGACGTACATCGGCGTCGACTACGGCGGCCACCACATCACGTACGCGCGGTCCAAACATGCAGCGGAACGCAAGGCATTGCGTACCGAGTTCGCGCGTTGCAACGCTGAAACGTTGCCGTTTGCGGACGGAAAGTTCGACGTGGTGGTCCTCAGTGAGGTCATCGAGCATCTGATGCGCCCCGAGCGCGCCGTTTGGGAGATTGCCCGTGTCCTCAAGCCCGGCGGCGTGGTGGTGATGACTACGAACAACGCGTCGGAGATGCCGCTGTGGTCGCCGCTGACGCATTTGTTCGCGTGGTTGGAGAAGGCGTTCGGCGCGTACCACCCCTCCTTGATCTCGCGCCGTCCATGGGTGTGGCCTCACAAGATGGACCGGTCGATCCTTCCGGCCGACGCGCCCGACGTATGGCTTCCGCACACGCACCACATCTACGCAGAGACGCGGGCGATGTTCGCGGCGGCCGGTCTCGACGCGTTCGAGTTCTCGACCTTTGAGTTCCCCCCGCCGCAAGCCAAGTTGTCGGCGTGGCTCGACGGGCGGGGAGAACCGGGCCGGCGCGCCGTCGACGCGCTCGAAGCGGTGTGCGAGCGCGTGCCGCTCGTGAACCGTCTCGGGTGCCACCTGTTCGTGCTCGCCCGGAAAAACCGTGCGCCTGCGACTGCGCTTCCGCCCGCCGGGGTGTGGCCCGGACCGTTTTCGCACGACGGCGCCGACGTCGCCGCGTCGGCCTCGCCGACCGCGAGCGCAACGTGAGCCTTCGTTGGCGCGTGGGCGACGCGCTCCTACGCCGGCATCGGGCGATCCGACCGTTGTTGCCGCGGGGCTACCACGCGTATCCCGGCGCCGGGGGCTGGATCAACCTCGACGTGCGCGAATCGCCGATGATGCTGGCGCGGGCGCTGCGCATGTACGAGCCGGCCAAGACCAAGGCGTTGACGCACGCGCTTCGGCCCGGCATGACCTTCGTCGACGTCGGTGGGAACAAGGGCGACTTTGCGTTGATCGCAGCGAAGGCGACGGGCTGTGACGCGCGGGTGTTGTGCATCGAACCTGAGCCCGAAAACGTCGCGTGGATACGCAAGAGCGTCGAGCGCAACCGTTACCGCTGCGTCGAAGTGCTCGCGGTGGCCCTCGCCGAGCGTGACGGCGAAGACACGTTGTTCCTCGGCCCCAAGTCCGGGTGGCACACACTGGTCGAAGATCCGTCGCTGGTCGTCGGGCGTCTCACGGTGCCGACCCGGACGCTCGACGGCGTGCTCGCCGAGCGCGGACTCGACCACGTCGACGTGCTGAAGATCGACGTCGAGGGCGCTGAAGATCGCGTGCTTGCCGGCGGGGTGGCGACCTTCAGCGGAGTCAACCCGATGACGGTGTTTCTCGATCTGCACCCCAAGCGCGTCGACACTCTGGCGGTGTGTAATCAGCTCGAGGCGTGGGGGTTCACGTTTTGCGACTTGCGCGACCTCACGTCGCCCGCGCCCGCAGTGACGACGGCCACGAAAGAGGTTGTCGCCGTCCGGGCCTAAGTATGCGCTCGCTCGGTGAGCCGGCCCCGGTACACCTCTTCGACGCGGGGCACGATCGCCTCGCGCCACCCATAGTGCGCCTCGGCCTCGCGTCGACACGCGGCGCGCGTGTCCGCACCTTCGGCCATCGCCAGCGTTTTCACGAGGGCCACCGCCAACGCGGTCGCGCTGCCGTCGACGGCGAGCTCACCTATGCCGGCCTTCACGATTTCGGCCGGTCCGCCGCTTTCGGCGATGGCGACGATCGGCGTGCCGCACGCGAGCGACTCGACCAGCACCAACCCGAATGCTTCGCGGGTTGACGGGAGGGCCGTGACCCACGCGTTGCGGTAGAGGCGCTGGATGTCGCCGACGGCGCCGACGCCGCTGACCACGGTGGCTTCGCGTACGGCGTCGCTGGCGGCGGCCAACGCCGGGCCGGGGTCACCGGGCCCCGACAGATGCAACCGCGCGTCGCCCCGCTGTTGCAGCACGAGGTGAAAGGCCCTGAGCAGCAGGGGCAGGTTCTTGCGCGTGTCGTCAGCCGCGCTCATGAACAGGATCGTCGGCTCGGCGGCCCGCCGGTCGCCGGGCGTGAACCGCTGCAGGTCGACGCCGCCTCCGACGACGAGGCCGCGGCGGTAGTAATCCGATTGCAACAGCGAGCGGGTGCTTTCGCTCAGACACAAGTACGCGTCGAGGTGGTCGACCGCGTACTTGAACAGCCGGTGGTCGGGTCGCGCGGCGCGGTAAGACCGCAGCGGCCCGCCCAAGTCGGTGTACACGGAGCGCATCTTCGGCACCCGCCGCAGCGTCGACAGGAACGAGGCGGCCGCCGCGTCGGCAGTTCCGAACGCGTGCCACACGTCGATCCTGTCGAACGCGTGGCGCAGCAGGACCTCGCGGGCGAACGCGACTTCAGGCGCATGCTCGTGATAGCGCGCCACGTTGCCGGTCTTACGCGTGAGCCGGCGCGTCTGCACGCCGAGCACGTCGTCGGTATAGCCATCGGGAGCGGTTGCCACGATGCGAACTTGGTGGCCGGCCTGCTGAAGCGCGGAGCCCAACTCGTGCACGTAGCGCTCTCCGCCTCGACGCACTTCGGGCCAGCTGTAGACGTGCGTGAGCAGGATGCGAAGGCGGTCTCTCATGCGATCTGCAATTCGCGGCGAGGCGGTTCACCCGAGGCGAAGCCGCCGGCGGCAGCCTGGTGCCATGCGTCGAGCGTTTCCGCGAGCCGCGCGATCGTGAGTTCGCGGGCGACGCGCGCGCCGCCGGCGATTAGGTCTTGACGCAGCGCGGCGTCGGCTGCGAGTTCGTTGATCGCGTCGGCGAACGCGCGGTGGTCGCCGACGGGTTGAGGCACGAGCGCGGTGTTGCGGTCGATCAGAAACTCGCCGGACCCGCCGGTCCCCGAGGCGACCACCGGAAGCCCGCACGCCATCGCTTCGATTGGCACCAGGCCCAAGGGCTCCGCCCAGGTCGAGGGGAACACGAATACATCTGCGGCCCGGTACACCGCGGGGAGTTCTTCGCGGCGTCGCACGTCCCACCGCACGCGGTCTCGCACGCCCAACTCTTCGGCGAGCGCGTCGAGACGCGCCCGTTCCGCCTCGTCACCGGCGCCGACCCACGTGAGGGTCGCGGTGGCGGGCAACAGCGCTAGTGCGCGGATCGCAACGTCGATTCCCTTCCGGACGTCGACGCGGCCCACACCGAGGAGCCGCCACCTCCACGGATCAGCGGCCCGGCCGGTGCCGAGCGGGAAGTCACGCTCGTCGATTCCCGCCCACGTGGTCGCGGTGCGGCCCAGCGGCATCGGTGAGTGCGATTGGGCCCGACGCTTCGTGAAGTCCGAGATGAACAGCGCCGTCGTGTCCGTGAGGTCGGGCAAGCGGCACGGCAGGCGCGTCGCCATCTCGACGGCGCGCCCGACGCCAGCCTGACGGTGCACGAACAACCGCACCCACGGGTCGAGGTCGGGGCCGTAGACCAGCCAGTCGTCGCACACATTCAGCACTACCGGAACGCGGCGGCGCCGCAGCATCTCCAACAGGCCGAGGCTCATTGCGCCCATATTCCACACCGACACCACGTCGGGTTCGAACGCGTCGAGCGCGCGCCTCAGCATCCGATGGTTGTGCCGCTCGTCGAGGAGACGGCGGGGCACCGATGGGTTTTGCAACACGTGGTCACGCCACGCGAATCGCAGCGTGCGTTCGACCGTCGCGTCGTCTTCATCGCTGACACCGGGAACTCGCATGGTCGTGGTGAGCACACGAACGTCGTGGCCGTCGGCGCGGAAGCGGTCCATCACGTCGCGGCAGATCAGCTCGTAACCGCCGTAGTAGTGCGGCGGGTACATGTTGGTGAGCGTCAAAACGCGCACGGGATCGCCGTTCTTGTTTCGCGCACGGGGCGGCAGTCTGCCATCCTTCGATCGTGAGCAGCAGCGCCGCGAGGCTTTTGCCCTCCGCGCAGGGCTTCGATCTCACGGCCACGCCGCCGCCCACTCGGCTGTTGGTGCGCGACGTGTGGCGGTCGCGCTCGCTCATCCTGGTGCTGGCCCGCAAGGACTTCTTCGTGCGCTACCGGCGTACGTCGTTCGGCTTGTTGTGGGCGGTGTTCCTGCCGCTGCTCCAGGCCACGATCCTCACGATCGTGTTCGGCAAGATCCTCAAGTCACGCGCGCCCGACTACGGCGTGTACGTGTTCTCGGGGATGGTGCCGTGGTCGTTCTTCGCGTCGACGTTGGGACAGGGATCCACCGCGATCGTCGACAACACCACGCTGTCGAACCGGATCTATTTTCCGCGCGCGGTCCTCCCCCTCATCCCGGTCGTCAGCAACCTGTTCAGCGTCGTGATCACGCTCGGGATTCTGGTGGTGATGTGCGTCGGGTTCGGCGTGTCGCTCGGTCCGAGGGTCGTGTTTTTGTTGGCCGGTGTTGTGTTGGTCGCATTGCTCAGCGCCGCGTTCGCGCTGGTCTTCTCGGCGCTGCACGTTTACTTCCGCGACATCCGGTTCATGGTCTCGGCTGCACTCACGGTGTGGCTCTATGTCACGCCGGTGATTTTCCGCGTTCAGCAGCTACCGCACTTCATGCGCGGGATTATTCGTGCGAACCCGATGACGGGGGTGGTCGAGCTGTTCCGGTTCGCGACGGTGGGCGCATCACCGGGTTGGATCACGTCGCTCGTGATCACGGCCGCGTGGATCGTGATCCTGTCGCTGATCGCGTTGCGCCTGCATCGTCGCTTCGACCGGCTGTTCGCGGACCGCATATGACCGCGCCGCTTATCGAACTCGCCGACGCGGGCAAGCAGTACACCAAATTCGAAGACGCCCCGATGCTGGTGACCGCCGCGTTGCGGTTCCGCGCCCGCACCACCCGCTCAACGCTGTGGGCGGTACGGCACGTGAACTTCGCGGTTGCTCCCGGCGAGTGCGTGGGTGTGATCGGTCGCAACGGTTCGGGAAAGTCGACGTTGCTGCAAATGCTCGCGGGTGTGACCGCGCCGACCGAGGGACGTGTGACTGTCCGCGGCAAGGTTGCACCGCTCATCTCGGTTGGCGTCGGGTTTCACCCGGAACTCACGGGCCGCGAGAACGTTTACGTGAACGCGGCGATCCTCGGCTTGAGCCGACGTGAGGTCGACGAGCGCTTCGACGAGATCGTCGACTTCGCAGACATCGGCCCGTTCATCGACACGCCCGTCAAGTTCTATTCCTCGGGCATGTTCGTGCGCCTCGGCTTTGCCGTAGCCATCAACGTCGATCCCAGTGTGTTGCTGATCGACGAGATCCTCGCCGTGGGCGACATGGCGTTCCAGATGAAGTGCTTCGACAAGATGACCGAGATCCGCAACTCCGGAGCGACCGTCGTCGTCGTCAGCCACAACCTCAACGCGATCCGCCGCATGTGCGACCGCACGATGGTGCTGCATTTCGGCGAGCAACGCTTCACCGGCTCGACCTCCGACGCGGTGTCGTTGTTCCACCAGATGATGGGCGAGACGCGTGACCTCGACGAGGACGACGACGACGAAGCGGGGTTCGGGCGCGGCGTGGCCAAGGTCGAGTCGTGGGCCCTGGTCGACGCACAGGGTGTCGAGCACGCGTACGCCGAGCCCGGTGACGAGCTGACCTTCGTGGCCGAGGTGTCGTTCGCGGCCGCGATGAAAGACCCGGTATTCGCGTTCAGCATCACGAGCGAGCGCGGCGCCGTCGTCTATGGCGAAGGGTCCTACGACCACCGGCCGGGCACGTTCGAAGCGGGCGACCGAACGAGCGTGCGCATTCACCTCACGCAGGAACTGGCGACCGGGTCGTACAAGGCGCAGATCGGCGTGGTCGACCGCGAACTCGACGAGACCGTGGCGGCGGGGACCCCGATCCATTTCTACGCGCACGGCCGCAACATGGTGCGTGGCTTGATCGACCTGGGCGGCGCCTTCGCGGTGACCGACGCGCCGAAGCGACCGTGAACGGGCTTCGGCGCTGGGCCCGCAGTTGGGCCAACGATCCGTTGCGGCGGGTCGTGTGGCGCGGCCGGTTGTTGCGGCCGTGGCGCGTGCGGCGGTTCTTCGCGTTCGGTCCGGCGTCGATCGTGCACAAGCCGATGTGGGTCCACTCGCCGCGGCAGATCTCGATCGGCAGGAACGTGCTCATCCTGCACAACGTGTGGCTGTCGGTCGAGGCCGTGGCCGAACACCTGCCGGCACCGGTGATCGTGATCGGTGACAACTGCGCGATACGGCCTCATTGCACGATCGCGGCGGCCGAGTCCGTGGTGCTCGAAGACGGTGTGGTGCTGTCCGCGTATTCGACCGTGATCGATACCGACCACACGATCACCGAAGGCGCGGTGTCAGTGATGCACTCGCCCATCGTCACTGCGCCCGTGCGAATCGGCGCGGGCACATGGATCGGTGAACGCGTATCGGTCCTGCGCGGCGCGCGGATCGGAAAGGGCTGCATTATCGGCGCCAACTCGGTGGTCAAAGGCACGATCCCCGACGGGTCGATCGCGGTGGGCGCGCCGGCCCGCGTCGTTGGACAGGTCAACGCGCTCGACCTCGACGAGGCGAAACGCATGGCGTCAGCGCGTCGCGCTGCCCCAGATATCGGCCACGCCTAGCGCGCGGATCGGCGTAAAGGGCACCCTCGCCAACCGGTGGTACAGCCGCCGGGCGCGGGCGTCGGGAAGCATCGACGTGTACACCCATTCACCGAGTTCGGCCTTCACGTCGTCGAAGCCCGCGCGCTTGATCGCGCGACCAAGTGACCACACGGTTTGTTCGTTCACGTGCATCGTCCGCTCGTATTCGTTGCGGGGTTCCGCGGGCCACGCGCGTCGTCGCCGCGGCGAGATGCGCCGCTGCCAGCGATACGTCCAGTCGTAGATCGTGCGGGTCGGGAACGTGTGCACGAGCAGACGGCCACCCGGCTTCATCACCCGCCGCGCCTCGCGCAGCGTGGCGTCGAGCTCGGTCGGGGCAAGGTGTTCGACCACGTCGAGCAGCGTCACGAGATCAGCCGTCTCGTCGTCGACGGGGATCGCGCGCCCGTCGGCGAGGATCACCTCGGCCCGGTCCGCCACACCGTGCGCTTCGATCGTGCGGTGCGCCATCGCCACGGCCGCCGCCGCGTATTCGACGCCGATCGCGCGGGCCGCACCCATGCGGACGGCTACCGCGAGCAACTCGCCGCGTCCAGTACCGATGTCAACCACGACTTCGCCCGGTTGCAGCCCTGCGCGCGCAAGCGAGCCCGGGTAGATGCCGTCGGCCCGCGCGCCACCGGACTCGCGCCACACCTCGGAGCCGCCACACGCGTGACGGAAGTACGACTCGTCGTACAGGTCCGGTGAGACGACCGGCGGCGGCAGCTCTGCGTCGTTGTTCGGCAACGTCGAAGGAGGGTAGGCGATCTTCTAGCCTGCGCCGTGTGCCGAACCGCTTGACGCGTGCGCCGTGGCACTTGCGGTACCGCACGCTGCCCAGGGTCGGTTCCTCGGCGCGCCAACTCGGCATTCGCGCCACGCATCTGCACGCCGACGTCTCCTTCGGCCCGCACTGCCGGGTCGGCCCCGGGTTCCACCTCGAAATACCCGATGCCGGGACCTTCCGCGCCGGCCAAGCAATCGACTTCCGGCGAAACTTCACGTGCGAGATCAGCGGTCACGGCAAGGTCGAGATCGGTGACCTCACCGTCTTCACGTACGGCGTGGTCATCCAGTGCTCGACGCAGATCACGATCGGCCGCGGCTGCACGTTTGCCGAAGGCGTGTTGCTCGTCGACGGCAGCCATCGGTTTCGCGACCCGTCGAAGCCGATGCAGCAGCAGGGTTTCGACTATCGGCCGATCACGATCGGTGACGGCGCGAGTGTGATGGCCAAGTGCACGGTGCTGGCCGACGTCGGCGAACGGGCGTTTGTTGGCGCGGGCTCGGTGGTCACCGAGCCGATCCCGGCGTACTCACTCGCGGTGGGCGCGCCTGCCCGCGTCATCGAACACTTCGGACCGTGAACGCCCACGACCTATCGGTCGTGATCCCGACGCTGCACCGTTGGGAGATCCTCGGCCGCACGCTCGCCGCGCTCGACGGGCAAACCGTCGACGGTTTCGAAGTGATCGTCGTCGTCGACGGCGAGGGCGACGGTGAGGCCATCCCGCCGAGCTTCACCGACCGGGCGCACGTGCGCTTCGTCACGCAACCGCACGGCGGGCCGGCGTCGGCGCGCAACACCGGCGTCGCGTTGTCGACCCGCGACCTCATCCTGTTGCTGGGTGACGACATGGTCCCCGCGCCGGACCTCGTTGCCCGTCACCTCGACGCGCACACGCGTCACGCCGACGAACACGCGGCGGTGCTCGGTCACGTCCGGTGGCACCCGGACCTGAAGCCCAACCGCATCCATCGGTGGCTCGACTGGTCGGGTACGCAGTTCGACTTCGACCTGATCGATCCGTCGAGCGACGCCGGCTTCGGCCGGTTCTTCTCGTGCAACGTGTCGTTGCGTCGCGCCCTCTACGACGCAGTCGGTGGCTTCGACGTCGACTTCGCGTACTACTACGAAGACCTCGACATGGGGTGGCGACTGGCGCAGCACGGCATGCGGCTGCACTACGAACCCGACGCAGTCGTGTCGCACCTGCACGACTACGACTGGGCCGCGCTCGAACGGCGCTTCGAGGGCATCGTGATCGGCGAACGCATGATGCAGCGCAAGCACGCGTGGTTCGAGCCGTGGTTCCGCACTCGCATGGCGAACGCGGCGGCGGCCCCGCCGCGCAGCGCGTTGTGGCCGCGAGTGGCCGACGTGATCACCGACGGCGTGGCTCAGACGACGCCGGGCGCGCGCCGCATACGACGAGCAATCCGGCGCCGGGCGAACACCCGCATGTACCAAAAGCTCGCGCCCCGGTACCTGTGGAAGTGGGAGGGCTACGAAGGCCTCGACGAGTTGCGCGAATACCTCGGCGACACGTTCGACGAAGAACGGTTGGTGCATCACAGCCATCACGTTGAAGCCGAAGAGGCGGTGGCTAAGGACGAGGCGACCTTCTACCGCACGACCGACACCTACCTCTATGACCTGACCGCGTTCGCGCTCTGGGACACGAAGGTGCCGTACTTCGAAGCTCTGCGGGCCGCGATTCCCCGCGGCGCACGCGTGCTCGACTACGGCTGTGGCATTGGCACCGACGGCCTGCGCTTGATCGACCACGGCTACGACGTGGCGTTCGCCGACTTCGACAATCCGTCGACGCGCTACCTCAAGTGGCGCCTCGAGCGTCGCGGGCTGAGCGCCGACGTGTATGACGTCGACCACTTCGTGCCGGCCGGCTTCGACGCCGTGTACAGCTTCGACGTGGTCGAGCACGTCGACGATCCGTTCGGCTTCCTGGCCCAGCTCGAACAACGGGGATCGGTAGTTGCGGTCAACTTCCTCGAGCAAAATCCCGACGACGTGCACATGCACCGTCCGCTTCCCATCGACGCATTGCTCGACCATTGTGCGGCCAAAGGCATCGTCCGCTACCGCAAGTACCACGGCCGCAGCCACCTCGTGATCTACCGATCGACCCGCGCCCCGCGCGCGTTCGCTACGGCGCGTTCGACGGTCGAGCGCCGCTTCGGAGCACACCCGGCGGCGGCCCGTCTGCGCCGGCAATAGCGGACAGGTGGGCTTTCGCCCGCTGCTTCCACGCGCCGGCCTCGTGGCGTTCGCCCCGTCGTCGATGGTGGAACCATCGCACCATCGATCCCGTCGCTTCGAGCCCGCGGTACAGCCCGGACGAGATGCGTCCGTGCGCGCCGCGATAGAAGCGATGGGAGTTGCGGATCATCGCCTCGGTGCGCGCCCGGTCGTACATCTGGCGGCCCGAGGCGTTGCCGACGTGGCGCACGACTGCGGCCGGTTCGAACCACGTCTCGAAACCGCGCTGACGGGCGCGCCAACCCCACTCGAGGTCTTCGGCGTACATGAAGAACTCTTCGTTGAACCCGCCGATGTCGTCGAGCGCCGAGCGGCGCATCAGCAAAGCGGCGCCCACGGCCCAGTCCACTCGGCGCGCCGCGTCGTGCCGGAACCAGCCGTCGAGCAGCATGTCGCTCTTACGGCACGAGGTCAGCAAACGGTGCAAGCCGAGGTTCACAACTGCGCTCACACCCACGCTGGGGAAGGGATGCGTCGAGAACTCGAGCGAACCGTCTGGCGTTTCGAGCCGCGGGGCTACGGCCGCGGCGCGCGGATGCGCTTGTGCAGCAGCGACCAGCGTCGCAAGCGCGCCCGGGTCGGGCCATGCGTCAGAGTTCAAACAGAAGAACCACGGGTTGGTACCGCGCGCGATGAGCGTGTTCATCCCGGCACCAAACCCCACGTTGTCGCCCACCTCGATCCGGGCTTCAGGGACGCGCTGCGCGAGCGCGTCGGGCGTGCCATCGCTCGACGCGTTGTCACGCACGTACAGCGTGATGTCGACACCTTGTTCGGTGTCGAGCAGGGTGCGCAGCGCGCGCACGGTGAGATCGCGCGTGTTCCAGGTAACGACGCCGACGTCGACGGCGGGTCGCTCGCTCACCGCAAACTGGCGATCCACGGTTCGATTTCGGCCGCCAGCATCTCGGCCATACGCCGGTGCGCCTTCGACGAGAAGTGGTAGCCGTCGGGCAGCGCGCCGTCGACGCCGAACTCATCGGCCAGCTTCGAACTTTCGATCAGCTTCACGCCGTCGGGGTCGTTGACGCGCGCTTCGGCGACCACCTTGAGCGTGAGTTCCTGATACTTGTCGCGCCGGGGCGTGGCGCCCGGAAGGCTGTATTCGATGCGCTCGCCGGGCGGGTTGATGTCTAGGACCAGCACCAGGCGATGGTCGTACCGGGCGAGGAAGATCACCTGCTTGAGCAGGGTCACGTATTTGCGCGGGTTGATCCGCCACCCCCGCATGCCCATGCGCCGCACCGCGACGCGCTGGGCCTTGCGCAACTGCATCCACAACCACGGCGCCACCCTGCGGCGGTACGCCTGCGCGGGACGACTGAGGCCGACGTCCCACGTCATGAAGTGGTTGTAGAGCCAGTGCGGAATGAACGGCGGTTGACTCTCGGCCATACCGAAGTTCACGATCAGCACATCGGGGCTCCACGCCCGCTCCAACTCTTGATACCGGTAGATGCCGTCGTCGATCAGCCCGAACTCTCGGCCCGCGTTGCGCACCTCAACGTCGAAGCCGCGCTCGCGCAACAGGTCTTCGAGCAACTCGGGGTACGGGCCGTCGAGGCGCGACGAGCGGTCGGGCACGATCGTGGCCACGGAGTTGCCGATCACCAAAATTCGCCAACGCCGCGCTGCGATCGGGTTGGAACTAGAGGACAAGGGTGCGCTCCCGGATGGAGCCCCAGAGTAAGGCGAGCTCGATCGCGGCGTCGAAGCCGGCGGACGCAACGGAGTCGACGAATGCAATCGGACGTAACGAATACGGGCGGTGCCGCCATACGAACGGGGCCAGCAAAGCGACCGCGACGCCGAGCGCCGCCGACGAGCGCGTGAGTAACGCAACTGCGAGCGCGATGAGCCCGACAAACGCGGCGATGGTGCGGGCGCCGTCGGGGCGCAGGAACACGCGGTGCCAGAGCATGGCGCGCATTTCCGGGAAGCGGCGCACCAGCGCATTCCAGTTGCCGTAACCCAGCGCCCGCCGCCAGTGCCAGCGCACGCCCGGAAACGTCACCGTGTGATGCACCAGCGCGTCCGGCGCGAACCGTTCGTCGAACCCGAGGCGGCGCACGGCCCATCCCGCCATCGAGTCTTCGCCGAAGAACCCGATTCGCTCGTCGAACCCGCCCGCTTCCTCGAGCAGTTTCCGGCGGTAGAAGAGGTTGCAGGCTTCGTACCGGCCGGTGAACTTCGTGAGTTCTTGCGTGGCGTCCCACCGCCCCCTCGGCAGAACCGGATCGGGCAGGGTCGCCCCCTGCACGGTTCCGACCCGGTCGTCGACGAAGTAGGCGAGGCCACGCTCTAGCCATTGCGGCGTGGGCACGCAGTCCGAGTCGACAAACGCCACGATGTCCGCGCGGCTGGCGGTGACGCCGGCGTTCCGCACGGCGCCGAGCGACCCGTCGCACGAGAACACGCGCAACGCGAACGGGACGGTCGGGTCCGCGGCGCGTTCGTCGAGCAACTCGCGGGTGCCGTCGGTCGAGCCATTGTCGACTACGACCACTTCGAAGCCCTCGACCGTCTGGGCCGCCAAGCCGTCGAGGCACGCGGCGACCAGCGCACGGCGATTCTTCACCGCGATATTGACGCTTACCGTCGGCGGTCGCATCGCGCCGTGAGGGTACCCTCCCCGCGAATGGGCGAGGTGCGCGTTTCCGTCGTGGTGCCCGTGCGCGACCGCCGCGACCTCTTGGCCAAGCTGCTCGACGGCCTTGCTGCGCAGACGTTTCGCGACTTCGAGGTCGTCGTCGTCGACGACGGCTCGACCGACGGATCGGCTGAGGTCGCCCGGGCCGAGACGCGCGTGGCCACCACCGTGGTCAGTCTGCCGGGCCGCGGCGCCGTCGCGGCGCGTCAAGCCGGTGTCGCCGTCGCGCGCGGCGACGTGCTGGCGTTTACCGACTCCGACTGCGTGCCGGCGCCCCAGTGGTTGCACGAAGGCGTCACCGCGATCGACGCCGGCGCCGACGTCGTGATGGGCCGCACCCGCTCACAGCGGCCGCGCCGCGTGCTCGAACGCAGCCTCACGGCCGAGGACAACGGGCTGTATCCGACGTGCAACGTCTTCTACCGCCGCGCCGCGTTCGAGCAGGCGCACGGCTTCGACGTGCATCTGTCGCACCGCCTCGGGTTTCGGGCCGGCGGCGCGGCCAAGCACCTCGGTTTCGGCGAGGACACTCTCCTCGGCTGGCGGGTAGGGCGGGCGGGGCGCGCCGCGTACGCCCCCGATGCAGTGGTGGAGCACGCCGTCTTCCGTCCCGACCTCAAGGACCACTTCAGTCGCACGCTGCAGGCCGGGGCATTTCCGGCTCTTGTGAAAGAGATTCCCGAATTGCGCGCCACGCTGCTGAACCGCCGCGTCTTCCTTGGCCCGACGTCTCGGGTGCCGTTCTATTTCGCGCTCGTCGCGTTGGTGTTGCGCCGCCCCGCGTTCGCCTTTGTACTGACGTTGTGGTGGATGTTGGCGCACTGGCGCGCGCTGTCGGAGCGAGAGCCGTCGTTCAAGAGACGCGTGCTGGCGTGGCCGATCGTGGTCGCGACCGACGGCGTTACCGGCGTCGTGCTGCTCGCAGGTAGCGCGCGATCGGCTTCGCTTGTGCTTTGAGTCGCGCCGCGGCAGCGGCCGCGATGTATGCAGGGTCGCGTCGCACCGCAGCCAACTCCTCGGCGGTCATGTAGCCCAGAGCGACGAGTTGGTCGCCCGCGATCCGGTAGATCGTGCGCAAGTGCGCCGGTGCGATGTCTCGCCACTTGCCCGACCCGACCTCGCCCGTGGTGCCGTGTTGGCTGACGCGCGTGCCGGCGCGGGCCCGCAGTTCTGAGAACACGCTGTCGTCAACCCGCAGGTCGAGCCAACGCATGAGGTCGCTGACGCGCCCGACAGGCTCGGCGAGCAATTCTTCGTAACGCTCGTCGCGCGTGCGCGTGGATTGGGACGCGAACTCGCGCACGGCGCGGGTCGATTGAAGCCACCCCTCGGCCGCAACCGCCGCGCTTTGCGTGCCGAATTCGATTTCGAGCAACGAGCGCACGACGTCGCGGCCGTCGCGATGGATGCCCACGATCGACGCGTCAGGAAACATCGCAGTCACGAGGTCGAGATGCAGCGCGTGGTGCGGCGTCTTTTCGATCAGGCGTGTTGCGTCGGGCGCCTGGTCGGCCATGCAGCGTGCGAGGAGGCCTTCGCAGAATCGGCGCAGCGCTCCGAACAGTTCGTCGCGACCGATCCACGCGTGCAACGCCCGGTTGTCGACCAGCCCGCGGACGCTGGAGAACATCGCAGTCTCGTGCCGGGGTCCACCGGTCGCCGGATGCGCAGCCAGCATGTGTTGTAACCACGTGGTGCCACTGCGCGGGCAGCCGACGACGAACACGGGCCGCCCCGGCAACGTCAGCGCCGCCGCTGGCGGCGCGGGTCTGGCGTGCGACGCGGCGGCGCGGCACGCGGCCGCGAGCCGTTCGACGAGACCGGTGCGATCGGCGACGTCGGCTGTGCTGAGGCGAAGCACGTGGGGCCCGGTCAACAGCTGTGGCGCAGGCGACGGCCCCGCTGGCGGGTCGACCACTACGAACACGGCGTCGGGGTAAACGGCCTGGATCACGTGCGCTAGCGGTGTGTTCGCTACGGACGCGTCGACCACGGTCCGGCCGTCACCGACGGCCTCATACGCGCAGTCGGCTAGCGCCCGCACCGCAAGCAAAAAGGTCGTCTCGTCGGTCAAGCCCGAGAGCCCGTAACCGACGTGCATGCCGGCGAGGTAGTTGTGCAGCACCCGATCCAGGCCGCCGCCGAAAAGGTCGCCGGGGACGGGCGGGACCACCACGCCCTCGACCTCGCGGCACGCCGTCAGAAGCGCCGGTGTGGCATTACCCCCGGCGTCGGCGACGAAAATATTGCGCCCAAACGTGGAAAGCCCCGCCACGTCGGCGCGGCTGAGGGCAATGGGCATTGGCACGGCCGCATCGGTCGGCCGTACGGCGGTGGCCTCGGGCGGGGCCAAATCGGTCACGCGATGACCGTATCGCGAGGCTTTTGGCGGGTTGCGAAGGGCTCCGCGCTCGGGACGTGTAGGATTTAGCGAAGTCTTTTGGTTGGATTTTTGGGAATTTTCCTCTGAGCTGCGGGAGCTTGCGGTGGCCGCTTCACCACATGACGTCGAAAGCGACGCTCTGCTGGTTACGGCTGCGCAAGAAGGAGACGCCGATGCGTTTTCCGAGTTGTTCCGTCGCCACTACCAGCAGGTTCGCCGGGTCTGCGCCCGGAAGCTCCGAGACATCAGCGCAGCCGACGAAATTGCGCAGGCCGCGTTCGTAAAGGCGTACGAACGCCTCGATCGCTGCGGCGGCGAGCGGCGATTTGGCGCATGGGTCCAGGTCATCGCCAACAACCTGTGCATCGATTACCTGCGCGCGCAGGCGCGCACCACGCCGACCGACGAACCCATCGAACACGCCGAGTCGTACGGCGGCAGCAACCCGCCCGAAGACGCCTTGCTGCACGCCGAACAGGCCGTGATGATCAAGCGGGCCTTAGACACCCTCCCTGATCGTCAGCGCGACGTCGTCGTCGCTCGTGACGTCGACGGGCGCCGTCCGCCCGAAATCGCCGCTGCGCTCGGCTTGTCGCTGGGCGCTGTCGATTCGTTGTTGCTGCGTGCGCGCCGCCGTCTGGCCGCGTCGATGCAGTCCATGACGGCTGAGTCGGGTGCTGCCAGCATGGTCACCACTGCGGCGGTCAGCGCCGCGGGCGGGGCCGCCGCGAATGCCGGCCCGCTGGCCCGGGTCGCGTCGGCGGTTGGCCAGGCCGTGGCCGCGGCGTCGTACCACGTTGCTGCCTCCTTGGGCATGGTGCCCGGGATGCCATCGTTCGTCAGCCAGGCGGCCCCGGCGGCGGCAGCCGGTCTCGTGTCGTTGTCGCCCGTGGGTGGCGCGCTGCCCCACCACCATCGCGAGTTGCCGCCCATCGTCGCCCCGATCAACACCGCGGTTCCGTCGGCGCCGCTCACGCCGGTCCTCGGTTCGCACGGCGCCGGCGTGAACACCACGGTCACCGACCTCGTCGCACCGGTGGTCAACCAGTTGCCTACGGCCCCGGCGACGGGCTCACCCGCAGCACCCGCTGTCGTTCCCGGCGCGCCCGGTCGTGTGGTTACCAACGTTGTGCAAGGCGTCGGAGCGGCCGTCAACCAACTCCTCGACGGTCCTGCGCCGCGCTAAACCGGCCTCGGCTCCGGCCATGGCAAACTTGAGCCTGTGAGCGTGTCCGCGAGCTTCCGATGACAGCGCAGACCAATGGCTGAGGACTCGCTCAAGGAAGCGTGCGGCGTCTTCGGTGTGTACGCCCCGGGACGCGCCGTGTCGCATCTGATCTACGACGGGCTGTTCGCGCTGCAGCACCGCGGACAAGAGTCAGCGGGCATGGCCGTGTCGAACGGGCGGGGCGTCGAGGTCACGAAAGACATGGGCCTCGTGTCCAACGTGTTCAACGAGTTTGGTCTCGCCGCACTCGAAGGTCATCTCGGAATCGGCCACACGCGTTACTCCACTACCGGTTCGTCGGAATGGCACAACGCGCAGCCCGTTTACCGCACCGTCGGCGAAGGCGGCTTCGCGCTCGGCCACAACGGCAACCTCACCAACACGGTGTCGCTGGTCGAGAAGTCGGGGATGTTGCCGGGCACCGTCTCGAGCGACAGCGATCTCATCGGTGAACTCGTCAGCCGCGCCTTCCCGGTCGAAGACTCGGCCGACGGGCGCGATCTCGAGCGGGCGCTCGCGCAGGTGTTGCCCAAGCTCGAAGGGGCGTTCAGCCTCGTCGTGATGGACGCAAGCCACGTCATCGGGATCCGCGATCCGCAGGGGTTTCGTCCGCTGTGCCTCGGCAAGTTAGACACCGGCTGGGTCATCGCGTCGGAGTCGCCCGCGCTCGACATCGTCGGGGCGCACTTCGTACGCGAGATCAACCCGGGCGAGATGGTCATCATCGATGCCGCCGGCATCCGATCGATGCAGCCGTTCCCGCCCGAACGCGTCTTCCCGAAGTTGTGCCTGGTCGAGTTCGTCTACTTCGCCCGGCCCGATGCGCAGCTCTACGGGCGCGAGGTCCACGGTGCTCGGCGGCGGATGGGCGAGTTGCTGGCCGAACAGTCGCCCGTCGATGCAGACATGGTCATGGGTGTGCCCGAGTCCGGCGTGCCCGCAGCCGAGGGTTATGCGAAGCACTCGGGCATTCCGTTCGGTCAGGGTCTCGTGAAGAACCGATACATCGGTCGCACGTTCATCGCGCCCGACCAGGCGTCGCGTGACGTAGGCGTGCGGCGCAAGTTCAACCCGTTGCACGACAACGTCAAAGGCAAGCGGCTGATCGTGGTCGACGACTCCATCGTGCGCGGCACCACGCACAAGGCCGTCGTGCGCATGCTGCGCGAGGCGGGGGCGGCCGAGGTTCATCTGCGGATCATGCTGCCGCCGTGGAAGTGGCCCTGCTTCTACGGCATCGATACCGGTACGAAGGCCGAGTTGCTGGCTGCGAACATGACCGTCGGCGAGATCGAGAGCTACATGGGCGTCGACTCGTTGGCCTACCTCCAACTCGACCGCGTGGTCGAAGCAATCGACGCACCGCGCGCCGGTTTCTGCACCGCGTGTCTCACGGGCGACTACCCGATCGCGCCCGACGTCGAGTTGTCCAAGGGCGTGCTCGACATGGTGCGCGTCTAACGCATGGCCGAAAAGCGCAAGCCGCTTAGCTACGCCGAAGCGGGCGTCGACATCGCAGCGGGCGAGGAGGCGGTTCGCCGCATCAAGAACCACGTGCGTTCGACGTTCCGTCCCGAAGTCATCGGCGACATCGGCGGGTTCGGCGGCCTATTCGCCTTCGACCCGAGCCGGTACAAGCATCCGGTGCTCGTGAGTTCGACCGACGGCGTTGGCACCAAGGCGTTGATCGCGCAGGCGTCGGGTCAGTTCACCACCATCGGGATCGACCTCGTCGCGATGTGCGTCGACGACCTCGTGTGCCAAGGCGCCGAGCCGTTGTTCTTCCTCGACTACATCGCCGTCGGCCGGCTTGACCCTGATCACATCGACCAACTCGTGAGCGGAATCGCCGAAGGGTGCCGCGTCGCGGGTTGTGCGCTGATCGGCGGCGAGATGGCCGAGCACCCCGGAGCGATGCAGCCCGGCGAGTTCGACTTAGTCGGCTTCGCCGTGGGTGTGGTCGAACGCGACCGCGTGTTGACCGGCGCGCACGTGCGCCCGGGTGACTTCTTGATCGGGCTGCCGTCGCCGAACCTGCGGTCCAACGGGTATTCGTTGGCTCGCAAAGCGTTGCTGGAGATCGACGGCCGCTCGCTCACCGACGAGGCGTACAAAGGCGCCCATCACACGTTGGCCGAAGAACTGTTGAGCCCGTCGGTGATCTACGCGCCGGCGATCCTCGAGTTGCTGCGCCACGTCGAGGTCCACGCGGTGAGCCACATCACCGGCGGGGGGAGTCCCGGCAACCTCAACCGCGTCTTGCCGGAAAAGTGTGACGCCGTGGTGCAACGCCGCTCGTTCGAGACGCCGCGCATCTTCCAGGAAATCCAAAAGATCGGCGAGATCCCGGATCAAGAGATGGCCTCGACGTTCAACCTCGGCCTCGGCATGATCGTGGTCGTGCCGCCGAGCGAGGTCTACAAAGCTCTCGACGTGCTGCGGGCCGCGGGCCACCGCGCCGTGCAGGTCGGCGAGGTCGTCGACGGCGGGCACCAGAAAGTCCACCTGTCGTGACCGCGGTCGATCCGGCGCTGCGCGCAGCGTTGGTCGAGCACTTGCTGAAGCACTCGGTGCGTCGGGGCGATTTCACGCTCAAGTCGGGCAAGAAGAGCGCGTACTTCCTCGACTCGAAGCAGACCGCATGCCGGCCCGACGGCATGTTGTTGGTCGCACAGGCTGCGCTGTCGGTGATCCCCGCCGAGGCCACGGCCATCGGCGGGCTCACGATGGGAGCCGACCCGATCGCGTACACCACCGCCGTTTACGCGGCGACGGTGGGCCGGTCACTCAAGTCGTTCTCGGTACGCAAAGAGGTGAAGGACCACGGTGGTGGCGGTCGCATCGCGGGCGCGCTCGACCCCGGCGACAAGGTCGTGCTCACCGAAGACACCGCGTCGCGCGGCGTGTCGATCCTCGAAGCGGCCGACGTCGTGCGTAGCGAAGGCGCCGAGCCCGTCCTCATGCTCACCCTCGTCGACCGCGGCGGCACCGCCGCGGGCTACGCCCAAGAAGCCGGCATCCCCTACGTCGCCCTCGTGACAGCCCCCGATCTGGGTTTCGACTACGACGGTCCCGTCCCCTGAGCTTTTCGTGATGTTTGGTTCGCTATAGCGAACCAAACATCACCGAAACCGGGGTCTTAGGGCTTGAACAGGAGGCGGGCGGAGTAGTCGATGCGGTGCATGAACGGCGGGGGAGCGTCGAGACTCGCTAGGTATTCGTCGGTGGCCTTGCGGGCGCCGAGGAAGTGGCCGTAGTCGTCGACGAGCAGCGCGCCGCCCGGGGTGATGCGCGGATAGAGGTGCTCGAGTTCGTGCTTGGTCGATTCGTAGAAATCGGTGTCGAGCCGGCAGAGCGCGATGTGTTCGGGTGCCGAGCTCGGAATGGTGTCTTCCACCAGGCCCGGGACGAAATGAAGCCGCTCCTCGGGGTAGCCGGTCGAAAGCATCGCGGCTTTCACCTCGTCGAGCGGGATGTACGCGTACGTGTCGGGGATGGGCGCGTCCGCCGCGACGTCGATGACCTTGCGACCGTTCGCGGTGAAGTCCTCCGGGCCCGGTGATGGCATGTGCGTGAACGTGTCGAACAGGTACAGGTCGCGCGCCGTGTCGCCCAGATCGACCAGCGTCATCGCGATTGCCATCATCGAGCCGCCCCGCCACACGCCGCACTCGACGATCGCTCCGGGAATCGCGTAGCGGGTGATGTGACGCACGGTGTCGACCAACGCGATCACGCGTTCGTGAGTGGTCAGCGTGTGATTCTCGATCGCCTTGATGACGCGGCGCGTGTGGTCGTCGGTGTCGACGGGCGGCTCGGCCTTGCGGTGGTCGCCCTTCACGAGGTTGTAGCCCCGCCCGCGCAGCAGTGCCCGCACGGCGCGGCCGCCCCAGTTCCCGCGCGGCATGGTCAGTACTTCAACAAATCGAGCATCGCCGCGTGGATGTCGGCGACTTGAGGCAGCACGGCGCGTTCGAGGGTTGGCTCGTACGCGACGTGCGTGTCGATCGCGGCTACACGGCGGATCGGCGCGTCGAGCGATTCGAAACAGTGCTCACCAATCCACGCCGCCACTTCTGCGCCGAACCCGCACGTGATCACGTCTTCGTGTACCACCAGTACGCGACCGGTCTTGGCGACCGACGCTGCGACGAGCTCGTGGTCCCAGGGCACGAGCCATCGCAGGTCGACGATTTCGACGGATGCGTCGGCGATGAGGTCAGCGGCTTGCCGTGAC
>JBEEFT010000195.1:0-15301 GCA_041166225.1 Actinomycetota bacterium | reverse complement strand
GTGGTGCAATCCAACGTAGGAACATCCACTGCGTCGCCCGATGCTCCATCGCTCGAAGCGGCGGGCCCCTATGAGGTCGGACCGTCTCTGGGTGAGAGCGAACTCGTGGTGTATTCCGACGACCACTTCACGACGCTCGGCGAACTGCCGTTGGCCCGGGTGAGGCTGCTCGTTGACGTGTGGGCGCAGCGCTACCGCGAACTCTCGGCGCGCGACGACGTGAACTACGTGTTCGTGTTCGAGAACCGGGCCGAGTCGCTGGGTGGTGCCCTCGACCACCCGCACGGCCGCATCTACGCGTACCCCGAAATCCCACCGCTCCCCGCCCAGGAATTGGCGACCGCGAGCGCGTACATCGCCCTGCACGGCACCTGCGTTCTGTGCGACGTGGTCGCCGAGGAACGCATGCAAGCCGCGCGCGTCGTCAACGAAAACGAGGGCTTCGTCGCGTACGTGCCCTTCGCCGCCCGCTTGCCATACGAAGTCACCATCGCGGCGCGGCGCCACGCGCCATCACTGCTCGACCTGAGCGACCCCGAACGCGACCACCTTGCCGCGTTGTTGCTCGACCTCGTGCAGCGCTACGACGCCCTCTTCGGAACGCCGCTGCTATACGTGATGGCCATGCACCAGACGCCGACGAACGACGGCCAGCACCTCGGCATCAGCCACCTGCACATCGAGTTCACGCCGATCGACCGGCTCGGCGACCGGCTGAACTACGCACTCGGAGCCGAACTCGGCGCGGGCTCCTTCGTCAACGACGTACTGCCCGAAGAGGCGGCGAGCGCGCTGCGCGCCGCCCGCTGAACGTTCAGGCGCGCTCGAACTCCGCGCGCGCGTAGGGCAACTCGCGCACCACGTCGCTCGCGGTGTAGCCCACGGGCGTAGTGCGTGCGAGCCGGGCGCCCGCCGCCGCATGCAGCGTGACCGCCCACGCCAGCGCGCCGAGCGGGTCACCGCCGCACGCCAGCAGACCGGCGAGCGTGCCGACGAATACGTCTCCCGAACCCGGCGTGCCCAAGCCGCTCGGGCTGTCCTCGAAAAGCCAACACTCGCCGTCATGTGCGACCACGGTTGTCGCGCCCCGCACCGCGGTGGGTGCCTGCAGCGATTGCGCGAGCGGGGCCGCCAACTCCTCGACTTCGCCGGAGCGGCCGACCAGATCGCACGCTTCGGCGTGGTTGGGCGCGGCGACCACTGCCGTACCGGCGCGAACGAGCCGCATCGCGGCACCGAGCGCGCCGGCGTCGAGCACGAGGCGGCACTCGTCTTTGCATTCCGCCGCGATCGCAGCAACGACGTCGACGTCGAGCTTGCCGTGGCCGGGCCCGACCACAACCACGTCGGCGCGACCGATCTGTTCGCGCACGCCGGGCGGAGGGCTCGACTGTTGATCCCACGCCACGACCTTCGTCTCGGGCACCGCCGTGGCCGTGGCCGCAGCGACGTCGGGGTGCACCGTCAACTGCACGCGGCCCGACCCGACGCGCAGCGACGCGCTCCCAGCGAGCATCACCGCGCCGGGGCACGACGGCGGACCACCGATTATCAGCACGGTGCCACGCGCGTCTTTGCCGCCGTTCGAATCGGGCAACGAAATCTCGTCGAGAAGGTCGCGCAGCGGTTTCATCGCGGCGCGACCGCGCGGTCGGAGGCCGCGGTGGTGTCTTCGGAGGGCAGGTGCGACGTGTCGTTGAACACGGTCAGCTGCATGGCGCCGTCGGCCGCCGCGTACGCGGTTACCGCGGTGTTCGCGATTTGGTTCGCGCCGTCGAGTTCGAGCAGCTCGGCCTCGGTGAGACCGTCGAGGACGTAGCGGAACAACATGATGACGGCCTGATGGGTGACGATCACGACGTCGCGATCGCCGTAGTCGAGGCGTAGATCGGTGACCACGCCACGCACGCGTCCGGCCACGTCGGACCACGATTCGCCGCCGGGCGGACGATGAAAGAACTTGCCCAGGAACGCGCGGGCCGCAGCCTGGTCGGGGTAGCGCGCCTCGATGCCGACTTTCGTGAGGCGGTCGAGCACGCCGAACTCTCGCTCGCGCAGCCGCTCGTCTAGCCGTACCGGCGCGTCGACGCCCGCCGCACGCATCGCGCCCGCCGCGGTGTCCACGGCGCGCTTGTAGGGCGAACACAACACAACGGCCGGCGCCTCGTGCGCCGCAAACCACGCGCCGAGGGCATCGGCCTGCGACTCCCCGAGTTCGGACAACGGCACGTCCATGTCGCGCTGAGCCAGGTCGAGCTCGTGCAGCCCGTCGCGCAACGCCGCGTCGTTCGCCACGTTGCCCGCGCTCTGGGCGTGCCGAATCAGGCTGAGGGTGCGCGGGTAGTTGGCCACGGTCCGATCGTTACCCGTTTTGGGGGAGCGCCTACTCGTCGAACGGCGCTCCCCCGCTTTTGGTGATGTTTGGTTGGCTATGGCGAACCAAACATCACCAAAAAGCTGAAGGCAGCTCTTAGGAGCTTTTGCGCTGCGCCTTCTTCGTCTCTACGGCGTCGGCCAGCTGGACGACCTTTTCGACCGAGGCGACGGCCTTCTTTTCCTTCGCGAGCGCGGTGGTCTGTGCGTCGGCGACGTTGAGCCGCGCGTTGCGTTCGACGGCCGCGACGCGATCTTCACGCGCCCGGTCGGCCTTAGCGACCGCCTCGGCCTTGCGCTGCGTCTCCGCTTGAACCTTCTGCTCGGCCTCGCGCTTGCGACGGGCGACAGCCGCCTCGCGTTCGCGAGCCTGCTTTTCGGCCTGCTGGCGCTCGCGTTCAGCCGCTTCACGCTGCTGGGCGAACTGGGCGTCGGCCTGTTCACGCGTCTGCTCGGCCTTGACCCGCAGGTCGAGCGAACGGCGAAGCTCGTTGACCTTTACGCTCTGGATGCGACCTTCTTCGACGAGCGTCTGGTCGCGCAGCAACCCGCCGGCGAACTGCTTGGCATTCGCTTGGAAGTCTTCGAAGATCAGCGCCGGCGGCCACGCCTCGTTCTCGCTTTGGCCGCTGATGCGCTCGATGGTGGACAGCGGCAGCCGGAGCGCGTCCAGCGCGCTCTTGACTGCTACTCGGGGGATGGTGGTGATTTGCATGATTGTCCTCAGTCCTTGTTCTGGGCGTTTTCGAGAGCGGCGGCGTTGCGCTCGGCCTGTTCGGCCCGACGCTCCAACTCGCGAGCTTCGGTTTCGTGCTCGAGCCGGTCGACCACGGCGCGAGTTTCCTTGCCGTCGACAGCGGCCTGGCGAGCCTGGGCCTCACGCTCGGCGGCGGCCTTTTGCATCGCTGCCTCTTGCTCGACGCGTGCTTCGGCGGCTGCCTTTTCCCGCTCGAGGCGCTGGCGTTCGATCGCTTCGGCTTCTTCAGCCGCGATCTCGACCCGTTCGGCCTGCACTTCGTTGGCGCGGGCTTCGATGTCGGCCTTTGCCGCTTCACGTTGCGCCGCTTCGGCGTCCTTGCGGGCCTGTTCGGTGGCGTCAGCCTTGGCGATGTGGAGTTCGCCTTCTTCTTTCAAGTCGTCATTTCCGACGACAGATCCGACTACTTGCTTCACCGTGCCCTTAAGGCGGTCGGCGAATCCCCCCTCTTCGGGCACTTCAGGTACGGCGTTGCTCATTAGAAAAATGCTCCTTGAGGTCGGGTCGCGACAAATGCCGGCGACCGGTCCATCCGTAATACCCCGACCCCTCGCCGCCAAACGCGGCGGTTGCTGCGTTACTCCGCGGGTAGTGGGCACTCCGTAGGCGCGAGGCCCCGGCGCTGGCGCGCCGTCTCCTCGTTGAGCCACGTGCGGAAGGCCAAGACGGACGCACCCGGTCCGCGGCGCCCGTCGGCTCGCTGGGCCAACCACGCCGCGAGTTCGCCGGTGGCGAACAACGCGTCGTCGGTCAGCTCGACGTGCATGTCGAAACGCGTCTCGTTCTGGCTGGCGGCGTGCATGGCGCCGTGGCGGCCGGCGAGGCGCAGTGTCATGCTGCGGTCGACCAGCTCGAGCAGACCGGCCACGTCATCGGGATGGTCGCGGTTCGCTTCGGCGACCGCGCGCGCGTCGCGGATCGCGTCCTCGAGGTCAAGGCCGCTCGCGATTGCCGTGCGCACGGGCAAGCCGATGAAGTGCAGATGGTTCAGATGTCCGTCATCATGGGCGGGCGTCCGCTTGTCTTCGATTACCGGTTCGGTGATCGTCGCGGGCTGGCCCCAGTCGTCGAACTCGCACCACAGCGTCTTGACCGCCGGCGCCAACGTCATCCCCCACCGGTTGGCGAGCGATCCCGCTATCACCAGACCGCGTCCGGTTTCGCTCAGCGCCGTGATGTCCGCGGCGGTGCCGGTGAGCGGTGAAGCCACGGGCACGAGTTGGGGGGCCGAGTCGACGATCTCGGCCCGCACGCGCACCGCGTCGCCGCTGAGCGTGATCGTGAAGGGCTGACCGGTGTGCAACACGGCGTTCGCGGCCAGTTCCGACACCGCCAGCGGCACCCGGTCGCGGTAGTGGCGCAGGCCCTGGCCGTCGAGCCAGTCTTCGGCAAAGCGTCGGGCGTCGCGACTTGACCGCTGGTCTGCGGCGAACGTGCGGGTCTCTCTCGGCACGCTCACGGTCGCAAGACTGCCTCAAATCGAGCCGCGGTGCAGTCCGTCGTTTGCGAAACGTCCAAACGCGGCACGCTTAGAGGATGGATTCTCGAACTGTTCTCACCACCGGCGCCAGCTCCGGCATCGGCCTCGCAACCGTGGTCGAGCTCGCCCGCCTCGGATTCGACTCGGTGGGCAGCGTGCGCTCCGACACCAAAGCTGCGGTCGTGCACGCCGCCGCCACCGAGGCCGGCGTGGACGACAAGGTGCGCACCGTGTTGCTCGACGTAACCGACGCGGAGACCTGCGAAAAGGTCATTGCCGACCTGCCACCGTTGTTCGGCCTAGTCAACAACGCCGGCTTCGGATTGACCGGTGCAGTGGAAGACGTCTCGGACGACGACGCCCATCAGCTCTTCGAAACGATGGTGCACGCGCCGGTGCGTTTGGCCCGGCTCGCACTTCCAGGCATGGTTGAGCGCGGCGGGGGTCGCATCGTGAACGTGTCGTCGATCGCGGGGCGCACCACCACGCCGCTGGCCGGCCACTACACCGGCGCGAAACACGCGCTCGAAGCGTTGTCCGACGCGTTGCGCGTCGAAGTCGCTTCTCGTGGAGTTCACGTCGCGCTCGTCGAGCCCGGTGGCTTCAAGACGAACATCTGGGACGACATGGAGCGCGACATCGCGAACCACGAAGCGGCCGGCTCGCGCTTCACCGGCGCCTACCGGCGATCGATGGCGGGCCAGCGCCTGCTCGAGCGGCTGATGGGCGACCCCTCGCAGTGCGCACGCGTTATCGCCACGGCGCTGACCACCCGCCTGCCTCGGCCCCGTTACATGGTGGGTCTCGATGCCCGGGCGCTGCTCGTGGCCAACACACTCACGCCCACCCCGGTCAAAGACCTGATGATGCGCCTCGGCCTCGGGCTGTAACGCGGCTCGGTTGCTGTTCGCGGCGCGCGGGTAATGCCACCGTCATGCCAGACATCCACATCATCCCGGACGGCGACAACTGGAACGCGAAGGTCGAGAACGGCGACGTGGTCGCTACCGCCACCACCCAAGCCGAGGCCGAGCGCCTCGGTAAGGATTGGCTGCGCGAGAACGGTGGCGGCGAAGCGTTCACGCACCGCGACGAGGGCGAGTTCTCCCGCATCCGCAAGGGCGACGCGGTTTAGCGCACCCGTTCCGTCGGTGTGAACACGACGGGCATACGTTGAATACCCGTGATCGTGCGGGGCCGCGTGTCGCTGGCGAACGCGAGATCGGGTAGGCGCTGCAACACGCGGTCGACCATCGTGCGCACTTCCATGCGAGCAAGGCTCGCCCCGAGGCAGTAGTGCGCGCCGAACCCAAACGCGACGTGATCGTTCGGCGTGCGCGTGATGTCGAAGACGTCGGGGTGCTCGAAGTGCGCAGGGTCGAAGTTCGCCGCTGCGTAGAGCAGCACCAGTTTCGCGCCCGCGGGCAACGACACGCCTGAGAGCTCGACATCGTGGGTGACGGTACGCGCCATGGTCTTAATCGGCGACACCCACCGCAACATCTCTTCGACTGCGCCCGGCATCGCCGCAGCGTCCGCGGCGAGCGCGGTGCGCTGATCGGGGTGCAACGCGAGTTGTTCGAGGCCGCCGCTCGTTACTTGACGCGTGGTCTCGTCGCCGCCGATCAACAGCAGAAGGCTCTCGAACACGATCTCGAAGTCGGTCAGCGCGGCGCCGTCGACCTCGGCGTGCACGAGCACACTGAACAGGTCGTCGGTTGGTTGCGCCCGCCGGCGCGCGATTTGGTTCTCGGCGTATTCGTTGTAAGCGGCAAAGCCCGCAGCGGCTCGTGCCAGTCCCTCGTCGTCACCGCTCAACGACGCGAGCATCTCGTTCGACCAACCGAGAACCGCCGCCCGATCTGCCGGTTCGACGCCCAACATGTCGCCGATCACGACCATCGGCAGCGGCGCGGCGAGATCGGCCACCACGTCGCAGGCACCGCGCTCGCAGACGGCGTTTATCAGGTCGTCACAGATCGCGGTGATCTTCGGCTCCATCGCGCGCACACGGGCCGGAGTGAACCCGCGGCTTACGAGCCTGCGTCGCTTGGTGTGCGCGTCGCCGTCCATATCGATCATCCACGGCAACGGGCCGGTTTCGGCGCGGCTGCCTCCTGCGCTCGAAAACGTGGTCGGGTCGCGCTCGACTGCGACAACGCCGTCATACGTGGCCACACCCCACACGTTGTTCGACTCGTCGAGGTAGACGGGCGCGTTCGCGCGCATCCATGCGTATGCCTCACGCGCGTCGACCAGGAACTTCCCCGACAGGAAATCGATTCGGGTCTCAGCGGCCACGCGCGACCTCTGCGGCCCGAGCGAGTGCCGCGCCGCGCTGCTCGACGGCGTCGACGAGATCGCCGTGGGTCACGATGTAGGGCTCGCCCGCTAACACCGCTTCGACCACGCCGGCGGCCGCGTCTTCCGGTGACGCGAGCATCGCGGCCATGCCAGGGTTCGAAGCGATCATCGCGGCGACGTCGTCGTCGCCCGCAATAGGCCTGCGGATCGGTTCGGGTTGCGCGGCTTGGCTGGTCTCGAGATGACGGCTGACCATGCCCGACGGGAAGATCACCGATATCCCGATGCCGTCGTCGGCCAGCTCGACCCGCAGCGTTTCGGCCAGGCCCCACACGGCGAACTTGCTCGACTGGTACGCGCCGAGGCGGCTGGCGGGGTCGAAGATCGACGACGACGTGGTGAACGCCAGACGTGGCGCGTTGGCGCGCCGCAGCAACGGCAGGAAGGCCCGCGCCACACGCGCCGAGCCGATCACGTTCACGTCGAGCATCCAACGCCACTCGTCGTCGGTGAACGTCTCGACGGCACCAAAGAGCTGCACGCCCACATTCGACACGACGAGGTCGACGGCGTCGAAGCGCTCAGCCACCGTCGCCGCCGCCGCGTCGACACTCGAACGCGCAGCCACGTCGACAGCAGCGCCGACCGCAGTGACGCCGTACGCGTCGGACGTGCGGGCCGCCTCGGCGATGGCGCGCTCGCCGTCGAGGTCGAGCAGCATCACATCCATGCCGAGCGCGGCGCATCGTTGGCCGAGCGCGAGGCCGAACCCCGATGCGCCGCCGGTGACAACGGCGACTGGCATCAGCCCGCCTCCGGGGCCGCGAAGTCCATGTGCAATCGAGTGAGCCGTGACGACGCGATGCGCCACCCGTCGGCGAGCTTCTCGTACGTCTCGTGGTAGTGCCCGTAACCCTCGAGCCGCATCCCGCTGGGCCAGATGATCGTGTCTTGTAACGCCCAGATCCCGGTGGCCGTGGTGTCGGACGACAACTCGATCTCGGGCATGTGCCCGTGGTGAACCGTCACGGCGTCGTTGAGCGTCTCGCGCAGGAAGGCGATGAACTCATCGGCGCCCTCGATCACGTTGCCGCCCGACGCGGTCGTGTCGATCATTACCGCGTCGACGAACACCTGGCGCATCGCATCCCAGTCTTTCGTGTCCATCGTGCGGAAGTAGCGAGCCTTCAGTTGCTTGATCGCCTCGACGTCGTCCATGCCGCGAACGGTAACGGCCGTTGCCCGATCACGGCGTGAGCACGCGCGTCATGCGCCGCGTCGCGATGCGCACGCCCACGGCGCCCATCGCGAACAAGTACAGAGCGTGCGCGAGCGCAACTGGGCCGGCGCGGCCGAACGCCAGGCCGCGCATCAGCGCGACGCCTTGGTACAGAGGCGTGCACCGCACGATCGTCGCCAGCCACGTTGGATAGCGGTCGAGGTCGAAGAAGACACCCGAGAACAAGAAGCTCGGGATGATGGCGAGGTTGACGAAGTCGAAGTCGAAGTACGAGCGCATGTACGACGCGCCACCTGCGCCGGCACCGGCGAACGCCCAGCACACCAGCGCGGCGCTCGGCAACAACAACACCCCCATCCACGAGTGGACCAAGCCCATTACCGCCATCGTCACCAAGAAGAACGCGGCGTAGATCACGCCGCGCACGACCGCCCACGCAACCTCACCCTGCACAATGTCGGAGGGCTCGAGCGGCGTCGCCAACATGCTGTCGAACACGCGCCAGTACTTCATCTTGATGAAGAACATGATCGTGGTGTCGAACACCGCCCCGTTCATCGCGGCAGTGGCCATGAGGCCCGGCGCGACGAAGTCGCGATACGTGACCAGTTGACCGCCCGGCCCGCCTACCTTGCCGACGAGATCGCCGACACCGATCCCGATCGACAGCAAATAGAACACCGGCTCGGCGAAGCCCACGGCGAAGATCAGCCAGAACCGCCGATACGCCAACACGTTGCGTTCGAGAACGCGCACCGGCCCCGACGGCAGCACGTGCGTCGCGTTCACGGCGACAACCGCCTTGCGAACGTACGCCGGGCGACCAGCCATCCCGCGATGAAGAGACCGATCAGCACGCCGACGTGCACAAGCAACGCGCCGGCGCCGGGGTTGCGGCCCGTCGTCGCCGCCCGCACCAACTCGACGCCGTGGTACAGCGGCGACAGCGGCACCAACGGGCGAGCCCATCCGGGCAGGTTCGCCGTAGGAAAGAACGTCCCCGAGAACAAGAACAACGGCAGGACGCCTACCCGCATGATCACCGGGAACGACCGGTCGGACTCGGCCCACGTCGACCACGCAGAAACCGGAGCCGACACCGCGACCACCAGCAGCACCGCGGCGAACGGACTCACCAACGCCCACCACGACCCGAGCCCGCCCAGCAACAACGCGACGATCAGAAACGCCACGGTGGTGAACGTGGCGCGCAACGCTTGCCACGCAAGGTGTCCGGCGAGCACGTCTTTGGTGCCGAGAGGGCTTGCGATCATGGCGAAGTACCGCTTGTCCCACTTCGTGCCGCCCATCACCCACCACAGCGAGTCGCCCACCGCGAGTTGCACGATGTTGGCCGCGAGCAGGCCTGGCGCTACGAACTTCAGGTACGTCAACCCGCCGAGCGCGGCGTTGGAGCGAGCGTCGACATAGCCGCCCACTCCCACGCCCATCGCGACGAGGAACAGCAAGGGCGACACGAACGCGCTGAAAACGATCCCGTGCCACAGCCGACGCATCGTGCGCAGTTCGCGTTCGACGAGTCGGCCGACACCGACCACGGACGATGTCATTCGAGCGCCCGGCCCGTCAGCACGAGAAACACGTCTTCGAGCGTGCTGCGCCGCACCAGCGCAGACTCGGTGTTGACGCCGCGCGTCGCGAGCGCGTGAACCGTCGCGTCGCCGTCTGCGGTGTACAGCACGATCCGATCGGTGAGGCGTTCGACGCGATCGGCGGCGCCGTCGACGCGCGCGAACGCTTCTTGTTGGTCGTTCGCGTCGAGGAAGCGCAGTTCCACCACCTCACGCGTCGAGTAGCGCTTGATCAGTTCGCGGGGTGAGCCTTCTGCGGCGATCTGTCCGCCGTTCACGATCACGAGCCGGTCGCATAACTGCTCGGCTTCGTCCATGTAGTGGCTCGTCAATACGATCGTGACGCCCTGCCTCTTGAGCTGGTACAGCCGCTCCCACAACAGATGCCGAGCCTGCGGGTCGAGCCCAGTCGTCGGCTCGTCGAGCAAGAGAAGTTCGGGGTTGTTGATGAGGCCCCGGGCCACGGCCAGCCGACGCTTCATGCCGCCCGAGAGCGGATCGACTTTGTCGCCGGCGCGCTCGGCCAGTTGGAAGAACTCGAGCAACTCGTGGGCGCGCTCGCGGATCTGCGCGCGGGGCAAGCCGAAGTAGCGCCCGTAGATCATCAGGTTGTCCCACACGCTCAGTTCGAGATCGAGGTTGTCGTCCTGCGGGACAGAACCGAGCCGGCCGCGAATCGCCGGACCGTCGGCGGCCGGGTCGAGGCCGAGCACCTTCAAGTCGCCGCCGCTGCGCGGCGATGTGCACGCGATCATCCGCATGGTCGAGCTTTTGCCCGCGCCGTTCGGGCCCAGCAGGCCGAACGTCTCGCCCGCCTCGACATGGAAGTCGATGCCGTCGACCGCGGCGACGGTGCCGAACCGCTTCGTCAGATTCGTTGCTTCCACGAGCGGCATAGGCGGCGACGCTACGGGGCGCGCCACGCCAAGACGAGCGGATTACCGCGCGCCCAGGCCCTAATCTTGGTTCGGATGTTCGAAGCTGGGTTGAGCGGTTGCCGTTGATTTCGCGCGTGGTGGCCGCGGTCGCCGCGCTCGTGGCGGCGCTCGGTACGCCGGCGGTCGCCCGTCACGGCGACGCGGCACGGTCGCCGGTGGCCGTCGTACCGTCACGCGCCGACGCGGTCGTCACGCTTACCGGCGCGCAGATTCCGGCGTGGTCGCGTCTCGCCGCGACGGGCGCGCCGAGGAACTACCCGTCAGGCGCGTCGACCGGGCCGCGCACCGCACACAACGGCACGTTGGTGGTGCCGCCCGACACGCGCCCCGGGGTCGACCCGTCCGAAGTGGTCGCGTATCGATGGGACACGAAGACGGCCAAATTCGTAGAGGTGCCGGTGCAAGTCGACCAGCGCTTCCCGTATTTCCTGGCCAACCCGAACTCGGGCTTCGCGTTGTACTCGGGCACCGACACCGAACTGACGTATCAGTGGGACACCGAGGCGTGGAAGATGACCGCCGGCGTGTGCACCAAGCAGTACCCGAACGGCGAAGGCGGGACGAAAGATCCCGTCGCCACCCTCGACGACGACGACGAGGTTGCGTTCATGGCGTCGGACACCGGTCCGCGGGCGCCCGCGCACCACGCGCCACCGAAGGGCACCATCAGCTGGCAGGGGCGCGAGATCACGGTCGTCGACCCGCTGCGAGCGTCGACGAAATACGCGTATCTGTTCCTGCGACCGGGCGGTAGCCGCTTCAACGCGGCCAACGGTTACGTGCACTACGAACGCAACGCGAACGCCGACCAGTGGATCGATCGCGACACCTTTGCGAAGGGCGACACCGAGCAACTCGGCACGAGCAACACCGGTTACGGCCCGAACCTCGCCGGCACCGTCTGCGACGCCAACGGCGTGCACCGCCAGTCGAAAGATCGCTTTCCGCGTGACGGCGTGACTGTGTCGACCGACAAGTACCGGTGGACGGCGAGTGGCCGCTGGATGATCCGCGGCATGCAGGTCGCCAAGCCGCGCAGGCCCGGCGTGTACGGCGCCGATCTCGTCGACCGGTGGAAAGGACGGGCGTTCCAGTCCAGTCCGGACTCGGCGGTGTCGCTCGTGGGTTTCGAGGACGAACAGGTGAACTGGGAAGCGAACTCGGCGTTGCTGGGCGAGCGCGTGGGCCCGGTGCGCGCCATACGCGAAGTGTGGGGCGCGGACTCGGGCACGAACGTCACGAAAACCGAAACGTTCACGCGCAACCTCGTCGCTTACCACTACCACGTGCGCGTTCATCCGATTCCGCCCGACGGGTTGTACATGTCGTGGGACTACAACGCGCACGTGGCGACGCGTTACTTCAACGCTTTCAAGCCGAAGGGTGTCGCCATCGACGGCGTGAACGACGAGGCGTACGGCAACGTCGACGGCGTCGGTAACACACCGGCCTTCGTCGACATCCCCGACGCCACCTTCGACGTGCCCGCCAAGGTCTTGACCTGGGAGCAGGTGTCGGGCCACAACGACTTGGGCTCGCTTGTCTACGTGGTGGCACCCACGGGGCCCACTTCGTTTGCGAGCCCGACGGTCGCGCCGTTCTACCGCGACGACAAGTGCTTCGACGACGGCACCGGTGACAACCCCGTCGCGCGTCCGTGGCCGGGCGAAGCGTCGACCGACCCGCGCGTGCAGGCGGCGTACGGCAAGAAGCCGTGCGACCAACGCCAGGGCGCGTGGGGTGAGCACGGGGTGCACTTCTTCGTCACCGGCGACACCGACAACGCATTCGTGGGCACGCCGGTGCCGGTCAACGAAATCGACGCGACGCAATGGCAGTTCGCGGTACCCACCGCGTCGCCGGTGGCAGTGGGTGAACCGTACGCGCAAGAGGTGCGTGTGCCGCTCGTACCGGTCGCCGCGCCGTATCGGTAGCGCCGCCGATTTGGGTATACGGGGCGCATGAACATCGAGACTGGGACCGACGTCGTATGAAGCTCGCCACTAAGGGCGTGGAGTTCGCGCTGATCCGCAAAGCCATGCCGAAGTCACCCGTGTGGGCCAAGCGCATCCTGCCTATGACGAGTACCGCGGCCGAAGGTGGATCGTTGTGGTTCGTAATCGCCGGCGTAATGGCGGCGCTCGGTGGGAAACGCGGCCGACGCGGCGCCGTCGAGGGGCTGCTCGCTGCGGCGGGCGCGTCGGGGGTCGCAAACGCGGGGCTGAAGCGCGCGATTGGTCGGCACCGCCCGTCGACGGGAGTAGGTCGCTTTCTCGTGCGCGAAGCGGGCCGGCGGCCCCACTCGCCGTCGATGCCGTCGAGTCATGCCGCGGTCGCCGCCGCGTTCGCAACCGGCGCCGGCATGGCCATGCCCTCCGCGGCAGCGCCGCTCGGCGCCGCCGCCGGTCTCGTGGGCTGGAGCCGTGTGAGCAACGGCCGTCACTACACGAGCGACGTACTCGTGGGGCTCGCGCTGGGCTGTGCCATCGGTGTGGTCGTGCACACGGTCGTCGGCCGGCTCCGTCCCGCCGCGCGTCAAGCAGAGACGGCAGCCGACGACACGGCGAAAACCGCAGCCGGAGCGCCGACGACCAATGGCCAAAACGGCGTGCGCCCGCACACCGACGCGGCGTCACGGAGCAACGCTTCTTGACGAGTGACGGCGCCCATCCGCGAGCGCCGTCGGCATCGGAGAGACTCACGCATGCGAAATGTCGACGAGCTCGTGGGTGTCTACGACGCCGACTCCGGCGTCATCGGTGAGCTGTCGTACTGGGTGAAAGCGCGTTTTGGTAACGCGCATTGCGCGTTATGCGACATCACGCACGGATCAGTGCGCGAGCGGCCCGAGTGGAAGCAGCGGCGCGCCGCGCTACGCGTGCCGGTCACAACGCACCATCGCAACGACCAACCTGCGGAGCTCGCGGCGGTTACGCGCGGGAACCTCCCCGTCGTCGCGGCGCGCGTCGACAACGGCTACGTCCTCTTGCTCGGCCCCACCGACATCGCCGAGTGCGACGGCTCACCCGAGAAACTCGTCGACGCCATTCGGGCCGCCGCCGAGCGCCTCAACGTCGCGCTCTAGTTGCTGCGCTAACGCGGGCGGGGTCCGTCGACGTAGAGCGTGCCGCCAGTCCCCCGCGCCATCGTGAGCGTGTAGGTATTGGGACGCGACCCCATCCGGATCGGAACCTGCGCGGTCAAGCCGTTTGCGGTTACGTCGCCGGTGATCGACACCGGGCTCGCACTGCGCCAGAACGTCTCGAACGACGCTTGCGACTGCGCAGCTTTGAAGCCGGGCGACAACATCGCGTACGCGCCGCCGTAGTCGCCCCCGCTCAACCGCGTGAAGTACTGCCGCGCGGTGTCGGCAACGGCGCCACTGCTCGCCGCCTTCGACGCCTTCGCCGGTTTGGTCGTCCGCGTAGTGCGCGCGGTTGTGGCCGTCTTGGCCGCCGCTGAAGACACCGCGGTTGTCGACGACGCGCTCGCGTTGACGCCCGTGCGCGCATTGTGGTCGGACAATCGCGTGAACAAGAGCACGGCGCCGATGAGCGCGATCGCCGCAACGGCGAAAATCACCGGGCGCCGGTCACGCGCCGGACCGCGCCGCCGCTCCACCGCACCGGTTGCGCGGGGTGGAGGCAAACGCTCCGCGATCGTCGGGATCGCGGCGGCACGAACGGTCGCGTCCGTCCGCGTCGGCTCGGCGACTTCTTCGACGGGCACAGTGAACTCATCCGCGGACGCGTGCAGTGTGGCTTCGAGGGCGGCGCCGAATGCAGCAGCCGACGCGGGCCGATCGCCGGGGTCCTTCGCCATGCCCTGCGCGATCACGTCGGCCACCGCTGCGGGCACGTGGCCCGGTAGCGACGGGGCGGGGGTGTGGATGATTTGATGCGCGACCGCGACCGCGTTCGCGTCGGGCGCATGCGGGAACGGCACGTCGCCCGTGAGCGCGGTGTACAGCGTGGCCGCGAGCCCGTAGACGTCGGACGCTTCGCTTGCGGGTTCACCGGCGAGCACCTCGGGCGCGGCGTAGTTGATCGTTGCGTGAATCATTCCGATTGCGGTCACGGCGGTGGTCGTCGCGTCGACGAGGCGCGCGATGCCGAAGTCGCCCAGCTGCGGTTCGTAGGGCGACAGCAACACGTTGTCGGGCTTCACGTCGCGATGCAGCACGCCCGCTTCGTGGGCCGCGGTGAGCGCGTTCGCGATCTTCACGCCGATCGGAATCGCTTCGTCGACAGTGAGCGGCCCGCTCGACCGCACGCGGTCACCAAGGGTGCCACCGGCGATGAAGGGCATCACGAGATAGGGACGCCCGTCGTCGGTGAGGCCCGAGTCGTACACCGCGACGATGTTCGGATGATTCGACAGGCGCCCCATCGCGTCGAGTTCGCGTTCCCACCGGGTGACACTCCCCGACGTCGCCGGCGGCGCCGCCAACACCTTGACGGCCACGTCGCGTGACAACGCCTCTTGACGGCCCCGATAGACGAGACCGGATCCGCCCTTGCCGACCAGCGTCAGATCGACGACGCCAGGGATCGACGGGATATCGGCCAGCGCGTCAGTGCCCGTTGATGCCATGCGGAGGCATTACCCGCTCGCGCC
>JBEEFT010000194.1:0-4788 GCA_041166225.1 Actinomycetota bacterium | reverse complement strand
CTACTGCGTCGTCAGCCGTCGTGACCGTGCGCTGATCAGGCACGGGCACACCGGAGTCGCGCAGCAGTCTCTGACACAGCTCCTTGTCGCTGGCGATGTCGGACGCGATCAACGACGTCGCGCTCGTGACCGTGGCTTGGATGCGCCGCTGGTGCACACCCCACCCCAACTGCACGAGCGATCGCTTTTCGTCGAGGCGCATCCACGGAATACCCCGGCTGCGCGCTTCATCGACCAACGACCGAGTGGACGGACCGAACCCGACGCGCTTGGCGAAACGCAGGAACTCTTCGATCGCATCGACGGGGTCGAAGTCGGGCTCGGCCTGCACGAGGTGGTTCACGATGCGCACGGCGAGATCGCCGGCGCGCAAGCCCACTCGTTCGTCTTCGTAGTCGTAGACGACGTGGTAGCGACCAGTGTCACCCGTGCTTCGTGTTTTGCCCCGACGCGTATCGGCGCCGGTGAGCGATTGCAGGGCCAGAGCCACGTGTTCGGACACGTGGCCGAGCCAGGTTCCCTCTTCGAGGCGCTCGACGAAACCACCGCGCTTACCCCGCGAACACTTGTGCTCCACGAGGTTCGGCAGCAGCGTCATCAACTGCTCGGTGAACCCGGGCAACTTGTCGGTTGGAAAGTCCTCGAGGCCGCCGAGGTCGACGACCAATCGGATCGCCGGGCGGTACGACCAGATGTTCGCGCCGCGGTACACGCGCCGCTCGAGGATACGGAGGTCCGGTGACGGCATTGTCAGGCTCCTGCGTCGGTTTCGATGATCTGGGGCTGGCGCGTCGACAGGTCGAACGCGAAGCCTGCGGGCAGCACGTGCAGGCGCACATCGGTGAGGCCGAACGCGCCGCGGCTCGTCCGCTCCGACGTCGCCTTGCCGGCGTCGACAATGGTGGCGGCGCCGGCGCCGATCACCTCGCAGCGGTTTCCTTGGACCACGAGCGCCGTGTCTTCGTCGATGCCGACGCCGAGCTCGTGCGGGAACTGCGCGACCGCCGCGAGCAGGCGGGCGAGGCGGCCCCGTTCCGCGAAGTGCATGTCGATCAGCAGTCCGCTCAACAGTTCGAAGCCCGGGCCCAGCCGCACCGCGTCGTCGGTGGGCACCGTGTCGGATCCACCCAGGATCATGGTCGACGACATCATCGCGGCGCCCGCGCTCGTACCGCCGATCACGATCCCTTCCCGCGACGCCTGATGCAAAAAGATGTCGGTCTGCGACCCACCGATGATCTGCGCGATTCGCAGCTGACTACCACCGGTGAAGAACACGCCCGACGCCTTCTTGAGCCGCTCGATCGTGGCCGGCTCGTTGGCCTCCTCGCGCGTGGCGATCGGTAGAAAGTCGAAACCCGCGGCCAGGTCGGCAAAGGCGCGCTTGTATTCGACTTCGAACTCGTCCGGCACGGTTGTGGCTGTCGCGACGACAGCAATGTGCGCGTCGCTGCCGCCAGCCAACTCGACGAATCGGCGCAGGATTTCTCGGTCACCGCGGCGGTCTTCGCTGCCGCCGATGACCACGAGGGTCCCCGGCGTGCGCTCCATTGGGTCTGACCCCATCGGTTGTTGCACCTTGCTCTCACGGAGGCTGGATAGACCGCGGTTGTTTCGCGGCTGGTAAACGAACGCCTCCTGTCCGCCCATCGTTTGTGCCCCGGAGGGTCCAACCCCAAACCCGCCCGCCGGGGTGGGCGCCGGTGCGTGACGGCGAAGAACGCGTTGTATCGCTCGGCGCGCAGTGGGCAACACCAGACACTGGAACGCCGAGGAGGCAACTATGCGAGCGATGGTCTACCGAGGCCCGTACAAGATTCGGGTGGAGGAGAAAGACATCCCGCCGATCGAGCACCCCAACGACGCGATCGTACGGGTCACGCTCGGCGCGATTTGCGGATCAGACCTGCACCTGTACCACGGGATGATGCCCGACACGCGTGTGGGCATGACGTTCGGCCATGAGTTCATCGGCGTCGTCGAAGACGTTGGCTCGTCGGTACAGAACGTGAAGAGGGGCGACCGCGTGATGGTGCCGTTCAACGTTTTCTGCGGCAGCTGTTACTTCTGCTCGAAGGGCCTGTACTCGAACTGCCACAACGTCAATCCGAACGCCACGGCCGTCGGCGGCATCTACGGCTACTCGCATACGTGCGGCGGCTACGACGGCGGCCAGGCCGAGTTTGTGCGCGTGCCCTTCGCCGACGTCGGCCCATCGCTCATCCCCGACTGGATGAGCGACGAAGACGCCGTGATGCTCACCGACGCCTGCCCCACCGGTTACTTCGGTGCGCAACTCGGCGACATCGTCGAAGGTGACACGGTCGTCGTGTTCGGGGCGGGCCCCGTCGGTTTGTTCGCCGCCAAGTCGGCATGGCTCATGGGCGCCGGCCGCGTGATCGTGGTCGACCACCTCGAGTACCGGCTTGAACTCGCGCGCAGCTTCGCTCACGCCGAGACGTACAACTTCGCCGAGTACGACGACATCGTCGTCGAGATGAAGAAGACGACCGACCACCTCGGCGCAGACGTGGTTATCGACGCGGTGGGCGCCGAAGCCGACGGCAACCTGTTGATGCACGTGACCTCGGCCAAGCTCAAGATGCAGGGCGGATCACCGATCGCGCTGAACTGGGCGATCGACTCGGTCCGCAAGGGCGGCACTGTGTCGGTGGTCGGCGCCTACGGGCCACTGTTCAGCGCCGTGAAGTTCGGCGACGCCATGAACAAAGGCCTCACGCTGCGCATGAACCAGTGCCCGGTGAAACGCCAATGGCCCCGCTTGTTCGAGCACGTGCGCAACGGCTACTTGAAGCCGAGCGAGATCGTGACGCATCGCATCCCGCTCGAAGAGATCGCCGAGGGCTACCACATGTTCTCGGCCAAGCTCGACGGCTGCGTAAAGCCCCTCATCGTTGCGAGCGCGGCATGAGCGCCGAAGCGGTGCCGTCGGTTCCGTACGTCCCTGCGCAACCGCGCACTCATGCGTCGAGTGACGAACTCCGGGCGCGCATCCCCGGTTGGGGCGTCGACCTCGACCCGAAAGATCGCCCCTCGTACCCACGGGAGCAGGAGCCGGCCGGACACACCGGCGCGCACTGGGAGTTTCCCGAGCGCCAGGTCGAGAAGTGGCCCCGCGAGCGGTCGATCGAGCACGGCACGCTGCCGCCGGTGTTCGGCACTTCGTGCCCGCCGCGTGGTCTGTCGGGCGTAATCCGAAAGTTCGCGTACCGCCGCTACAGCGAAGCGCGCGCCGCGCATTGGTTGCTGCTGGTCGGGGCCGATCGTGTCGACGCCGTCGAACACCACCTCCGTTCGTTCGCGTCACTACGGCCGGACAATCCCGTCACGCAGACCGGCATCAAGGCAGAGTTCGGTCGCCACGGGATGAAGTCGCGGTTCGGCCAGAAGCGCGCTGACGTCGCGCACCACGCCATCGACCCACTAATCGTGGTTGGTCCGTGGGTCGCCGGCGGCTGGCTGGCGTTCCGGGGCGTCCGCCGCGTCACGGCAACACTGCGCCACCGTTAGTCACGCGTTGCCACGTGCAAACCTGGCGACGTGAGCTTTTCTGAATGGGCCGACCTGCCGAGCACCGACGCGCTCGAGCGCATCGTTGTGGTGTCACCGCACTTCGACGACGCGGTGCAAGGCGCGGGGCTGTTGCTTGCCCGTCACCCGGGCACAACCGTGCTGACCGTGTTCGCGGGACGTCCACCCGCGTACCCTGAGCCGCCCTCGGAGTGGGACGCGCTGGGCGGGTTCCGCGCCGGTGACGACGTAGTCGCGCTGCGGCGAGACGAAGACCTCGCCGCGCTGAGTGTGCTCGGCGCGCAGGCGCAATGGCTCGAGTTCGCCGACCACCAATATTTGCAAGACGCACAACGGCCGGCGCCGGCCGAAGTCGCGTCGGCGCTGCGCGAGGCGCTTACGGGCCTCGCGCCGTCCGCGGTCTTCGTGCCGTTTGGGCTCGGCAACCCCGACCACGACGTCACGCATCAAGCGGCGCGCTCGTTGCTCGACGAGTTCCCGGCCGTTGCGTGGTACTGCTACGAAGACGCGGGCTACAAGCACATCCCGGGTCTGTTGGCCTGGCGCATCAGCGGACTGTTCCGCTCGGGGTGGTGGCCCACGCCGGCCGTCGTGCCGCTCGACACCGACCTCGACCGCAAACGACGAGCCTTGCTCGCGTACGCGTCACAGGTCCCGCCGTTGCGTCGTGACCATCTTCTCGACGAGCGGCTCAGCGCGAACGTGCCCGAGCAGCATTGGCGACTGAATCGGCCGCCAGCGGGATGGGAAGCGCTCGGCGACGTACCCGGCTGACGTCCCTTAAATTTCGGCGTCGCCCAAGTTTTTAACGGCGGGCCCTTCGATGACGCTGCCGTCGATCGCAAAGCGCGATCCGTGGCACGGGCAGTCCCAGCTGCGCTCAGCGGGGTTGAAGTTCACGAGGCACCCGAGGTGGGTGCACACCGCCGAGCATGTTTGCAGCGCCCCGTCGTCGTCGCGGTAGGCGGCGACGGCCTTGCCGCCGACGTGGGCCGCCGTGCCTTCACCCGGCTTCAACTTGTCGACTGCGTCGCGCTCGTCGGTGTGCAGACGGTCGCCGACCATGTGCTTCAACGCCGAAATGTTTTCGGAGATGACGCCCTTGATGCTCTGCTTCGGCGCGATGCGAGTGGCGTCGTAAACCTCGAGCCAGGCGTTGTCGCGTCCGCCGATTAAGTCGCGGATCATCAACGCGGCGATCGTGCCGTGCGTCATGCCCCACTTGCCGAACGCGGT
>JBEEFT010000193.1:0-14337 GCA_041166225.1 Actinomycetota bacterium | reverse complement strand
GCTTGGAAGATGAAGGTGCTGTCGGGGTTGTTCTGCCCGTCGAGGGTGAGCGTGCCGGTGATCCCGAACGACGACGGCGTGTTGTACACGCCGCCGACCAGGGTCTTACCGCCGAGGTCGGTCGGTCCGGCGTACGACGTCGTCGGCGCCCGTCCCGCCGCGTCGTTGTAGGCGGTAGTCGTGTCGTCCTGGGCTTTGCACGCGACTGCGTCGTCGGCGTGCACGGTGCCGTTGACGGTCCCCGGCGGAAACCCGGTGATGGCCGGCGTCGGGCACGTACCGAGATCGCCGTTGATAACGGTCGGTCCGGTGTTGGTCACGCCGCTGCCGCCCAACACGGCGAAGGGTTCGGCCGTGCCAAGGCCGACCGCGGCCGAAACCGGCCCGGCGAACACCGACAAGAGCAGCACCACCACACCGAAGACGGCCAGGCACGCTCCAACTTTGTGCGAATTGCCGACTCGGATTCCCATACCTGCCACCTCTCCAGCGTCGGCGCGCTCGCACCCAGACAACGACTGCCAAGGTCTAGAGCAGTCAGCGAGCCAACTCGCTCCCGGTGACTGTACCCACCGATCGGCCCGATATTCCGTGGCACGACAGTCGTAGCCTTCGGTGCGCATGGGATTCCGCCTCCGCAAGTCGATACGCATCGTGCCCAGCGTGCGCATGACGTTCTCGAAGAGCGGAATCGGGTACTCGGCGGGGGTGAAGGGTTACCGCGTCACCAAGCGCGCCGACGGCCGCATTCAACGCACGGCGTCGTTGCCGGGGACGGGCCTGAGTTACGTGACGACGTCGTCGGGCAGCGGTGGTTCTCGGCGGGCACCGCAGCGACGGTCGACGCCGCCGCGCTACGCGCCGACGCCGGTGACGCGGGCGCGTACGCCGGGTTGGTTCGCTCCACGGGCGACGAAGGATCTCTACCGCGCGGCAACGGCGGGGGACATCGCGGCGATGCAACAGGTGCGCACGTCGCACGCCGAGCTCGCGTTCGCCGCGGCCGCGTTGATCGGCGTCCACGCGTTGAGCACCGGCGACAACGAACGCGCGCTCGAGCCGCTCGAGTCCGCGTTCGCAACCGGCCGCGACCCGGCGGCCGACCCATTCATCGCGAAGTACACGTCGGTGCGTTTCTCGTTGTCGGTGGCCGACGGTGTGACCGCGGTGCTCAGCTTGAACCGCGACGCCATCGGCCTCGCGCTCGCCGAGGTGTACCAACACCACGACCGCCTCGACGACGCGATCAAAGTCGTCGAGCAACTGGAGCCCACGACGTACGCGGCGGTGTCGCTGGCCGAGTTGTACGCCGAGGTCGAGGAGTGGCCCGAGGTGATCGACGTCACGGAAGGCGTGACCAACGAAGACGACGCAACCGCGATGTTGTGCGTGTACCGCGGCGTCGCATTCCGGGAGCAGGCGCTGTACGAAGCGGCCCGTCAGTCGTTCAAAGAAGCGCTACGCACGAAGAAGCGCGACCCGGTGGTGCGCCACCGGGCGCTGCTGGAGCGGGCGCGCACCTATGAGCGCGAAGGTAAACGCGCGATGGCGCGCAAGGACCTCGAGCGGATCATGGCCGAGGACTCGAACTATGAGGGCCTTGACCAAGCAATCGCCGAGCTGTTCTAGACCCGACTGCTGGAGCTGTTCCGTCAGATCGAAACCGACGGCACTACCGTCGATGAGGAATGACCGACGTGACCAACGTTGCGACATTGCCTGAGGGGCCGGTGACGATCATGTTCACCGACATCGAAGGCTCGACCGCCCTGCGAACCAAGCTGGGCGACGCCGATACCGACGCGCTATTCCGCGAGCACGACGCGGTGATCCGCGCGCAGGTCACCGAGCATCACGGCCTCGATCAGCGCGCCGCGCTCGGCGACGGGTTCCTCGTTGTTTTCGTCTCCACCAAACGCGCCATCGCGTGCGCCATCGGCATCCAGCGCGCGCTCGATGCGTTCAATCGCGACCGGTCAGGTCCCCCGCTGCACGTCCGCATCGGGCTCAACACGGGCGAAGTGACCCAGGTCGACGGGCAGATCTCAGGTGAGGCGGTCCACGGCGCGGCGCGTGTGTGTTCGGCCGCGAACGGCCGGCAGGTGTTGATCTCCGATGTCACGCGGCAACTCGCCGGCACCATCCCCGATGTCAGCTACCGCGACACGGGCGAGCACGAACTCAAAGGCTTCCCTACACCGTGGCGTTTGTGGGACGTGGTGTGGGTGCGCGAGTCCACCGGTCCCAAAGCGCCGGTCTTCGTAGCCCGCAGTGAGCAACTCAAAGTGCTCAGCGGTCACGTCGCGTCGACGGTTAACGGCCACGGCGGACTGGTGCTGATTGGCGGTGAGCCCGGCGTCGGCAAGACGTCGCTCGTGCGCCAAGTGATCAGAGACGCCGAGCGCCGCGGCGCGCTGGCCGTGTTCGGGCGGTGTTACGAGTCCGAAGGCTCAGTGGCGTACTCGCCGTTCGTGGAGATGCTCGAGCAGGCGCTGTCGCTCATGCCCGCCGACGTCGTGCGCGAAGACATGGCCGACGACGCGCCCGAGATCGCGCGCATGGTGCCCGAACTGCGTCGCCGCTTCCCCGACATTCCCGAAGCGCTCGACCTGCCGCCCGAACAGCAACGGCGCTACTTCTTCAACGCCGTGTCGTCGTTCGTGGTGCGCGGGTCCAAACGCTTCCCGCTCGTGATGATGATGGACGACATCCACTGGGCCGACGAGTCCACGTTGCTGCTCATCGAGCACATTGCTGCGCTGGTACCCAACCACCGCATCCTCGGCATCGGGACGTACCGCGACGTCGAACTCGAAGTGTCGCGTCCGCTCGCCGCGAGCCTCGAACGCATGATCCGCACGCAGACCGTCGAACGCATCCACTTGTCGCGCTTCGGGCGCAACGACGTCGCGACGATGATCGAGGCGTTGTCGGGCCGCACGCCACCGAATGCAATTGTCGAAGCGGTGTTCTCCGAGACCGAGGGCAATCCGTTCTTCGTCGGCGAGGTCTACCGCCACTTCGTCGAGGACGGGAGGGTCTTCGACGCCGACGGTGAATTCCGCACCGACCTCGAAGTCGACGAGTTGGACGTCCCCGAAAGTGTGCGCCTGGTAGTCGGGCGTCGTCTCGAACGGCTCGGATCCGACTCGCAGAAGGCGCTCGCGGCGGCGGCTGTGGTGGGCCGGGCGTTCCCGTTCCGCCTCCTCGAAGAACTCAGTGATCTGTCGCCCGACGCGCTGCTCGACATCGTCGATGACGCCGAGACGGCGCAGGTGTTGGTGTCCGAGGAACGCGACGGAGAGATCGTGTTCTCGTTCGCGCACGAGTTGATCCGCCAGACGTTGCTGTCAGGCCTATCGGCGCTGCGCCGCCAGCGGCTGCACCTGCGCGCCGCCGACGCCATCGAAACCCTCGATCCGCAGGCCGCGGTTCTTCGCGCCCGCGAGATCGCCGACCACCTCGTCAAGGCGGGCGCGGCCGCCGATCCCGAACGCCTCAAGACGGTGCTCACCCGCGCCGCCCAGCAGGCCATCGACAGCGCGTCGTTCGAATCCGCCCTGCGGTTGATCGACGACGCGCTCGCATTGGTGGACACAGACGAGCCGGCGCGCATGGGGGTGCTGCTCGAACTGCGCGGGAGCGCGTTTCGCGCCCTCGGGCGGTTCGAGGAATGTCTCGAGGCGTGGCAGGGTGCGATCGATCTCCACTTGGAGGCCGGCAACCTCGCGGCGGCGACATTGGTGTCGTGGCAGATGGGGATCTCCCAGCTGTGGCTCGGCCGCTTTGTCGACTCGTTCGTCACCTACGAAGCAGCAGTGCGCGCCGTGGGTGATGAGGCGATTCCCGAACGCTTGCTGGTCGCCGGTGGCCTGGGCGCGCTGCAGGGCTTTGCCGGCACGTACGACGTGGCTATGGCCACATTCAACGACGCGTTCGCTGGTGCGGGCGACGTTGGTGACGACCGCAGCATCGGCGCGGCGCGCTGGGCTGAGTGCGTCGTGACGTGGTCTTACGGTCTGGTCGAAGAGTCCGTCGCCGCGGGACGCGAGGCCGTCGCGCGGCTGCGCAAGACCACCGACGCCTGGACACTCGCTGACGCGCTGGCCTGGTGGGCGTTCGCGTTGCTTTGGCACGGTGAGCAAGCCGAGGCGCTCAAGGTCGCCGAAGAAGGCCGCGTTCTCGCAGCCAAGGTTGGCCACATCGGCACCGAGAACCTCGCCGCGCGCGTCGAAGCACTCGCCCGCGGTGTGGTCGACGGCGACCTCGATGCGCTCGAACGTGTGGCGCTCGCCGAGTTGCCGGTCTACGAATCGATCAACTCGCCGTGGGTGTCACTTTCGCACGGATGGATCTCGTATCTGGCGCTGTCACGCGGTCGCTTCGACGAAGCGCTGCATCACGCCGAGGAATCCATCCGGCTGATGCCGCCATCGGCATGGACCGGCCTCGGCGAGGGGTTCAAGATCCTCGTGCTGGCGACGACCGGACAGCGCGACGCCTGTTTTGCGATGTTCGACGACCCGGCCTTCGTGATTCCGGGGCCCGGCGCACCGAGTTCGGCCGGCGCGCACTTCACGTTTCACTACTCGATGATGGCTGCGGCAATCCTCGGCTCGAAGGAACACGCGCAGCGGTGGTACCCCGCAGCCGCGCACGTCGCGGGCCTGTACCACTACATGGGTTTCGAACTCATGATTCTGGAGCGCGTCGCCGGGATGGTTGCGCTCACCGCGGGCCTGTTCGACGAAGCCGAGCGCCATCTCACTGAGGCCACGCGTATAGCGACGCAAGACCCGAACTTCCTCGATGCGCCCCACGTCGACTACTGGTTCGCGCGCATGCTGGTGGAGCGCGGCGACCCGGCGGATCGCGACGAGGCGGTGCGCCGCGCGACGCTGGCCCGCGAGGAGTTCGCGCGTCGAGACTGTCCTCCGTGGTTGGCCATGGCCGACTCGTTGTTGTCACAGTTGGGCACACCGCCCGCGACATAAGGAGCCGTTGATGACCGCTCGCTCGTTCCTCCTCACGGTGCACATCGTTTCGATCGCGAGTTGGCTCGGCGCCGACGTCGTGCAGCACGCGATGCGCCGGCGCTGGCAGAAGGAGTCACGTGAGGCCAAAGCGGCGTGGGCGCGGCTGCAGTTCTGGCTGCACGATCGGTACTACGCAATCGTCGTCGTGTTCATCCTCATAAGCGGGGTCGGGTTGGTGCAGAACGAACACCTGTCGTGGTCGTCGAAGTTCGTCGACCTTGGCCTGGGCACGGTCGTAGTCGGCGCCGCGCTCGGCGGCATCGGGTTGAAGGGCCTCGCCAAGAAGCGCGTCGCCGCGTTCGCCGCCGGTGACGATGCCGGCGCCGAAGCGGCGGCCAAACGGTCGGTGCCGATCGAGATATTCGTGACTGCGCTCGTGATCGTGACGGTGTTCGCGATGGTCAAACGCTGGGGCGCCGTTTAGCAGCCCAGGCTCGGGTCAGCTCTTGCTGGCCGCCTTCTTCGCACCGGCCGACTTCTTGGCGCCCGACGTTTTCTTCGTCGCCGTCTTCTTCGCACCCGAAGCCTTCTTGGTTACGGCCTTCTTGGCGCCCGTCACCTTCTTCTCCACCGTCTTCTTTGCCGCCGATGCCTTCTTGGTCGCGGTCTTCTTCGCGCTCGACGCCTTCTTGGTCGCAGCCTTCTTCGCGCCTTCAGCCTTCTTTGCAGTGGCCATGGGTCTCCTTGTCGGTGTCAGTTGACGTGACGCCAATACCCGCAATCGGTCACATCAGCCGCGTCGGCGGCTCAGCGCTTCTTCGCAGTGCCCTTGGCGGCAGTCTTTTTCGGTGCACTCTTTTTCGGCGCGGACTTCTTCGGCGCAGACTTCCTTGGCGCCGGCGCGGTAGCTGCGGTCGACTTCTTGGGCGCGGTCGACTTGGCCGCCGCCGCTTTCTTCGCGGGTGCGGTCTTCTTCACCGCGGACCGCTGAGCCGTTGTCTTCTTCGCCGCCGCGCCTTTGCGCGCCGCGGGCTTGGTCGGCACGGGTCCCGTGTCGGCGACACCGGTGGGCTCGCCGTCGATCGCCTTCGGTCCCGCCGCGTCGGTCGGATCCTTCTTCGCTGCGGTCTCGGCTGTGTCCGCCGGTGCCTTCTTCGGCGACAGCTTGTCGGCGACGCGCTTCACTACGCCGGCGACGCCGGTCGGCTTCTTCTCCGCCCTGTCACCGTCGGCCGCAGCGCGCACCACAGCGATGTCGATCTTGTCCATCTCCAAAATCGCCGCAACGGCGCGGTCGGCGCGGTCCCGATCGAAATCACCGACGATCTCGGGCAGCTCGACCGGCACGACCTGCCACGAAACGCCGAACTTGTCTTTCAGCCAGCCGCACTGCACGGCTACGCCGCCGCCGGCGGTGAGGCGCTCCCAGTAGTAGTCGATCTCGTCTTGGTCCTCGCAGTCGACCTGCAGCGAGATCGCATCGTTGAACGAATCGTGAGGCCCGCCGTTGAGCGCGAGAAAGCGTTGGCCGTCCAACCAGAACTCGACGTTGAGGATCGTGCCCGGCTCACCAGGCCCTACGTCGGTGTAGCGGATCACTTCCTTCACTTGGCTGTTGGGGAAGATCGAGCAGTAATACTCAGCCGCCTCGAGGGCCTGGTCGTCGAACCACAGGTTGGGAATGATTTTCGGCATAGGTGGCGTCTTACCCACATACCGCCGCGGCTGTCGCAGAACGTGCGAATCCGAAAGAAAAAGGCCCGCCCTACGTGAGGACGGGCCCGGAACGGATGGGACTGCGGCTATGCCGCCGCTGAAGTGGTCTCGATCGATTTCGTCTCCGACTCGCCGTCGCCGTGGGTGATCGCCACCTTGCGCGGCTTGGCCTTGTCGGCAACGGGCAGGCGCACGGTTAACACGCCGTTGGTGTAGCTGGCTTCGATGCGCTCGGCGTCGAGGCTGTCGCCCAGGAACAGTTGGCGGCTGAACGTGCCCTGCGGCCGCTCGCTCGCCACGACCTGGACGTTGTCGTCGCGGCCCCACGACCGTGTGGCCGTGACCGTGAGCACGTTCTTTTCGACCGTCAGGTCGATCGAGTCGGACTCGACGCCGGGGAGGTCGAAGTGAATGACGAAGTGGTCTTCTTGTCGGTAAGCGTCGAGGGGCATTACCGACGTGCGAGCGCCCTTGAACAGTTGCGCCGTGAGGCGATCGAGATCGCCGAAGGGGTCTGAACGCATCAGCATTTGCGAGTCCTCCTCAAGGTTCGAGACGGATTGTCGTTGCCGCCCACTATACAAGACCAACAGACTTCTTGACAAGGGATGACTCAGGTATTTTTCTCTGAATTCCGGCCGATAGGACACGGTGCAACTCGCCCCCGCCGCCCGTCGGTTGACGTATGTATGCGGCGCACTGGCTGCGCTGTCGGTAACCGCGCTGCTCACCGAGACCCACACCCCGCCCGCGCAAGCCGTCGATACCGCCGCGACGGCCCGCAACCCCGACCCCTCAGCGACGGCGGCGCCGCGCCCGACGGTGCCGCCGACCACCATCGCCGCCGTCGCCACCGCCGCGCCCAACGCCGCCCCACCGACGACCACGGCGCCGGCACGGCCCGCGCGCATCGCCGCTGCGAGTCCCACGACCGTCCCCGCGCCGCGCCCGACCGCGGCGCCCCCGCCCTCACCAACGCCCGTGGCGGCCGCGGCGACCGGCGGCGGGAAAACCGAGAGTTGCGGTTGGGGCTGGGACGCCCAGCGCATCGATGACGGTTCCTTCGACGGCGTGATGATCTCGCTCGACGCGCCTCACCGCCCGAACAGCCTCGTGACAATCACTGTTGCGCCACACGGCCCGACTACGGCACCGACCGTGCGAGCGACGACGACCGACGCGAACGGTCAGGCCGCGATCGGGATCCGCCTCAGTGAAGACAAACGCGACTGGACCCTCACCGTGAGTGCGTTGTTCGCCGGGTCGCACTGCACGGCGCAAAGCTTCACGATCACGTACTAATCAGGCAACAGCGCAAGCGCGCCGACGTCTTCGATCGCGGCCACGGCGCGGTCGGTCATGCCCTGGACGAGTTCGACCATCCGAGGGCTCGTCGCTTCGATCTGGCCGCACGCCGCGATCGGATAAATGAAGCAGTACGCGAACGTCTTGGCCACCTGCGCGTCGAGCACCGAACGATCCATCGCGATGTCGCGGCTCGCGAGTGCGCCCACGTAACGCTCGATCAAGGCGTCTTGGCAATCGCGGCGGGTGTCGGTCGCCAGGCTCTGGCTGATGAAGTAACCCAGGTCGTAACCCGGGTTGCCGCGGAAGCAGATTTGCCAGTCGAGCACCGTCACCGGCGCGTCGGCTTCAGCCACGCCGAAGAACAGGTTGTCGAGGCGGTAGTCGCCGTGGCACAGCGTGACCGGTGGCTCGCTTGCCTCGCTGAGGAACCAGCCCGCAAGATCCGGAAAGCGGTCGCCGAACGCGCGGATCGGCGCGGGGAGGTGCGCTCCGACGATGTCGAGGGCGACGGGCCAGGCCTGTTTGAACATGCCGGCGATCACTTGCGGGTAGGGCGGCACGGTATAGCGCTTCAGCCATGGCAACTCGGCAAAGTCGGAGTTCCACCAGTGCGCGTGCATACCGGCGAGCGCGTCGATCGCGATTTGCGCGTCGGCGACTCCGCACCCCACGGTCTGGTCGACGCAGCGGCGCGACGCCACGTCTTCCATCAGCAGCACGAAGTCGCCGGTGACGTCGTCGAACGACGCGTCGTACACCTGCGCGGTGGCGATCGGCGTACGCGGCGCGCCCTCGGTGTAGAAGTTCACCTCGTTCGAATAGAAGCCGAGCGGTGACGTGACGTTCATGCGCGCGCCCTCGTCGAGGGTTGGGAATTTCGCGACCACTGTCGCCGGGGTGGTGGCGTCGCCGGTGAGCGTGATGCGGTAGAGCCGGCCGAGCAACCCGACACCAACACCGATCTGTTCCATGCTGAACGAGGTCACGGGTGCGCCGACTCGAGCCGACAACCATTCGCCGGTGACCGCTTCGGGCGTGTGTGGAAAATCGCTCACGTGCTCCCCCTGGTTGCAAGTGGGGCGAGGTTACGTGGCGGCCAGCGACGCGCGCTTGCGCTCGAGGTAGCTGCGCTCGGCGTCGTTTCCTACGGTGGCCAGCGCCGAGTCGTACTCGGCGCGCGCTTCGTCGACGCGGCCCAGGCGGCCCAGGAAGTCGGCGCGGGTGACGTGATACGGGTGGTAGCCGGCGAGCGCGCCGGCGACCGGCTCGAGCGTGGCAAGCGCGACCGCTGCGCCGTGCACCTCGGCCACTGCTACCGCGCGATTCATCGCCACCACTGCTGTGGGCGTGAGCGCGTACAGCTGGTCGTACGACGCGAGGATCTGCGACCAGTCCGTGGTGTTCGCACTAGCCGCCGAGGCGTGCACCGCGTTGATCGCAGCCTGCAGTTGATAGGGGCCTGGGTGGTTGCGCTGGATGAGGCGGCGCACCAGCGCCACGCCCTCGGCGATCAAATCCTGTGACCACAACGATCGGTCTTGATCGCCGAGCAAGACGAGGTCTCCATTCGCGTCGACGCGCGCGGCGCGCCGTGACGACGTGAGCAACATCAGCGCGAGCAGACCGAGCACTTCACCTTCGTCGGGCATCAGTTCGGTTAGGACGCGCGTAAGGCGAATCGCTTCGTCACACAGATCCGTGCGTTGCAACGACCCCGACGACGCCGAGTACCCCTCGTTGAACACGAGGTACAGCACGGCGAGCACGGCGCGCAGCCGGTCGGGTAGCTGCGCTTCATCGGGAACCCGGTACGGGATCTTCGCGTCGCGGATCTTGGCCTTGGCGCGGACCAAACGCTTGGCCATCGTCTCCTCGGCGACGAGGAAGGCCCGCGCGATCTCGCGCACTTCCAGGCCGCCGAGCAGCCGCAACGTGAGTGCGATTTGCGTCTCGGGTGCGAGGGCGGGATGACAGCACGTGAACATCAATCGCAGTCGGTCGTCGTGCACAGCGCCCACCTCCTCGTCGGTTTCCGGTTCGGCGTCGGCCTCGAGTACCGCGCGTTCTTCGCGTGTGCCCCGGCTCGACTCGCGGCGCAGCTTGTCGAGGGCCTTGCGCTTGGCTGTGGTGACGATCCAGCCGCCGGGATTCGGAGGCACGCCGTCGCGCGGCCACTTCTGCGACGCGATCACGAACGCGTCCTGGACCGCCTCTTCCGCGACATCGATGTCGCCGAAGAGACGGACCAGGGTGGCGACTGCGCTACCGAACTCGGTGCGGAACGTCGCCGCGATCGCGTGCTGCGACGCCGCCGGGTTCAACTAGGCGACGGTGTCGGGCGTGTCGCCCTGGAACGGGCGCACTTCAACCGGGTTCTTGCAGGCGATCGACCCGCGCGCGGCGATCGCGACCGCTTCATCGAGGTCATTGGCCCGGATGATCCAGAAGCCACCGAGCTGCTCCTTGGACTCGGCGAACGGTCCGTCGGTGATGACGAGATCACCGGTGACGTTGTTCACCACGCTCGCCGTGTCGGGCATGTGCAGCCCGCCACCAAAAACCAGGTTGCCGCTCGCAGCGATTTCGTCGTTGAACTTGCCGGTCGCCTCGTACGCGGCCTGCATTTCTTCCTTCGTGGCGTAGCCGCCCGTCTCGGGGTCGAGCTCGCTGCCGTCGTGCCAAACGGAAAGCAGGTATTGGGTCATGTGGATCTCCCTGTCGTCGCTGACCGGCACCGTACCGGCCTGTAGTTCACCTACGAACGGGTGGCGGCGCAGAGGACAGGTCGCGGAGAAAGTTCAGAAAAAAGTTGGCGGAGTTAGCCCTTGCCGCCCTTGCCGCCCTTGCCGTGCTTCCCGCCGCCTACGACGACCTTCGGCGCCGCGGGTATCGGCGTGCGCACCACGACGGCCGACGTAACGCGGGGCGCTGTCACTGTGGTGGTCGGCGCCGCGACGGGTGCCGTGGTCGGCGACTGCGTGGTGCTGGTGTCGGCGCCTGGCTTGTGCGTAGTGAGGGCGAGCAGCAACACGCCGATCGCAACAGCGGCAGCCACCGTGATCCATACCGCGCGGCGCGACCGACCGGCATCAGCCCACGACCGCGCCGCCGGCGCTGACACCGGCGCGAACGCGGCTGTAGTGGGCACCGCCGCGGCGACCGTGCGGGTCACCGGGATTGCACGAGTCCGCTCGGCGCCTTCGAGCACGTCGAGCATCGCGGCTGCGGTGGGGATGCGGCGCGCCGGGTCCTTCGCCATTGCCCCCTCAACCGCCGCGATCAGCCGCGGGTCGAGGTCGGGCCGGAGGGCGCTGAGTGGCTCGGGCGTGGTGGACATCACCGACGTCGCGACGGCTACTGGCGTGTTCCCTACGAACGGACGAACGCCGGTCAGCGCCTCGTAGAGCACGACACCGAGCGCGTACACGTCGCTCGCCGGGGTCGCCGGTGCACCTTGAACGCGCTCGGGCGCCAAATACGCGGGCGTGCCCAGCACCTGTCCGACGACGGTGAGGTCCATGCCCTCCGCGCTCTTCGCAATGCCGAAGTCGGCGATCTTCACGTGCCCGGAGGGCGCCAACAGGATGTTGCCGGGCGAGATGTCGCGATGGATGATGCCGAGGTCGTGCGCCGCGATCAGTCCGCCGAGCACGTCACGAGCAATCGTCTTCGCGCACTCCTCGCCCACCGGGCCGTTCTTCAACTCGTCGTGCAGGGTCGGCCCGGGCAGGCACTCCATCACCAGATACGGCGTGCCTTCGTGTTCCCCCGAGTCGAGCACGAGCACGACGTTGGGGCTGGTGAGGCGTGACGCGTTGCGGGCTTCGGCCGCGAACCGCTGCCGCACGTCGGGCTGCGCGGCGAGGTCGGGCCGGAGAAACTTCACTGCGACGTCGCGCGACAGGCGCAGGTCGTGCGCCTTGCGCACTTCGCCCATCCCACCGCGTCCCAGCACCGGTCCGAGTTCGTAGCGCCCGTCCAGTACGACTGCTTCTGACGCGAGTGTCACGCCTGGCGTTTACCCAGGGCGGGAGTTGGTTAGGCGCGCTTGCCGTTCGGGCGTTGTTGCCAGGGCGCGGCGTCCTGGTTGAAAGGAACGAGGTCGCGGCGATACTGCTGCTGCAAACGAGCCAGCTCCTCACGCAGCTGCTGGTTCTCGTTTTCGAGTTGGAGGATCCGGCGCACGCCCTCGAGGTTGTGGCCGTCGGCGGTCAGTTCCTGGATGCGACGCAGCAGCGCAATGTCTTGGTCGCTGTATCGACGTGAGCCACCCCCGGTGCGCGCCGGGCCAACCAGCCCGCGCCGCTCGTAAATGCGGAGCGTCTGCGGGTGGACACCCGCAAGCTCGGCCGCAACCGAGATGACGTATACCGCCCTCTTCGCGCGTTCGTCGTTGGCGTCTCCGAACATGATTTCTCCTTACACACCCAAGTGGGACCGCAAAGCGGCGCCAGCATCGGGTTCGGCGGCGGCTAGTTGTTTAACTGCGGCCTTCGCTTCTTCGGACAGGTCCTGCGGCACTGCTACTTGCACGGTGACCAAGAGGTCACCGGGTCGTTTGTCGACGGGCACGCCCCGACCGCGGACGCGCAGAACCGCCCCATTGTTGGTGCCAGGGGGAATGCGCACGGTTACGGGGTCGGCCAACGTCGGCACTTTGACCGTCGTACCCAGCACGGCCTCGGGATATGTAACTGGCACAGTGAGTGTCAAGTTTCTGTCGTTGCGGCCAAACAGCGGATGTGAGCCGACCCTTACCGTTACGTAGAGATCGCCCGACGGCCCGCCGTTACGACCGGCGCTACCCCGGCCCTTCAGCCGGATGCGCTGGCCGTCGGTGACGCCGACCGGAATCCGCACTTTCACCTGGCGGGGACGGTGCTCGACGCCGGTGCCATGGCAATTCCCGCAGGGCGTTTCGATCTTCATGCCGTGACCGCCGCACGTCTGGCACGTTTGGCTGAAGCTGAACATGCCCTGGTTGTCGTCGACGACGCCGCGGCCCCCGCACGTCGGACAAATGACCGGCGACGTTCCCGGTGCCGCACCGCTGCCGTTGCACACATGGCATTGCGCGTCGCTGTTCACGTGGACCTGGGTGGTGATGCCCTGCACGGCGTCGACGAACGACAGGTGCAGTTCGGCGGCGAGGTCGGCGCCACGTTGGGGCCCGGCCGACGTCGTCGGGCCGCCCCGTCCGCCCCGTCCGCCCCGGTTGAACAGGTTGCCGAGCAGGTCGCCTAAGTCGTCGACGCGAAAGTTGCCGTTGAACCCACCGCCCGGGCTGAACCCACCGCCGCCACCGCCGCCGAACATCCCGCCCACCGGGCCGAGCCGGCGGATCTCGTCGTACTCCTTGCGCTTGTCGGCGTCGCCCAGCACGTCGTAGGCGGCGGAGATCTCCTTGAACCGCGTCTCGGCCGCGTTGTCACCGGGCTTGGCGTCGGGGTGGTTCTGCTTCGCAAGCTTGCGATAGGCGCGCGTGATCTCCTTGTCGGTTGCGGTGTCCGACACGCCCAGGACCTTGTAGAAGTCCTTCTCCAACCAGTCTTGACGCGGCGCCAAGGTCTCTTCTTACGAACCTTTCACTTTCACCATCGCGGCGCGCAGCACGCGCCCGTTCCATCGCCAGCCACTGCGCAGCACTTCGATGACTTCGGCCGCGCCGTCGCCTTCCTCGTGCAGCACGGCGTCGTGCAGCTCCGGGTCGAACGCCGCGCCGAACGCGTCGATGCGCTCGAGGCCCTCTTTGCTCAACGTGTCGTTCAGTGCGGTCGAGATTTGGGCGACCGCATCGGACGGGTCGTGCGCGAGCGCGAGGTCAACCGTGTCGAGCACGTCGATCAACTTCGCGGCCAACGTCGCCGCGCCCGCGTCGCGCGCTTCGCTCATCTCGCGCTGCACCCGCTTGCGGTAGTTCTCAAAGTCCGCCTGCGTGCGCCGCAAAGAATCGAGATACTCATCGCGCTCCTTAGCCAGCGAAACAAACGCATCGAGATCAGCCTGGACTTCATCACCCAGGTTTTCTGCTCCCTCCGAGGAGGACTGGGCCTCCTCGCCAGCGGAGGAGGCGTCGTCTGCGGACGGGGGAGCATGGAGCGGAGGAGACGCAGGCGGCGCCTCCTCCGTCTCGTCACGCGAGAGGTCGTCCGACGAACTACTCATCGACTATTTCTGCGTCGATGACGTCGTCGTCGTTCGCGGCGTCGTTCGGCTGCTGCTGAGCGTTGTCACCGGCGGGCGCCTGCGAGGCGGCCGCGTTTTCGTACAGCTTTTGCGCGAACGTCTGGCTCGACGTGACGAGCTTTTCGGTGGCGTTCTTGATGGCCTCGAGATC
>JBEEFT010000192.1:0-10620 GCA_041166225.1 Actinomycetota bacterium | reverse complement strand
AGGTGCATCGTCGACAACAGGCCGATGACGTAAACGAACGTGGCGATGTTCACGACGAGGAACACGAGGCCGAAGCCGACGAAGCGCCGGATCACCGAGATGTCGCTGTTGGCCCGGGACAGCAGCTGGCCCGTCTGCCAGCGGTCGTGAAAGGCGAGATCGAGGCGTTGGATGTGCGCGTAGAAGTCGTTGCGCATCACCGTTTCCATCTCGGTGGCGGCGTAGGCCAGCATTAGCCGGCGCAGGAACGCTAGGCCCCCGTCGACCACCCCGATCGCGACGAAGAGCAGCACGATCGGCTTGACGCCGGGCCGGTCGCCGTGGGCCAGCGGGCCGTCGATCATCTGCCTGGTGACCATCGGCATGTACGCACCGACAACCGTGCCGCACAGGGCCGCGACGACCATGAGCACCATCGTGCGGAGATGGGGCTTGACGTAGCTACGGACGCGCCAAAGCGCTTGCAGATGCATAGGGACGGGCACGATTCTCCCGCGGTGAGCGAAGTGTCTGCATCTGATTTCTGACCAGGGGTTTCGCGGGGGCCGGGTTTAGCCTCCGGGCGTGACGGCGCCTCCGCACCCGCCGGCCCGCAAGCAACTCGGCTACGTACGCCGGCTCTTCAGCGAGCCCCAGCCGGTGCTCGACGAATTGCGCTCGCTCTACGGCGGAGTCGTCGGTCTCGGCGCGGGGCCGGTGAAGGTCGCCATCATCGGCGATCCCGCGGCCATGCGCGAGCTGTTCGCCATGCCGTCGGAGTCGTTCCGGTGGGGCCACAAGTTCAACGTGCTGGGGTTCTTCGTCGGCGACGAGTCGATGATCGTGTCCGACGGCGCCGATCACGCGCGGCGCCGATCGTCGGTGCAGGCCACGTTCGGCCGTCGTTATCTGAGTTCGTGGATTCCGATGATCGTGGCCCAAACCGACGCTGCGATCGACCGATTGCTCACGACCCTCGGCCCGTCACCAACGACTACGGATCTGTATCCGGTCGGGCGCAGCATCCTGATCAACATCATGGTGCGGTCGCTGTTGGGCGACCGCGTCGGTGACAACGCCGATGCGTTCGGCGCGTTGTTCCAGCGCCCGCAGAATTATCTCGAGGCGCCCGCCTACCGCCAAGCGCCGCACCGGCTCCCGTTCACCGCCCGCAGCCGGGTTCGAGCCGACCGTCGCGCCATCGACGCGGTGATCGACGGCGAGATCGCCGCGGCGCGCGCCCATCCGGTAGACGCACCGACCACGATCGTCGAGACGCTCGTCAACGACGGCGCACTGACCGACGACGAAATCCGCGACCAACTCGTCACGCTCGTCGGCGCCGGCTACGACACGACGTCGTCGTCGCTCGCGTGGACGTTCGTGTGCGCGCCGCGCGTCGGTGGCCTCTGGGACCGCCTCGGTCGAGAGGCCGATGATGTGTTCGCGCGCACCGCTACCGCCGACGACACCACCCTGGCCGCGCTGACGCTCGCGAACCGCACGATGCGCGAGACGCTGCGCCTCCACCCCGCCGGCGCGATCGCCCCGCGCGAGGCCGCCGTCGACGTCCGCGTCGGTGGCTACGACATCGCGAAGGGCACGCTCGTGATGTGGTCGGCCCATCTCGCCGGGCGCGACGCCGCGGCGTGGTCCAACCCGCTCACGTTCGACCCTGAACGCTTCGTCGATCCTTCGCCCGACCAGAAGGCGCTGGCCGACATGGCGTGGGTGCCGTTCGGGCGCGGCCCGCGGAACTGCATCGGGTTTGCGCTCGCGCAAATGGAGATGACGTTGATCACCGCCCGCCTCGCCCAGCGGCTCACGATCGAACCGGTCGGCGGGCCGGCGCCCAAGCCTGTCGGCATGGTTGTCAACCGACCGACGGGCGGCGCCATGGTGCGGGTAAGCGCCCGCAACTGAAAAAGCGGTGGCTGTGATGGCCCCGGCGTCCCGTACGCTGTTCGGCCCATGGGCGCCATAAATGTCGACAAGTTGGCGTACCAGGTCCCCGGGGGCCGAACGCTGTTCAAAGACGTGTCGTTCAGCGTGGGCAACGGGTCGGTCACCGCGCTGGTCGGCGATAACGGCGTAGGCAAGACCACGCTGCTGCGCCTCCTGGCGGGCGACGACAAGCCGCTCGAGGGCACCATCCGTATCGACGGCCGGCTGGGCGTGATGCGCCAGCTCGTCGGCATGCGCGGCCAAAGCGAGACCGCGCGCGATCTACTGGTCACGCTCGCCGAACCCTCTCAGCGCCGCGCCGCCGAAGAGCTGCACCATGTCGAAGAGTTGCTGACGAAAGACCCGAGCGAAGCGAACGGCCTCCGCATGGCCAAGGCCGTCACGACTTGGGGCGACGTCCACGGCTTCGAGCTCGAAATCGTGTGGGACGCCGCCTGCCTGTCCGCCATCCGCAAGCCCTACGCCGAGGTGATGGACCGGCCGCTCACCACGTTTTCCGGCGGTGAACAGAAGCGGCTCGCCCTCGAGGTGTTGTTCCGGGGCACCGCCGACGTGTTGCTGCTCGACGAGCCCGACAACTTCTTGGACGTGCGAGGCAAGAACTGGTTGGCCGAGCAGTTGCGCGCCACCACCAAGACCGTGCTGTACGTCACCCATGACCGTCAACTCCTGGCCGACAGCGCGCGGCGCATTCTCACCCTCGAAGGCTCAGGCGCGTGGGTGCACGGCGAAGGCTTCGCGACCTATCACCACGCGCGTCAAGAACGGCTGGCCAAGCTCGACGACGACTTCCGCCGCTGGACCGAAGAGCGCGACCGCCTCAAGAACTACATGCGGATCATGAAGATCCGCGCCGGCTCGTCCGACGCGAACGCGTCGCGCGCCCGCGCCGCGGAGACGCGGCTGCGTCACTACGAGGAGGCGGGCCCGCCTCCCGAAGCGGCGAAAGACCAGAACATCAGGATGAACCTCGGCGGCGGCCGCACCGGCAAGCGCGTGGTGATCATCGAAGATTTGGCGCTCGACGGCCTCACCGATCCGTTCACGAGTGAGATCTGGTTCGGCGAACGCGTCGCGGTGATCGGGCCGAACGGCACGGGCAAGACCCACTTCCTGCGGCTGCTCGCCGGTGAAGACGTGGCCCACGAAGGGACGTGCGAACTCGGCGCCCGCGTCGTTGCCGGCCACTTCAGCCAGACCCACGATCATCCCGATCTGCTCGGCCGCACCGTGCTCGAGATCCTCGGGCGCAACGGCCTACAACTCGGCGCCGCCATGTCCGCACTGCGCCGGTATGAACTACAGACCGCGGCTGATCAAACGTTCCAGACGTTGTCCGGCGGTCAGCAAGCGCGCTTGCAAGTGCTGCTGCTCGAAGTGTCGGGCGCCACGTTGTTGTTGCTCGACGAGCCGACCGACAACCTTGACCTCGTCTCCGCCGAAGCGCTCGAGGATGCGCTCGCCGCGTTCGAAGGCACCGTGGTCGCGGTCAGTCACGACCGCTGGTTCCTCAAGTCGTTCGATCGAGCGCTGGTGTTCGGGCGCGACTGCTCCGTGAAGGAAGCAGAGCTATAGCGATACCGGTGACGAACTGCAGTGCCAGCGGCGCGACCGCGGGGATCTTGTCGCCCGACTTGTACACGTCGAGATGTTGCAGGTGGTAGATCGTGTGCGGCAACGCGTACACCGCGAGCGCGATGCCCGCGGCCTGCACGAGCGACGGCGTGAGCTTCCAGAACGCGAACGCGATCACTACCAGCAGCGCCGAGTTCAACGCGCCGAAGTCGCGTAGGAAGTGTTCGTTGTACGGACCGTTGATGTCGATCCAGTGGTAACCGCCGCCCGGAAAGTTGTCGTAAAACCCTTTCGGTGACACCAGCGGCCAGATCGCCACGCTGAGCAGCCCGACAAAGTTGAACGCCAACAGCAATCGGATCCAGCGGTCGTTAGTGGTCACAGGCCCATCGCCTCGAGGATCAGCGGCCAGCCTTCGCGTTGGCTCGGCACCTGTGGCGTCCAGCCCGTCGCCGCTTTGAACTTGGCGTTGCTGATGCGGTTGCTGCGCGACAACAAGCTGCCCTGCGAGCCCGCCGCCTTGCTCAACACCTTCGACAAGCCGGTGCGCAGCTTCTTCTTGTGCAAAAGCTCGGCCAGGATCTCGTTGCCCTCGCGGCGCGTAAGCGGGTCGTCTTCCGCCACGTTGTATGTACCGGCGGGCGCGTCGAGCGCGGCCACAACGGCGCGCGCCGCGTCGTCGGCGTAAGTGAACGTGGCGTAGCCGTCGGGGCTTCCGAGCGCGGGCGCCACGCCCATGCGCGCGGCGCGCACCGAGTCGACCGTGTGCGACGCCTCAGGCGCGTAGAACTGCGCGAAGCGCAACACCACGCCGTGGTCGACAGAGCGGGCGTTGTTCTCGGCCGCGTCGACCGACACCACGAACGGCGTGGCTTCGCGCGGCGAGTCCTCGGTGAGCCACTGGTCGCCGGCGTCGTCGTAGAGGAACGTGATGCTCTCTTGCACCATGCGGCCGCCGCCGGCCTTCGCCGCCGCGGCGAGGTTGGCCGAGGCTTCCACCCGCAGGCGGTCGTTTTCTTTCCACGCCCGGGGCAGCGCCGCCTTGGTGAGCGACGGGATGTGGGTGAGCAGGTTGACCACCGCGTCGTGACTGCCGGCGTGGGCAATTACGTCGGCGCGGTCGAACACGTCGAAGGTGACGGGCTTGGCGCCGACGTCGTCGAGCTGACGCGCCTTTTCGTCGGTACGGGCAAGACCCGTCACCTCGTGACCGGCGGCGACCAACTCGCGAACGGCGCGGCGGCCAACAACACCGGTAGCACCGGCAACGAAAACTTTCATGAGGACAGCTCCTTTTGTAACCAAGTGGCCGACCGGACCTGGGTGCCGGTCGTGGCGTGTTTGACGAACGAGCTGAGGAGGTCTTCGATCGTCACGTTGCGCAACGTGTCGCGGTACGCCTCCTCGGCGTCGTACATGACGCGTGCGATGCCGCACACGCCGCGGTAGTCCGACTTCGGTCCCGCCGCCGGTCCGCGTTGGCGAATCTCGCTGCACGTAAACGCGCGGGCGCGCCCGTCGACCGCTTCGACCACGTCGAGCACGGTGATGTCCTTCGCGGCGCGGGCGAGGCGGTACCCGCCGTTGCGGCCGGGCACCGCTTCGAACACGCCGGCGCGCGTCAGCGCTTGGAGGTGCTTGGCGAGGTACGCGCCGGGCACGCCGTGGAACTCGGACAGCTTCGCGGCGGTGAGCCCCTTGTCCGGCGGCACCACGGCCAACACGGCGGCCACGTGCAAGGCCCACTCGACCCCGTCGGACATCCGCATACCCGGATATTACCTATCCGGATATCTATTGTCCACTTTTCTACGCGGGTCGTTTCGCCCGGTCGTTTCGCCCGGTCTCTTTCGCCCCCCGTTTCTCCGACTTTTGGCGTGCCGCGCACCCGGGTCCCGCCCTCACACGCCAGAAGTCGGGAACAAACAGTGGGTGTCACACCCCGCCGGTAGCGTGACGGTGCCCTTCCTCCTTTTGTCCGCAGTGAAAGGAGTCGGCGCGTGTCGGAATTTTTCGAGTCGCTCGCGGGGCGACACGGTGTGCTGACCACCGCCGAGGGTGTGGCCGAGTTCGGCCGAAGCGGGTTTCAGCGGAGGACGCGGGCAGGCCAGTTCGAGCGCGAGTTGTGCGGAATTTGGCGGGTCGCCGGGAGTCCGCGCACGCTCCGGCAACAGCTCATGACGTACGTGCTCGCAATCGGCGATGTGGCGTCGTTCCGGTCGACGTTGGCGTTGGCCGGCGTGCCCGGATTCACGTTGTTGATTCCGGAATTGACAAGCGAGGGCTACGGCAATGTTCGGCGCGTTGTGGGCGAGAAGAAGGTCCACATTCATCGCACGAATGTTCTGCCGCGAACACATCGCACCACGATCGACGGGATCCCGTCGACCACGCTCGCCCGCGCGTTGTGCGATGTGTCGGCGGTGATGTCGGGTGACCGCCTCGCCGGTGTATTCGACGACTGCAAGCGGCTGGACCTGGTCACGTTCGACGAGATCGCAAGCGTTCGGGAGGACATCCGAGCCCGCGGTCGCCGGCGCACAACCGTCGTCGATCGGCTGCTTGAGGAGCGGATCGATGGGTGGGCCGTCGGCGAGTCGCGCCCCGAAGACAAGGTCCTCCGGTGGCTCGCCGAGGGCGGTTTTGTCGTCGTCCCCCAACATTGGGTCGTGGCACGCGGCCGCCGTCGCCGGATCGACGTAGCGCTGCCCGACGACCGAGTTGCAGTGGAGTATCAAGGCATTAAGGAGCACGCGACGGCGACGGCGGTCATCCGCGACTCCGAGAAGGTCACCGATCTCCAACTCGCCGGATGGTTCGTCGTGCTGGTCACAAAGCACACGACGAAGCGGGAGTTCCTCGACAACGTGCGCGAAGCCGTCCGCCGACAACGCGAACATCGCGACCCCGTCTGACTTCTGGCGTGCGAGGACGGGACCCGGGTGCGTCACACGCCAAAAGTCGAGTGGAATGGCACGTGTGACGGATATGAGCGGGCGAGGCGCGCTACCCGACGCGTACGTGACGACGCGGCTCGCGCTGCACGCGGTGGCCGAGCACATCCTCGGCGCGGCGTCGTACGCCGCGATCGGCCGCATCGGGCTGCGGTCCAACGAGAGTGGCTTCGCCACCCAGCAGTTGCTCGGCCGCACGTTCACCGTGAGCGGACCGTTCATCACCGACGGTGAGCGGTCGCTGTTGCTCACCGGCTCCACGCTGCGCGGCGTGGCCGAGTGGGCCGGCATCACGCCGGGCGCGCCCGCCGCTGTCTATACGCCGAGCACGCCGCTCGACCTCGACACGCCCCTCGACATCGACGCCGACTGCGCGGTGATGGTCGGCGAATGGTTCGCCGCGATGCAGCCGTTGCTCTCGGCGCTCGTGGAAGACGTCGCCGACGCGTCGCCCCTGCAGTTGTGGCCCGAGCACTTCGACCTCGCGACGGATTTCGGCGACGACGCCCGCGGTCGTCGGGCGAACTACGGCGCATCACCGGGCGACGGCGCCCGTCCCGAGCCGTATCTCTACGTCGGGCCGTGGAACGTCGACGCCGTGCGCGAAAACGCGCCGATGTTTTTCTTCACCGACGCGTGGGGCGCGGCCATGCCCTACGCCGAACTCGTGAAGGCGGCCAACCCGCTGGCCGCGGCCGACGGCTTCCTCCGCCGGGCCAAACGGCTGCTCACGTAGCACGCCGTCGGCCAAGTCCCTCGACTTTTGGCGTACAAGGTCGGGACGGGGGTGCGTCACACGCCAAAAGTCGGAGGGGTGGGGCGGAGTCGGAGGGCGAGGAGGAGTCGGAGGAGGCCGCGGGCGAGGCCGTCCGACGGGGCGAACGGGTGTTCGTGTACGGTACGAACGCATGTTCGTACTCAACGAAGCGCAACGCACCGCGGTTGAACATGAAGGTCCCGCGCTCCTGATCGTTGCGGGAGCCGGGACCGGCAAAACCACCACGCTGGCCGCACGCCTCGCTCGGCTGATCGAGCAGGGCGCCGACCCCGCTCGCCTGTTGCTCCTCACCTTCAGCCGGCGCGCCGCCCACGAACTCGTCGCCCGGGCCGCCCGCCACGCCGACCCGAACGCGGCGGGACGGGTGTGGGGCGGCACGTTTCACGCGGTGGCCCACCGGCTGTTGCAACAACACGCCGAATCCGTCGGCCTGCGGCCCGGCTTCACGGTGCTCGACGCGGGCGACGCCGTCGACCTGATGGGCCTCGTACGCACCGACCTCGGCCTCGGCAAAGGAGAGCGCCGCTTCCCGCGAAAGGACACGTTGCAGGCGATCTACTCACGCGTCGCGAACGCGCAATCGCCGCTGAGCGACACGCTGAGCGCGTTCTTTCCGTGGTGCCGCGGCGACGTCGACGCGATGCGCGAAGTGTTCGCCGAATACGCGGCGCGCAAGGCGGCCACCAACGTCATCGACTTCGACGACCTGTTGTTGTACTGGCGCGCGATTGCGGTAGCGCCCGCGGGCGCGCACCTTCGCGGCATGTTCGACCACGTTCTCGTCGACGAAGTGCAAGACGTGAACACCGTGCAGGGCGACATCCTCGCCGCGCATTGCGGGCCCGGCTGCGCGGCGATCACCGCGGTGGGCGACGACGCGCAGGCCATCTACGGCTTCCGCGCCGCCACGCCCGACGTGATGTTCGGCTTCCCCGATCGGTTCGACGGGTGCGAGGTCGTCACGCTCGAGCAGAACTATCGCTCCACCCCCCCGATCCTCACCGCCGCGAACACGATGCTCGAGAATGCGCCGCAGGTGTACCCGCGCACACTGTGGACCGATCGGCGCGGCGATCGCCGGCCCAAGCTGATCCGCTGCGACGACGAAGCCACTCAGGCCAACGTGATCTGCGACGCCGTGCTCGACCAGCGCGAACAAGGCGTGGCGTTGCACGACCAAGCGGTGGTGTTCCGCACCGGGCATCACAGCGACGGACTCGAGATCGAACTGGGCCGGCGCAACATCCCGTTCGTGAAATTCGGCGGCCTCAAGTTCCTCGAAACCGCGCACGTGAAAGACACGCTGGCGCTGCTGCGCATCCTCGACAACCCCACCGATGAGCTGGCGTGGCATCGCGTGCTCGGCCTGCTCGAAGGCGTAGGCCCGTCGTGGGCCCGCCGCATCGCCGACGACCTCGGCGTCACCGCGCGTGCCGACACTGCGCTGCGCACGTTCCTCGACACCGACGTGCCCGTACCCAACGCCGCGGTCGAACAGATCGATGCGTTGAAAGCCGCGCTCGCAGACTGTGTCGGCCCGCCCGACCCGCCGCCCGCCACCCAGATCGAACGCCTGTTGCCGTTCCTCGCGTCGGCCTTCGAGCGGGCCTACCCGTACAACGCGGCGTCGCGTAGCGGCGACATCGAGGCGATGGTGTCGATGGCGGGCGCGCATAAACAGCGCGGCGCGTTCCTGGCCGACCTCGCCGTCGACCCGCCCGCCTCCACGAGCGACTTGGCCGGTCCCCCGCATCTCGACGACGACTGGCTCGTGCTGTCCACGATCCACTCGGCCAAAGGTGGCGAGTGGCAGGCGGTGTACGTGATGCACGCGGCCGACGGCAACATCCCGTCCGACATGGCGCTGGGCGAACCGGGTGGTGTCGACGAAGAACGCCGCTTGCTCTATGTCGCCATGACGCGGGCGCGCGACTCGCTGACGATCACGTACCCGCAGCGCTTTTACCACCGGCGCCATGGGCGAGACGACGCGCATACGTGGGCGCAGCCGTCGCGTTTCCTCACTGGCCTCGCGGCGGTGATCGACGAGAGCGCGGTCGAGCGGCCCGTCACGATCGCCGAGTTCGCACCCGTCGACGGGCCCACGCAAGTGTCGGCGGCACTGCATCACCTCTGGTCTGCGTAAAACTCCCGGGGCCATGCCCGTAAACGACCCCCGCCGCGTGATCGCCCTTGAGGGCGTGCGCAACTTTCGTGACCTCGGTGGCTACCCCACCGTCGACGGCTTCACCACCGCGTGGGCGCAGGTGTACCGGGCCGACGCCGTGTCGGCGTTGACGCCCGCGGGCTGGGAAGCGCTCGGCGACCTCGGCATCAAGCGGGTGTACGACCTGCGTCGCCAGAGTGAGCGCGACCGTTCGCCCACCGTCGAACACGGCCTCGACCACGAGGTCGTGCACCTGTCGATCGGACCGAAGGCAGCCGAGATGTCGCTGGTCGACTGGTTCACCGAGCGCGGCACCGAAGTGTCGTGGGGCGTCGACTACGTGGCCGACACGTATCGCGAACTCCTGACCGAATGGTCGGCCGCCTTCGCCCGGCTGATGACCGAATTGGCGCAGCCCTCGCACCGTCCGGCGGTGTTCCATTGCACGGCGGGCAAAGACCGCACGGGGTTGGCCGCCGCGTTGTTACTGAGCGCGCTCGGCGTAGACCGCGAGCTCGTGCTCGACGATTACGAGCTGACCAACGTCACCCGCAGCGAGTTGCGCATCGCGGAGCTGCGGCCCGAACTCGACGCGGCGGGTATCGACGTCGAGACAGTGCGCCCCTACCTGTCGGCGCCCCGCGCCGCGATGGCGCTAACACTCGACTGGCTCGACTCTGACTATCAGGGCGCCGAAGGGTTCCTCCTCGCTGTCGGTGTCACCGACGACACGCTCGGCGCGCTGCGCGCCGACCTGCTCACGGACGACGCCGCGTAGCTGTTTCGTCACGAAGCGGCGCGGGTAGGCGCGACGGATGGAAAACGAACTGGACTCCTCGGTGGTCGACGACGAGTACGCCGGGGTCCGTGAGGAACTCGAGCGCGTGATCGGCGACGACGCCTTCCCCGCCGACAAAGACAAGCTGCGCGCGATCGCGGTCGAAAACGGCGGCGACGACGGCACGATCCGCTTCTTCGAGCGACTGCCCAAGAACGTCGAGTTCAGCTCCGTCCAGGAGATGATCGAGAAGGCGCCGCTGCACCGCCCCGGCGGGTAGGCCCGTCGTCGCGTACCCTGCTCGGGTGCGGGTGGAGCGCGTGACCGGTGTCATCGGGGCTGAGGTTTCCGACCTCGACCTCGCGAAAGAACTAACCGCGGGCGCCGTCGACGCCGTGGTCGCCGAACTCGTCGACGCGCTCGA
>JBEEFT010000191.1:0-8168 GCA_041166225.1 Actinomycetota bacterium | reverse complement strand
CCTCTTCGGAGGCGCGCGCTAACGCGGTGAACAAGCATTATTCCGATCGGGCGGTCGTCTTGCGGACGATTCCGCTGGGCGAGGCCGACCGCATCATCACGCTCATGACCGAAGCGCACGGGCGCGTGCGTGCGGTCGCCAAAGGCATCCGTCGCACGACGTCGAAGTTCGGTTCGCGCCTCGAGCCGACCACGCACGTCTCGCTGCAGCTCTACATCGGGCGCGAACTCGACACCATCACACAGGCCGAGACCATCGCGCACATGCCCAACACGCGTGACGACCTGCGCCGATTCAGCCGGGCCAACGTGATGATGGAGACGGTCGACACGATGTCGCCCGAGAAGGAACCCAACCCCGCGCTGTACCGGATGCTCGTGGGCGCGCTCACCACTCTCGACCACAAAGACTCGCCGCTCGTACTCGCGGGCTTCCTGTTGAAGCTGCTGTCGCTCGAGGGGTTCCAGCCTCAGCTCGACGTATGTGTGGCGTGTGGTTCGGCGTCGAATCTCGTCGCGTTCGACGTGGACGACGGCGGCCTGCGGTGCATCAACGACCGGCGCGGCGTCGCCGTCGACCCCGAAGCGATCTTCCTGATGCGCCAAATCCTGGGCGGCCAACTCAACGCCGCGCTGCAAGAACCGGAGTCACCCTCGACCGCAGAAGTCGAGGCAATCGCCGTCGCGGTAGTCGAGCATCACATCGAAAGACGTTTAAGAGCGGCGAGGACCCGTCTGTAGAGTCTGCCGCCATGTCGTCGCCGGAGTTAATGGAAGCAGTCGTCAACCTGTGCAAACGGCGCGGGTTCGTGTTCCCGTCGGCTGAGATCTACGGCGGCTTCCGTTCCACGTACGACTACGGGCCGCTCGGCGTGCTGATGCTGCGCAACGTCAAAGACTCGTGGTGGCGCGAGATGGTGCAGTTGCGCACCGACGTCGTCGGCATCGACGCGTCGATCCTGTCGCCGCCCGCGATCTGGGAAGCGTCGGGTCACCTGGCGACGTTCACCGACCCGCTGGTCGACTGCAAGAAGTGCCAGTCGCGCTTCCGTGAAGACCAGTTGCCCGAAGACCGCGTCTGCCCGTCGTGCGGCACCAAGGATCAGTTCACCGAGGCCAAGCCGTTCCACCTGATGTTCAAGACCCACGCCGGTCCGGTGGAAGACAGCGGCGCCGTCGCGTACCTGCGCCCAGAAACCGCGCAGGGCATGTTCACCAACTTCGCCAACGTGATGACCACGTCGCGGCTCAAGCCGCCCTTCGGCATCGCGCAGGTCGGCAAGTCGTTCCGCAACGAGATCACGCCGGGGAACTTCGTGTTCCGCACCCGCGAGTTCGAGCAGATGGAGATGGAGTTCTTCGTCCCGCCCGCTGAGGCCGACACCTGGTTCGAGTACTGGGTGCAGAAGCGTCACGAGTGGTACATCAACCTCGGCATGTCGAGCGACTCGTTGCGCCTGCGTCCGCATGACCCCGAGGAGCTGTCGCACTACTCGTCGGGCACGACCGACGTCGAGTACGACTTCCCGTGGGGTTGGGGCGAACTTGAGGGCGTCGCCAACCGAGGCGACTACGACCTGACGCAGCACTCCACGCACTCGGGCGAAAAGCTCGAGTACTTCGATCAGGCGAGCGGCGAGCGCTACGTCCCCCACGTGATCGAGCCCGCCGCCGGCGCAACCCGCACGATGATGGCCTTTCTCATCGACGCGTACACCGAAGACGAGATGGGCGGCGAGAAGCGCACGCTGCTACGCCTGCATCCCCGTCTCGCGCCGTACAAGGTCGCGGTGTTGCCGTTGTCGAAGAAGGACACGCTGACGCCGCTCGCTCGATCGGTCCACGCACAACTCGCCGAGTTCTGGATGGTCGACTACGACGAAACGCAGTCGATCGGCCGTCGGTACCGGCGCCAGGACGAAGTCGGCACGCCCTTGTGCGTGACCGTCGACTTCGACTCGCTAGAAGACAACGCAGTGACGATCCGCGACCGCGACACCGCCGACCAAGTGCGCGTCCCCGTCGCCGACCTCGTCGAGACCGTCCGCGCCAAGCTCGGCTTCTAGCAACCAGTTCGCCACGGGGTCCGTAGAGTTCGTCACATGTTCGACGGGTTGCGCACTGTCATCTATCCGGTCGCCGATCTGGCCGCGTCGAAAGCGTGGTTCACCGAGGTCATCGGATTCGGGCCGTACTTCGACGAGCCCTTCTACGTCGGGTTCGAAGTAGGCGGGTACGAACTCGGGTTGTTGCCCTCCGACGAGGCCGGCGTGCGTGACGGGGTGCTCACGTATTGGGGCGTGCCCGACGCCGATGCGGCCTACGCCGCGCTGATCGCGCGCGGCGCGGTCGAGCACACGCCCGTCGTAGAAGTGGGCGACGGGATCAAAACGGGCACAGTGCGCGCACCCGACGGAAACATCGTTGGCGTCATCTTCAACCCGCATTTCGACGCGACTTAAAGCGGCTGCGGTCGGAAATCCCAATTCGTTGCTCATCTCCGTGGAACAGCCGCCGATTGGACACCCATGGACTCGCCCGATCCGCTTGACCCCGAAACGCTCGCGCAACTCCGGGAGCTAGGCGACGACGCTTTCATCGGCGAACTCGCCGAGATGTTTCTCACCGACTTCGACGCACCATTCAACGCGCTGCTCGATGCCGTCGCCGCCGACGACCGCGAAACGGCGGCGTCGAAAGCGCATTTTCTCAAGGGCTCGAGCATGAGCATTGGACTGTTGACGCTGTCGCAGACCCTGGCGCAGATCGAACAGCATTTCCGCGGCGACGCCGCCGCCGCCGACCTTGACCCGGGTGTGCTCGCCCAGCTACCCACGCAGGCCGACCAGGCCCGCATGCGCCTGAGAATGTTGCTGCTCGAATGTGAAGATTCCGGCATTTCCGGCCGATAGAACCCCTAGACCGCAAGGGGAGTTGTTCGTACATGGCATCCAGCAAATCCAAAGCACCACCGAAGACCCCCACGCTCGTCATCTGTGACGACGACCGGATGACGCGTCAGATCTTTCGCTCCGTGGCCGAACGGTGCGGCTTCGAAGTTCTCGCCGGCGTCGACAGTGCGATCGAGGCGCTGCAGCTCGCGACCCGTTTCAGGCCCGACGTGTTGCTGCTCGACCTCTCGTTGCCGAACATGTCGGGCGAAGACATCGTGGCGCCGATCCGCGCCGTGGCCCCCGATTGCACGATCGTGATCTGCTCGGCGTATGACCCGTCGGCGGCGATTCGAAACGGCGCGGTGTACGTGGTGCCCAAGGGTTCGCCGGAGCTTCTCGAGTCGACGCTGAACGACTTGAGGATGCAGAAGGCGGCGGTCGCCGTCTAGAGCGACGCGTAGGCTTGCGTGCCTATGCCCTTCGTCTTTGCGTTCGACCACAAGCACCGCAAGCCCCCGATGTCGCTCAAGGACCTCCTGGGCGGCAAGGGCGCCAACCTCGCAGAGATGACATCGGTGTTGAACCTTCCGGTTCCGCCAGGCTTCACGATCACGACCGACGCGTGCCGCGCCTACATGCACGGCGGGTGGCCCGACGGCCTCGATGCCGAGGTCGCGAAGGCGGTCACCAAGCTCGAGAAGCAGATGGCCAAGCGCATCGGCGACGCCGCCGATCCGCTGCTCGTGTCGGTGCGCTCGGGTGCGAAGTTTTCTATGCCCGGCATGATGGACACCGTCCTCAACCTTGGTCTCAACGACGCATCCGTCGACGGCCTGGCGAAGCAAACCGACGACGAGCGTTTCGCTTACGACTCGTACCGCCGCTTCATCTCGATGTACGGCCGGATCGTGCTCGGCCTCGAGGCCGAGCCGTTCGACCGGCTGCTCGACACCGCCAAGGAGTGGGATGGCGTCACCAGCGACAGCGCGGTGAGCGCTGACACGCTGCGCCGGTTGTGCGAGCGCTACAAAGACGTCGTCAAGCAGGAGACGGGCAAGGCGTTTCCCCAAGATCCGCAGCAGCAGCTGCGCGGTGCAATCGAAGCGGTGTTCAAGAGCTGGGGCGGCGCACGCGCGATCGCGTATCGCGACCGTGAGCACATCAGCCACGAACTCGGTACCGCCGTGAACGTGCAGGCGATGGTGTTCGGCAACCGTGACGACAATTCGGGTACGGGCGTGGGCTTCACCCGTGACCCGGCCACGGGCGCCGCCGGCGCCTACGGCGACTTCCTCGTGAACGCGCAAGGCGAAGACGTCGTGGCCGGCATTCGCAACACCGAGCCACTCAACGCAATGGCCAAGAAGTTCCCGGCGATCCACAAGCAGCTACTGGGCATCTTCGATCGTCTCGAGAAGCACTACCAAGACATGTGCGACACCGAATTCACGATTGACCAGGGGAAGCTCTGGATGCTGCAAACCCGCGTGGGCAAGCGCACCGGCGCCGCCGCGCTGCGTATGGCCGTCGAGATGGTGGGCCAGAAGGGCAGCTGGAAGATCTCGAAGGAAGAGGCGCTCATGCGCGTCACCGCCGACCACCTCGACTCGGTGTTGCATGCCCAGTTCGAGAAGACCGACCTACCCGTGATCGCAACGGGCCTGGGTGCTTCGCCCGGCGCGGCGGTGGGCCGTGCCTACTTCACCGCCGACGACGCGGCCACTGCGGCCGAGCGCGGCGAGAAGGTCGTGCTGGTGCGCACCGAGACGTCGCCCGAAGACGTTCACGGCATGATCGTGGCCGAAGGGATTCTCACGTCCCGCGGTGGTCTTGTGTCGCACGCGGCCGTCGTTGCCCGCGGCTGGGGCAAGCCCGCCGTGGTCGGGGCCGAAGCGTTGAAGATCGGCGCGAAGAGCTTCACGGTCGGCGGCATCACGGTGAGCGAGGGCGACGTGCTGTCGATCGACGGCGCGTCGGGCACGGTCATACGCGGCTCGGTCCCGGTGATCCAGGGCGAACCGCCGAAGGAATTCGCCACGTTGCTGAGTTGGGCCGACGCAGTGCGTAAGGGCAAGGTCGGCGTGCGCGCCAACGCCGATACCGGAGCCGACGCCAAGGTCGCGCGCGACTTCGGCGCGCAGGGCATCGGGCTGTGCCGCACCGAGCACATGTTCCTCGCCGAAGACCGCCTGCCGGTTGTGCGCCGCATGATCCTCGCCGACACGCCCGAGGAGGAAACCGCCGCGCTCGAAGAATTGCGTCAGGCGCAGAAGGCCGACTTCATCGACATCCTCGAAGCGATGGACGGGTTGCCCGTCACCGTGCGTCTGCTCGACCCGCCGCTGCACGAGTTCCTGCCCCGTACGGAAGACCTGATGATCAAGAAGGCCACGGTCGGTCTCACGGATGAAGAAGAGAAGTTGCTCGAGGCGGCCGAGGCGTGGCACGAGTTCAACCCGATGCTCGGCACCCGCGGCGTGCGCCTCGGCGTCGTCAAGCCGGGCCTTTACGCGATGCAGGTGCGCGCGCTGATGGAGGCCGCGGCCGCGCGTGCTGCGGCCGGCGGCAAGCCCGTGGTCGAAGTGATGATTCCGTTGACCGTCAGCGGTCCCGAACTCGCGCTCGCACGCGGGTGGGTCGAAGACGCGATCGCCGAGGTTGGAGCCACTGCGGGCAAAGCCAAGAAGAGCATCGACGTCACGATCGGCACGATGGTCGAAACGCCGCGGGCCGCGATACGCGCCGACGAGATCGCCGAGCACGCCGACTTCTTCAGCTTCGGCACCAACGACCTCACGCAGATGACCTTCGGGTTCTCGCGTGACGACGTCGAGGGTCGCATGATGAACGCGTATCTCGAGCAAGGTTTGCTACCGCGCAATCCCTTCGACACTCTCGATCAGCCCGGGGTGGGCGCGCTCGTCACGCAAGGCGCCAAGCTCGGGCGCAAGGCCAAGCCGAACCTGAAGCTCGGCGTTTGCGGCGAGCACGGTGGCGACCCCGCGTCGATCGAGTTCTTCGTGAACAACGCGGGTCTCGACTACGTGAGCTGTTCACCGTTCCGCGTTCCGATCGCGCGGCTCGCGGCGGCGCAAGCCATCATCGGAGGCGGCGCGAGCACGACGGCCTAAGACGATGGCGTCGCGGAAGTTGGGAATGCAGCCTGGCGATATCGGGCTGCTCGTGAACGTCGACGACCCGCGGGTGTCGCCCGACGGCGCGTTCGTCGCCTACGTCGTTACGTCGATCGACGTCGAGGCGAACGAGTATCGCTCGCGTATCTGGTTGGCCGACGCAAGCGGTTCCGCGGAACCGCGTCCGTTGACCGCCGGCGCTGCACGCGACAAGACGCCGCGCTGGTCGCCCGACGGGTCGAGCCTCGCCTTTGTCAGCCATCGCGAGGACGCCGGGAGTCAGGTCTACGTGCTGCCGGTATTCGGTGGTGGTGAAGCGGTGTGTATCGCATCGTCGCCCGAGGAGATCGACGACGTCGCATGGTCGCCTGATGGCGCGACGGTCGCGTTCGGGGCGCGCGAACGCGACGCGCAACGCGACGCCAAGGTGAAACCAAAGGACCAGCCGCCGCGGCGCATCACGCACCTCTATTACCGCTCCGACGGCGTGGGCTACGTCGTCGACCGCCCTCGCCGGATCTACACGGTTCCCGCTGACGCCACGATGAAGGCGGAGCGTCTCACCGACGGCGCGTGGGGCGACGCGGGCCTGTCGTGGTCGCCCGATTCAAAGTGGATTGCGTTTGCCTCGGCCCGTCACGAATCGTGGGACATCGATCGCGCGGTGGACCTGTGGCGCGTGCGCGCCGACGGCAGCGCGCCACCCGAACAGCTGACCGAGACCGGCTTTGGTTTCGGTCGCCCGGCGTACTCGCCCGACGGACAGGACATGGCGTTTGTCGGCGCGCCCCTTGGCGTGTTGCCCGCAAACGGCCAGCTCGGGGTGCTCGAGGTGGCTACGGGCGACGTGACGTTGTTGACCACCGCGCTCGATCGCCACTGCCTGCCTTATCTGTTCGGCGCGCGCGAACCGGCGTGGGACGGCGAGTACCTCTGGTTCTTCGCCGATGACCGCGGCAACGTGCCGCTGTTTCGCGTCCACACCGACCCCGTCGAAGACGACCCGCCCGGCCCCGAATTGATGGTCGACGGCGAGCGAGTTGTTACCGGGTTCGACGTTCGCAACGGCGTGGCCGCGTTCACCGCCGCTTCGGCGACGACCCAGCCCGAGTTGTCGGTGCTGGTCAACGGGGTTGAGACCCAACTCACGAACCACGGCCGGCGCCTCACCGACGTCCGCGTCATCCAAGAGCCCGAGGCCTACGTCGCGACGTCCAAGGACAAGACGAAGGTGCCGTGCTGGGTTGTGCCGCCGGTCGGAGCGAAGGCGGGCAAGAAGTATCCGACGTTGTTGCACATCCACGGCGGACCGTTCACGCAGTACGCGAACAAACTCTTCGACGAGTTCCAAGTGGCCGCCGGCGCGGGCTACGCCGTGATCTACTGCAACCCCCGCGGCTCGTCCGGTTACGGCGAAGCGTGGGGACGCGCCGTGCGCGGTCCGCACGCCGCCGTCGAGCCGGGCAGCGGTTGGGGTGGCGTCGACTACGACGACGTGATGGCGTGCGTCGACGCCGCGATAAAGCAGTTCGGCTTCGTCGACAAGGATCGCCTCGGCGTGCTCGGCGGTTCGTACGGCGGCTACATGACGAGTTGGATCGTGTCGCACAACAAGCGGTTCAAAGCCGCCGTGTCCGAACGGTCGGCCAACAACCTGGCGCTGATGGAGGGCAACTCCGACATCGCAACCGCGTTCTTCGGCTACCACGGCAAGTCGGTGGTCGACGATCGCGACGAGTACATCCGTCAGTCGCCGACGACGTACCTCGACAAAATCACGACACCGCTGTTGATCCTGCATTCCGAAGACGATCTGCGTTGCCCGATCGCTCAAGCTGAGGAATTGTTCGCGGGTCTTCGCTGGCTCGGCCGCGACGTCGAGATGGTGCGCTTTCCCGGCGAGAGCCACGAGATGTCGCGCTCGGGCGCGCCGCAACATCGCCAGCAGCGCTTCGAGATCATCCTCGAGTGGTTCGACCGGTACCTGAAGTAACACCCGCCCGGTAGGTTCCAGGCGTGGGAATTCTGGCCGAGGACGTGGCGCGCGTACGCGATGCGACCGACTTCGTGCAGATCGCCTCCGAGCGAATGTCGCTCAAGAAGGTGGGCACGCGGTGGACCGGCCTATGCCCGTTCCACGC